>NZ_JADYVY010000039.1:0-14399 GCF_020194215.1 Bradyrhizobium sp. BRP20 | reverse complement strand
TGCAGGCGCTTCGTGGCGGGCTACAGGGTCAAGGTGTTCGCTTTGGTCTGAAAACTGATGGCCGACCGGGGCACTGTCCGTCCCAGTTGGTCCCGCCGAACTTCGGACTGCAGGCTCACGCTCGCGTCGCCAAATTGCCCCGACAACGTGCTGCCCATCACGGCCCAGCGCATTCTCTTGCACGCACGGCCTGTACGCGATGGCGGCATTCATCCGACCTGCTAAGCACACAGAAATTTCGCTGGCGTATTGAACAGCAGGCAAGCGGGCCTTTTAATCGATCGTCTTCCTTCGGACGCGCACCCGTTCTCCAACACGCCGTGCGCGATTGAGGCTCGAAAACTACGCAATCACGAGCTCGACCATCTCCATCTCAGAATCACTGAGCCTCACGAGGAGGAGCATTCGCATGGGTAGTCGAGCATGTAGCGAAGCTGGACTGGGGTGATTGTCAGGCTTGCCAAAGGTCCGTTCACCTCGGAGGTAATAGAGCGCCATCGACCCTATTTCACGCTTGGCGAATTGCTCAGCTTGCCGCAGATGACGGCCCGCTCTAAATGATCTTATCTCTCAGCCTTTGCTGAACGATTTCGACCAGAACTGCTCCGCGAAATCCAGATGGCACTTCATCACGTCCGAGGGAGTTTTGGAATTGGCAAGATTCTTCAGAAGATTGACCTGAGCGTGCAGAGAGGAAGCAGCCAGCTTTGACCCGTCCTTCAACGCCGCAGCGAACAGGTCTGTTGTCTCTTCGAGGGATTTTTTCCATTCCGGAGACGCAAATGAACGGCTTGATGCAGCCCTCGCTGATTCTCCAACATCGTGCGTGGTGCCTCCCGCTTCAGAGGCTGAAGCCTGGGCGGCCCGTTCGGGCTCTGGATGGGTCTTCCGTTCGCGTTTCTCGTATTCGGGACTTCTCGCGGTCATTCAACGTCTCTCCGTCTGAACAGGATCGCAGCTCGCTGCGTGGTCTAGATCCGACCAAGAGCTTCGGAAAGTACCACAACCGGCAACATGTCGAACCTATCTCATTTGGTAGCACTTGCTCATCGGGATTGCTTAAGCGGATATCCCCACCATTTGCGGGGTATGCGAACGATCGCGAGATTTGACTGAGAATTTCCTGCACGGCATGAAGAACGTTGGCGGCAAGGAAGTCGAGAAGGTCCGCGTTCTAACACTCGACGAACTGAAGCCTTCTTTGCGATCCTGAACGATGAGGAAGCGGGCATCACGGATGGAACGCGCTTGGCGCTGAAAGTCCGTATTGCTGACAGCCCAGCGCCGGGGCGAAGTCGCGAGCATGATGCGTTCCGAGCTTCACGGCCTACACGGGGAAAAGCCCCACTCGGATCATTCCCGCTGTACGGACGAAGAACAAGAAAGCGGAGCACACAGTCCCGCTCTTCCCGACTGCCGTCAAGTTGATCGAGGCGGCCTTGGAGATCGGCAAGCCAGAGAAGGGAGAGGACCAAGGCAACAGACCCGTCGTTGCCAGTCGCTAAGGCGATGCATTCAAGGTTGACTTTGAACAGTACCACTGAACGCAGAATACCGAATAAGCCATGAGGGCTCCGACATGCTGGAGAGCATCAATGGCAGAGCAGAAGGCTAAGCGCGATCCTAACCGCTGCCCGTCTCATCCGGGCGCCGTCCTTGATGAAATTCTACAGTACATCAGGAAGTCTAAGGCCGAGATTGCAGAAGCGCTGGGATTCCAGGCAGCATCTGCACGACATCCTCGCGGAGAAGAAGCCGGTCAGTCCGAAGCCGCCCGGATTGGAAAGCCGGTCGGCAACGGCCCGGCCATCTAGCTTCGTTTGCAGGCAGCCCCCGATGCGTGGCACGCCGACGCGAAGTTGATGTCAGCGAGATCAAGATGCTGGAACCGGCTTAGGGCGACGAGTCCGGGTGCGGGGTCGCCCAAACGGTGTCGCAAGCGATGGTAGCCAGCCCGTCCTCGAAGACCGGGGCTGGCCACCTTTCCGCCCGAGAGGTTCAAATTCCCCAAGGTGCTACCATTGTATGGTGGAGAAGAACTGGAGAGCACCTACCAGTACCGGTGGGTTGCCGCGCCCCGCGTGCATGTCATATTGAAGCGCTCGGCCCGCAACTGTTCGAGCTGGCTCCGCTCATAGGAGTAACCGCCGTGCCTAGGACCGATGTGGTAGCGGCAATCCAAGCATTCACGGACTACGCCCGTAGGCCAAGCCATACCCCGGCAGAAGACACCTACGGGCCACAGCGAACTGAAGAGCAGCTGGCCGCTCGGCGATTCCGGGTTGAAGTTATCTGCACAAAAATGTACGCGGTGGCGGAGTGCCCTCTTTCGACCTTAGCCGAATTCGAGGCGCTCAGACGCGAGATGGGAAAAGATTTTCCCCCAACGCCACCCGCTTTACTCAACCATGTAATGGACGCATTTTTACGTTGTGGGTCCTACCCGCGCGGCCGGATGACCGACCCTTAATCGTGGACGGAGCCGGATGATGCTTGGCACGTTCTCGCTGCAAAAGATCGACCACGCTATACGCGACTTAGAACAAAAAGTCGCCCACGGCGCGGAAATCAGCCGCGAGGAGCTTGCGAGCGGACTGCGGATTACGAAGCATCTTCGAGATGAACTCGAAGTGGCGCTCAAGGTGATCGATGGCCTAAAGGATCATACCGGTCCCGGGTCGACAGGCCGCTCAAGGTGGTAGCCGCGACCTAAACAGCGGGAACGTTAGCGGCCACGTGGCTCGGCGCCCGCTTGGAGAAAAAGCGCTCTCCCTACCACGCGCCAGCCTCAAACAGCGGAAGAAGCTGGCGGTGGGATACATTCATCGCAAAAAGCCGTGGCACAACTACCAGAACCGGGGTTGCAGCCTCGCGGGGCTCGGGGATCAGCCTCAGATCGCAGGCAGTGCGGGTGAGACTCGGCGCCGTTCGGTTGCGCCGGAGCGGACGCTGTCCCTGCCCCGCCCGCACTGCCGATAGTTAGCGGTCACGTGACTCGGCGCTCAAGTAACCCCCACGCATACACAGGGGAAGCGCTGTCCCTGCCACGCGCCGCTAACCCCCACACGGCCAGCCTCAAAGCAGCGGCAGAAGCTGACCGGGAGGTCATCGCTCGCAGAACGAGCGTAACTTACAGAACCGGGAATGGCCCGTGATTTAGAAGCAGTGGGCGCGACACGGTGCCGGCCGACCAGGGGGGCTGAGTTGAAGCACCTGCCGCATCCGCACTGCTGGTGAGTTTAGCGGAAGGTGACACTCCACCCCACTGCTCTGGAAACCACAGCAATGTCCGTGCCACCCCCGCTAAACCCAACAACCAATTATTGGGACTAGCTTACTGAAAGCTGACGAGACTGCGCGCCCATTCACAAAACGAAAAGCGGCCCACGGGGCCGCTTGCCGTGGAGACAATAAAGACGTTCAGGCCGCAGACGAAAGGCGTTCGGCTCGCTTACGATCAGCGGCAGCCGCACCACGACGACGGCCCGGATCGGCAGTTCTGTGCGTCAAGTTCAGCAAAATCGATCATGGGATCCGGCCGAGCCATCCCCTCGGAGCCGCCGTCGCTCGCTTGCGCAAAAGCGTAGCCCTAGCGAGCGACGGCGGCGGAGAGGGGGGCGTGCATCCCCTTGGTGGGCCTGAGCATCGTCAGGCCGCCGGCGTAGCGCGCGATGGTCCTCGAGCCAGGCCTCATGGCGCTCGACGGTCAGCGCCCGTACCAGCCTTAAACAGCTCTCGGCATTGGGGAGGATTCGCACGACATAGGTGCGCCGCCTGATCTCCTCGTTGAGGCGATCGAGCAAATTGGTGAGATGTCTCGGTGCCAACGTTCCCGCTGCGGTGTTCTACATCGTGGAGTATGGTGCGACCATCGGGACAGCGGCACCGGGAGCACGAAGTGCGGGCAGGCCGATGTTATTCCAGAGCCGAGAGCTCGAGTTAGTAGCTGGCGGCCGCCTCCGTGATGGGCTCGAGTATCCGGAGGTCACGCGGGTCGAACTCGATCGAGCGGCGCCCCCTCCACCGGCGTATCGGCGCGGCCCGCGCCCATCTGCGCCATGTGCATCGCGATTCTCCGCGCGCGCTCACCTGCTGCGGACCTCACCATCGAGATCGAGCTCGGAGGGGGATGGCATCCGCTGCGAGACTCATGCCCAGGGCACGGCCGTCGAGAGGTGTCCGGGGCTGGAGGACATCTGCATTGTGCAGCGCGTCGTCGGTCATAAGGTCACCTGCAGGCGGTACGATCGCGCGAACGATGTTCTTGTCGATATCGCCCCTCCAGCCTGGAGGTCGGGAGTAATGAGATGGGGGAGTAATGACATGGATTGGCGCCGCGACCTCATGCTGTGGCACCCGCGTCTGTTCCTCACGACGGCCTAGGAGCCTAGCCGCTCGTTCGGCTACCCGCACTGCGATCGAGGGTGGCAGGATATCCTGGTCCGGCTCTGTCGCAGGATCGAAGTCGCGCTCCGCGACGGCGAGACCTTCGAATTCGTCCGCATCAAGCAGAAGATGGGCATCCTGCTCGTCGACTGGGACACCGAAGCCTCGAAGTCCACCGAGTCCGCGATCGGCCATGCAGTTGACCTGGCCGTCGCCCGCTCCGCCTGCACCTGCGAGATTTGCGGCGCGGAAGGCCGGCTGCATGCCAACAAAGGGTGGCTCGAAACCCGCTGCGCAGAGCACGCGGCCGGCGATCCAGTGCCGCCCCGCTTGGGGCAGCGCTTCGACAACGTCCGCCGGCTGCGCCGCTGGCGAGGCCAGGCCAGCGTTTACTACGCGCTTACGACCGCGACGCCGACACTTTGACCGAGGTGCCGCCGCCCTCGCCGCAGCAGGAGCGCTAAGATGGCCAGATTTCGCTGTAGCGCCTAGGACCAGCAAGGCGAGTTCACCTACCATCCGACGCAGCACGATGCCCTCGCTGCGTCTCGAACGAGGTCGTTTTCGCGCCGGCCATCGACGACTTTATTCGAGGCGATGGCGTCAGCCGGGCCTCTCGACCGTGCGGCTCTGGACCATGTCCGACATTCATGTCGAGCTCACCCGCGGCTGACCTCCAGGCACCGGCAGACCGTCCGGCCTTCGACGTCATGGTGGTTGCTGGCGACCTCGCCTACGGTGCGGACATCGACCGTACCCTCGGGAGGCTAAGGCCGCCGCGGCCGCCAGCAACGTGTTCGTGCTGCAGAACGAGACTATCCGCCTCGGCGGGCGTGACGTTCGCCGGCGCGACGCTCTGGACCGATTCGCGATCAATGGCGACGAGCATCGTGCGATGACGACCGCCGCTGAGCGCATGAACTATTTCAGGAGGATCAGGATGTCAGCCTGTCGGCAGCGTTTCCTGCCGCATAACGCCGCCACTCGGCATTTCAAGTCAGTAGCTTTTCTGAAGGCTGAGATGCGCAAGTCGTGCCGAAGGCACGCTGGTGATTTTCACTCATCACCGGCCTTGAGGTTGTCGCAGACCACGAACGTCGGGGCCCCGCCGAGAAAGGCGAACAGGTGACGTGCGCCCGGATCCAGTCGGCCAATCCCTCGCTCGCGCAGGCCTCGGCGTAGGTATAGTTCGAAGCGCCCATCGCTGCCACCAACAGCTTCATCGGCTGCACTTCCGCGGTCAAGGAGTCGATGACGTCGATGGTGTCGCCGGCGAAATCGACGAACACCTGCTCGCCACCCAGATGGGGCTGCCGCGTTGACGGCCGGGCCCGTCCCTTCCAGGCCTCGTAGGGTCGTGCAGAACCAGGTGTATCCGAAACCGTCGGGATTGCCTGCGCGGTACTCCTCGCAGAGCAAGCGGCGGGTCACATTGCGCCGGCGCAGCTCCTGATGTCTAGGGTGCGCGCGATGGCCTGCGCCGGCAGGCCTTATGTTTTAGCCGAAGAACTTCCTTGATCCGGCGCATCGACAATCTCTGGGTAGGCATCGGGCTTCCTCGTTAACGACGAGGCCCATCCCTAAGCCGGTTGAGTTGTCGGCCGAAGCAGTGCTAGGCTCCGAAAACCTTGCTCACGATCCCGCGAAACACACACGCACTTATGCGGCGGAGAGACTTGCCGGCGGCGTTGTAGCCCCGAGCGGAGCCTATATTCCGGGCCCCGCCGTTCGGTGGAACGGCCGCCGGCATGGCCGGCGAAAGGATCGACGATAGGCCAAAGCATGGAGCCCTGAGCAGATTGCCCGACGCTTGCCGATCGACTTCCCGGACGACAAGACGATGCGCATCAGCCACGAAGCCATTTATCAGGTCTCTCTTCGTACAGGGCCGCGGTGTACTACGCAGCGAGCTGACGGCCTGCTTGCGAACCGGGCGCGTGTTGCGCGTGCCCAGGGCGCGCGCACGCAGGCGAGGCAAGAACTTCGTCTCGCCGGCGATCATGATCAGTGAGCGCCCCGCTGAAGCGGCCGATCGAGCAGTGCCGGGACATTGGGAGGGAGACCTCATTCTCGGTCTTGGCAGCTCGGCGATCGGCACGTTGGTCGAGCGCACGACGCGCTTCACAATGCTACTGCACCTTCCCCGGCTGGCGGGCATGGCGAAGTTCCACGTAAGAAGAACGGACCTGCACTCGCGGGACACGGAGTGGAAGCCGTGCGTGACGCGATCTCGCGCACCATCATCACTTTGCCCGAAGAGCTACGTCGCACGCTGACTTGGGATCAAAGGAGCGGAAATGGCTCAGCACGACCGCCTCAAGATCGATGCGGGTATCCAAGTCTACTTCTGCGATCCTCAAAGCCCTTGGCAACACGGCACTAACGAGAACACCAACGGCTTGCTGCAGCAGTACTTCCCGAAAGGCACAGACCTGAGCATCCACAGCGCCGACGAGATATCCGCTGTAGCAGGGGTCCTGAATGCCCGACCGAGGAAGACACTGGGCTGGAAAACGCCGACAGAAGCGCTTGACGAATTATATCATGAGTGAAAAATTGGGCGCTGCGACGACCGTTTGAATCCGCCCTCGTCCGGGAAGTCGATCGACAAGCGTCGGGCAATCTGCTCAGACTTCCATGCCTTGGCCCATCGTCGATCCTTTCGCTGGCCATGCCGGCGGCCGTTCCACCGAACGGTGGGACCAGCAATACAAGCTCCGCTCGAGGCTACAACACTGCCGGAAAGTCTCTCCGCCACATAAGTGCGCAAGGCTGCGTTGGGCGCAAGCTTAGGCGGCTTGGGCCGGCGGGCAGATCGGTCTGTTGCCATTGTGCAGTTGTGGCCCGATAATCCAACCCGCCGCCGCGGGTAGCCGCGTTCCGCCGCGATTCACGGGAGACCTCCGCACGGGTGAGAGCACGTGCCACATTGCCGCATCTGCAGGGTTGGCTTCGCCATTCGGCAGAACAAGGAGGCGCTTGCAATCGCCATTCCGAGTATCGTCGTGAATCGCGACTTGCCCGATCGCCTTGTAGAGCGCCGTGCGCGCGCAACTCGACTTCACCTCGTAGATTTCGCGAAAGACGCCGCCCGGTCTGGTCCCCGAGATCAACATAGCTGTCCTTGAAAAATGGTCTTAAGCGGTAGCTGCAATGAACGGTACTTTGCGGAAGTCCCATGGCTGATAATGGCGAAATCAACAGAGTTGCCGAACGAAACGTTCCGCCCATAAAAAACGAACCAAGGTGCTCGTTGCGGAAAGTTCGTGTGTTGTTATCACCCTGTTCAAAAGCGCCATGACAGCCTCCTGCGAAACCAGGCCGAAGTCGGCTAAGGCGCAAGAAGCAAGCTGTGATGAAATTATGTCCGCACGAGCCGCAATCGCCCTTGGCAGCACAAGCGCGAAAGTCTCCTTTGCGTAACCGCGTGGAAATACGTCAGAGCCCAAGCGCTCACGCAAATAAGAACGGAGAAGTTCCTTGCCCGAGCGAAGTGCAAACGGAAGCTTAGCTCCAAAATTAATCAATCTCGGATCGCCGAATGGGCGGATGGGCCAAAGTCCTCGCGTCGCGAGTGGGCGAGCATGACAAAGACTTGCCAGCAGAGTTGTGGATAGAGTGGCGCTGATGGGGGCGCTAAAAAGGAAGGATGAATGAGCGGCGTCGAGCCCGCGTTTCGTCAACAGGTCTTCTGCAAGTCCAAGCGCGATATCCAGGTGGGGTGAAGACGGAGATTTGGGTTCCTCCTCGTCGTTGCTGAAGCGAGCGCAAAGCTCGTCTCCTCCTATGCCGCTCCAGATTATTTCGCAGCCATCACCGCGAAACCGATCCCAGAGTGACCCGAACGCCTCGAGGTAATACTCTGAAATGAGTGGCAAGCGTCCTTTCAGGTCAAGATCTAGATCAATCGTAGGCATGTGGGCGTGCATTTCAACTTCGTGATCGCGGCAATTCAGTGCGCTCAAAATGCTCGCTCGGCGGTCAATCTGCTTGGGGCTACTCCCGTCGCCCAATAGTATCCCGCCACATGCCAGCGATGCTACGCTCTTGCTAACAGCAATTGCGACGGAAGCGGAGTCCATTCCTCCGCTCAGCTCCACAGCGCTTGCGCAGAAGGCCGTCGGCCGTGAACGAACAACCGCCTGAAGAGTATCAGAAAACTCAAGGGCATGATTGCTCTTCTCTCGTCCATTGAGCTCAGGGGCTGATGAAGTTGTCGCGCCGTACTCAAATGACGTCTCCGATCTGTCGACGTACAAGGTGGCGCCAGCAGTCAGCAGGTTAACGCCAACGCAGGCCTGTCGCGCAGAGTAGAACGTTCTCATAGATAGATGATGGGCTATAATTTCTGCATCAATCGCTCGCGATTTATCCAAAAGATCCACGAAATCCCAGGAAAGCGTAACCGTACGAGTGCGTTCCTCCACGTGGAAGTAAATTGGGAGGCTGCCTATATGACCTGCTCATACACGCAACCGGGGACCCCGGCGAGCGGCCTCGATCACGATAAAATCGAGCGGCCAGTGCATGCAGTCTTGGTAGTGCTGACGAAACTGATCCGTGGACGCATGGGCTATGGGGACCGAATGGACGCCAGTCCCGTCCGCCACCCCTTGACGCTCGCGTATGACGAAGAACCATTGCTCAGAGTTCGTCACTAACGAGCTCTCAAGGCTCTTATGTTGGAATGGCCAGATGTAGCTTTCACCAAACTCTATCGAACTGCCTTTGGCAAAAGGATCGAAGTTTTCCAAATCGGCTATTTTCAGAGTGGCCTTGAGCATTTGTTCCTCGACTTAAACGTTACCGCCTCTCGTGTGAGCGGCGGTAACCGAGTGACGAATGATCTTAAAGGTAGCCCTGGTTAGCGCTGTCGTTAGGGAAAGGAGCCTTCTCTCCCTCAATTGTGGGAGGTGGCAGCACCGGTAAGGGGAGGTCAGTTGTATCGGGCCGCGATGGCCGCTTAGGCGTGTCTGCAGTTGCGCTCTTCATGTCAATCTCCGGGTGATCGGGCTTCTCGTCGTCTCAAGTCGAGGTTTCAGTAAAAGCAAGAGTGGCGCGGCAACGTGCCGAGTCACAATAGAAAGTCTCTCATGTAGAAGGCGGGCGACAACCCACCAATGTCGGCAGTTGAAAGACCGTGCTGGACAGAATTGGGTTGGTGTCTAGTAATGGTGAACGGCAGCAAACCGCACAGCCGCAACTTTACGTGAGATCGTATGGAATTCAGATCGCAAGGCCATGTCAGCTCTCTAAGTGCAAGCAAAGCCCCATTTTCTGGATCCGCCGCAGATCAGGTCAACGACAGCGTATTGTCGCCGGCTTCCGAAATTCTGCATGCGTACTGGCGATCCGATCGGCGCTTGCTTCTCATCGTTGCGGCGGTGGTGCTGATCTCCAGCGCCAGCAGCCTCGCAGGCCCCTATGTATTTTCGTGTCTCATTGATGGTCTTCCGCGCAGCGAAGACATGTCGGCGGTTGCTTGGGGTTTCGCAGGATATGCAGTTTTGATCGGCGTAGCCTCTGCATTGCAGCGCATGCTGCAGTATCTCTCCTTAATGGCAGCCGAGAACCTGGGCTTCATTGCTGCAACTCGCTTCTTCGATCGCATCTTAAGGAAAACCGCAGCCTTTTTTCTTGAGTGCAATCCGGCGGAGATACAGAGTGCGGCCGCTCGCGGGCGCAGCGCATTGACGACGTTGGTCCAGCTTGGGATTGTCGTCTTCATCCCTGCTGCATCCAGATCGCTGCAATCGTCGCCGTTTATGGAGCAATCGCGATTGGGTTGAGCTTGAGTTCCACGCGTCAGGCACGCGCGTTCCTGGATGCGGCGGTCGAAGCCGGACAGGAGAATGCTCGGTTCGTCGGCAACGTCATGAACGCGATGGACGCGTTGCGCCATTTCGGCAGTCACTCCTGGATGAACGAACGCTTTATGATAAGGGCGCGGGAGGTGCGTGATAACTGGCGAGCCTACGTGTTGCACCGACTGGTTTACATCGCCGTGCTCGGCCTCGCCGTCGCGCTACAATTTGCGGTCACACTTCTCCTTCTTATACCTGAATATCACGCCGGCGCGGTCACGATCGGCGGTATGGTGCTATTCAATACGCTTCTGCTTCAGCTCAATATGCCCTTTGAGACGGTCGCGAGGGCGATCTCTGACGTGGCGCGGTTGCGAGCCGACCTCATCCCTTTAGGTAGACTGTGGGCCGCACCAGAAGAGCGGCAAGCATCTCATGCTCACGATTTCAAGCCCTCCGCTGGCCAGCTCTCTTTCGAGAGCGTTGGTTATGCCTACGACAACGGACGCGGCGTTACCAACGTCTCGTTTAAGGCCGGGCGCGGCGGGATTACCTTTCTTGTGGGTAAAACCGGATCGGGGAAGTCCACGATCTTTAAGCTTGCCCTGAAATCGATTGAGCCCGACTACGGCCGAATTCTCGTCGATGGAACCGATATAGCAAGCGTCGATCGCGCGGATTGGTATGCCGCAGTTGCTCTCGTACCGCAGGACGTGATGTTGCTCAATGAGTCGCTAGCTGACAACATTTTGTTAGGACGGCCCCGCGACGAGGCACGCCTTCGCGGTGCCTCGAAAGAAGCCGCTATTCTGCCGTTGATCGAGGCGCTACCAGAAGGATTTGAAACGACCGTTGGAGAACGCGGCTTGAAGCTTTCCGGCGGGGAGCGGCAGCGCGTTGCTATTGCCCGCGCGCTCTATGGCCAGCCGGCGATCCTTCTTCTCGACGAGGCGAGCTCCGCACTCGACGAACGTACTGAGCGGGACATTATGGACCATATACGCACCCTGGCTGAGGATGTAACTGTGCTAGCGATTACTCATCGGAGAGGTGTCATCTCTGCGAGCGACGTCGTGGTCGATCTGACTGACTGCGGATTGTCGGTGACTTAGACGAACGTGCCGCAGCCGTTTCGTAAGACGCCGAGTTTTAGCCCCCAGCATGCCCACGAGCACGACTAGCCGCTCCGCTGTCGGATGCGATCATCGTTGTCGTAGTGAATCTGTCTGTAGATGTCAGCGACAAACTCGCCGAGGGAAGAGAAGCGGACCGGAATCGCCGAGGTCGATCTTGAATTTGTCGTAGAAACTCTCCCGGCACCCATTCTCCAGTGACGGCCTTTCTTCGAGCGGGAGATGGCGATATTGAGCGACACAAGGAAGACGCGGGTAGCTTTCGCGTTGTACTCGGCACCGTTCTCGGGACGAACGATCGCGGGACGGCCGTGCGCAAGGAGCGCATTGCCGAGAGCGGGTAGCGCAAGAATTCCCCGATCTGCCGCCGCAGCGCATGGTCGCGCTCCTACAAACGTGGAGACTGAAACGCCGAGCGATTGCGCGCGCCTCGCGTGCGGCCACGCCGGCGTCTCTCATCTCGTTTTGGGCCTGTTAAGTTTCAGGGTGACGAGGCGGACCATCCTCAGGAGCTCGTCGTCTCCCCTCGGAGCTTGGCAATCTCCATGACGGAACGGCCACTTGATACCGTGCCCGCGATTAAAGAACGGGCGACTCATTAAGCCAGGCTCGAAAGGTGAAGCAGTAAAGAACGCGCAAAGGGCGTTGATTGAGCGACACTATCTTCATCCTGGAACAGACGACGGCATCTTCGGACCGGTGACCCTGAGACTGCGGTGAAGGCATTCCAAGCATCCCACTTTGATTTCGGTGGTAATCCGTTGAAGGCTGACGGAATTGTCGGCCCCAAGACGTGGGCCGCGCTCTGGAGTTGATCGAGCGTGTTTCAGCTTCGACAGGAACCTAAAGGTTATTCAAGGGGCGATGACCGCTTATCAGCCCCGGGGGAGGGCGGAGGGCGCTTCCTCTACAATTCAAGCTCCTTAAGCGTAGGTTGTTTCGAGAATCAGACTGCCAGCGAGCACCAGTGACAACGTTCCCGTTTACTTAGAATCCCCGAGAGCTTCGTCATGTAACCAACTATGGCTTCGAATGGTGCACCCACCTCCACTTGGTCGCTCCCGCGACGAGTTCCGTATCCCCGCCTTAGTCGATTGTTCAGCGGGATGCCGAAGGCATACTTGGGACGGTGTCTGACGATGACACGGAACTTCGCCGGCTCCCCATCCAGACGCTCCGACACCTCCTCGCCGATCAGCACCTTCTGCTTGCCGGCATGCTCAGCCGACGCTTCCCGCTCGATGACAAAAGCGAAGATCGAATGTCACGCGTGCCCGGCACCAGATCAGCCCCTTCGCAGTCGCAAAGGCCCGATATGTGCACGAACAAATCTTTGCCGTTGCCGTCATCAGGCCGGATGAAGCCCCAGCCCTTTTCAACGTTGTACGACACTCCCATTCCAGTGTGCATCTTTGCTCCAACGTCTTGCGGCTCGATATTGCCGCCTGCTGCTCCCGAGCTGCGGGTGCACTTTCCGCTCCTAACTTGTCTCGAACGAAGAACTCGTGGACAGGCGGTCTCCTTTCCCGCTCAGGGAGACGCTGATGCTGTGCTACTTACACGGTTCGTTGGTATCCTCGTCCGATATGGCGGCGACGAGCGTGAGCGAATCCGATCGCCACCACTTGAACATCTGATTCACCTCGCCTCCACAGCAAACCGGCGGGGCGGGCCAGACGCTAGCGGCGACGCGGCGCCGAGCCCGCCCCTAAACATCACCGCATCTGGAGCATTCGGTGATGCTGCCCAGACCGAGCAAAGGCCGTGCCGAGTCGAGAATTGGAGGTTCTGCAGGCAGTTCGGAGCGGGGCTCTAGGGTCAGTTGTCGGGCTTGGTCTGAAAGCCGACAGTCGACGCGTTACTTGTGCGACCCTGCCCCGTCCTGCCGGACTTCGGACCAATGGCAACGATCACGTTCGCCTCGTCCGATCCAGGCTCGCGGTTCGCCCTCGGCACCTAGTCCGGACAAGCCAATGCAACCACCACCTTCTAACCGGTCGCAACAGCCGTCACCGCCGGGATTCGGACCGACCTATCGACGGACAAGCGCGACCCGTTGATGAGGCATGAAGCCGACATGCTGATCGGGAAATATCTCGCCGGGCGGCTGTGCGCCGGTGAATACGTGCACTGTTCATCCCTGTGGTTGAAGTTAGCGGGCACGTGACTCGGCACCTGATTGGTAGGTGGCGGCGACTTGGAGATCAGCCTTGGATTGTAGGCAGTGCGGGCGCGACTCGGCGTCATTCGGTTGCGCTGGAGCGGACGCTGTCCCTGCCACGCGCCGCTAAGCCCGAAACGGCCAGCCTCAAAGCAGCGGAAGAAGCTGACCGGGAAGGTCATCGCCTGCAGAGCGGATCGCATCTACCAGAACGGCATTTCGCCGTGATTTGGAAGCAGTGCGGGCCCGAGTGGGAGTCTACCGGCCGGGGAGGCTGAATTGAAGTCAAAGCACCTGTCGCGTCTTGATTGCCTGCTCCCGTTCCAAAGTGGCGATGATGGTCTGCTGGCTAGTGATTGTTAGGCAGACGGTCATAAGCGCCAGATCGGAACGGCTCGTTTCGCATCAAGACGCGCGACCAGCGATCAAGATGGGCGCCGCGGATGCCGCGACAAAATTCCGCCGTTGTACACCTAGACGGACCCTCGATTTCAGACTATCTCCCGAACGTCTCTGCAGAAATTGGCGGCGCTTCTTGTCAAACATGAAAAGTCCCTCGTATGGCGGCCAGTCGAGCTCTACGGCGGTGGCGGGTTGATCATTTCAAGTCGCTTTGCTTTAGACATGAGAAACCTCTTTCCGCTCTCGGGACAAGGCACGCAGTCGGATGCTGCTAGTCACTAAAATGGTGCACGGCGCCCTAGCACTACTTTGGCAGATTTGGTTTGTGCTGTGGTTTTTCACGGATTCGTCTTCTGCAGTGCGGGCCTCGCTGCGATGGCGGCCGAAGAATGAGATCGACGATGGCGTGGCGTACGGCGGGCATGGTTGGTTGAGGCGGAGGCCCATTGATTCTTTTTTTTCCGTCCCGCATGTGCGAGGCGACGGTGCTGCAAGAAGGCGTAGGCAATCATT
>NZ_JADYVY010000038.1:0-16395 GCF_020194215.1 Bradyrhizobium sp. BRP20 | reverse complement strand
CCTCCTTCGATGGCTGGGTCTGAGGTGTATAAGTGACAGATTGGGGGGACAGGGAGAAGAGGGGGGACAGGGAACAGGGGCGGAAGAGGTAAGGGGATGATGATTAATGATGGCAGAGAAGGCGAGGGGGCTACACAGGTACACTGGAAACGTTTTATCAGTTTATGACTATGTGGGAGCGTCGTTGGTAGTGGCCCCGGTAAGCCTATTCGGCCCAGCGGTGGCTTAGGACGTGCTTGTGGCTCCTTCAGCTTCTCGGGGACGGCTTGTGCAAAGGCCCGCGGTGGCCTTCCCAGACGGCTTGTGGCGGTATCGCACCTTAGATTTCGGGTCGAAAGTGTCGCAAGTTCCGGCTGTGGCGCTAATATAACAAAGCGGGCGGTGCGCGCTCGGAAGTCCTCTGCCTACTGGGGAGAAGCTGGGGGGAATGAACTATCTAATCCTCGCAGGTGCGGTGCTGCTCGTCGTGGGCTACGGGGCCTTTCTGGTCGTTCAGGGGCTATTCAGAGGTCTGGGTGCTGCTTCGAAAGCTGTCTCTGACCAGCGAGAAGCTCTGGCCAGCAAGAGGGCTGAACGCGTGGCCACGCAGGAATACGAGCGGGGCCAGTCGTACCGCGCAGAGAACCCCGTCAGAGTGGTCGGCATACCCAACCCAGACGCATTTCGTCGGGCCTTCGCTCTCCTGGACGACTACGTGGCGGCCGCAAGCGCCTACCGCCCCGCTCTTCCGAGCACGGTGGATACCCGGTTTCGTGGGTATCACTTCCCAGCACATATGTTCGAGCTTGTCCGCCCGCATCCGGCCTCCCTGTCGGACACCGAGCCCCGTAAGGTCACCGTGACGTCAGCGGACGTCCTCATGGGGAGCGGTGCCGACATGACCAACGTCTATGGTCGGGCAGCAGCCGCATGCGATTTCCCGTGCGATCCGCCAGCCTTTCGGTATGCGGACGCCGAAGCGCCAGCACCAAAGCCGGACTTCCCGAATATCACAGCTCCTCCGGACACCCCAGTACGTCTTGTGTTTTCGAATGGAATGGACGTGGACACCGAGGACCCGCTGCAGGCAAAGGCCTACGAAGCCGAAATCCATCGTGTGACCTTGCTCAACTCGCAAGCGCGGCAGCTACACACCACCTTCCACGCAAAGTATGCGGCGGCGCTTGAAGCACGCGATCTGATGGAGATTTACCTCGCTGATCTGAGTTTGAAGTGGAGAGATGCTGAGACCGCCGTCCTGCGAGACTACGAGCAAACAAAGGAGACTTACGAAAAGGACTGCCAGCGGGCTACTCAGCCCATCCGGGCGGTCCATCACCGTTTTCGACAGCGGGGCAGTGATGGTGTGCGTAGCCACTTTGAGCTTGCGCTATGCAACATCACCTTGCCGGTCCCGGACGACTATCCGTGGGAAGTGCTTTACGATCAGCAAGACCGAGTGCTTCAAGTCAACCAATGCGTACCATCGCTGCCTGACGTTTCGGTGGTACGACAAGACAGCAAGCGCGCGCCGGCCAAGCGGGACGCCGAGGCGGTCCTTCGGCGCTATGTGCCAGCCATTGCGCTACAGATTGCTCATCACGTTGCCCGGAACGACCTTCAGGACGATGTAGACAGGATTGCTGTTAACTGCTGGTCACGGTTCTTCGACCCGGCCTCGGGCAGGCTGAAGGACGCGTTTGTAGCGGCTCTTGCGGTTCGAAAGCCGGACATCATTGAGTTCAACCTGCAGCGGGCCGATGCCTTGGAGGCCTTCCGGGCACTCAAGGGTGCCTACGTGTACAACGTGGCCGAAGTGGTGCCCATTGAGCCAGCCATTCGGCTCGATAAGGAGGACGAGAGGTTTGTTGCCGGGAGAGACGTGCTCGACGGCATGGCCCAAGGGCAGAACCTCGCAGCGATGGACTGGCAGGATTTCGAACACCTCATTCGTGAGCTATTGGCAAAGGAGTATGCCGACAAGAATGCAGAGGTGAAGATTACGAGAGCCAGCCGGGATAGAGGGGTGGACGCGGTGATCTTCAACTCAGACCCGCTGCACGGTGGGAAGTTCGTGGTGCAAGCCAAGCGCTACTCCAACACGGTGGACGTAGCGGCTGTGAGGGAGCTTTACGGCACCGTGCTGAACGAAGGGGCCAACCGGGGCATACTCGTGACCACAAGTCACTTTGGGCGGGACGCGCACGAATGGGCCGCGAACAAGCCACTCACGTTGATCGACGGGCCAAATCTTTTGGCTCTGCTCGGCAAGCACGGCTACAATTTCAGGATAGCGCCTCAGTCCTGATGTTACACAAGGGCACTACAGTTCCGCAGAGGCGTGTGCGAGTACCAATCGCGGATGATTGGCTTCTGCTTCGCAGCCATAGCGGAAATCGGAGGAATGTCTACCTCTCGGGCGCAGTCCTGAATGACCCATAGCCGGCTTCTCGCGCCCACATGCGCTTGTCCAATTAACTAAAGTTATCGCGGGGCCATTTGCTCTGCGCGATAATTTTGTCAAACGGAGACACCAAATGAGCAAGAAGCGTCGGCGTTTCAAGCAGACCACTACTCTGCAAGATCGGTTGAGCGATTTCGCTTGTGAACTCCGCGAGGAAGCTCGTGCGTATCCTCCCGGTCCAGAAAGAGAAGAACTACTCAAGAGGGCGCGCGGGGCCGATACCGCTGCTCTTTGGGACGAGTGGCTTCGCTCGCCGGGGCAGACCCCGCCGATCTTGTAGTTAGGCTAGCGGCAGAAGTCTTGCTTTACGCCGAATGAGTAAGATGAGTTATTCTTCGGGCGGCCCCGCACAGGCGGCCAATCAACGTTCACCTTTGAACCAAAGCGACTTGTGGTAGTTTACCGATATCACCGGCCGAGGCTCTGCCCGTAGGCGTCGGTGGCTGAGAGACCAATCGCGCTCCCGCCTGCATAACAAGGGAGCGCCGTCATGGCCGACATCACCCCTATCAACGAGCATCTGCACGTTTTGGCTTCAGAGATAAGAGAAGAGTGCGCCCGCATTCGCCAGAAAACAGCTGAGGCAGCCGCAGCGCTCAAGCTTCCTAAGCCAGACACCTTCTTAGGACGCAGGACCTACGAGCCCTTCCCCGAGGAGCCGAAAGAGTAAGACCGCCTCAGTTAGGGGGCCGCCTTCACAAGGCGCGTGTCCCCTTTGGCCCATCGCGACAACACGCCGCGCCATGCGTTTTGTCGTGAACGGATCATAGCGGACATCGACCATTTTCTGTCGTGTTGCACACTCTCCCGCTGTGACCTTGGCGGCGGCCGCCCCTTTAAGCCGAGCAGTTTGAAATCAGGATAGTTGCCGGCTCAAATTAGGATCCAGTGTCGTCGGAGAGGCTCATTTAAGGAGCCTCAGCCTCGTCGGGGAGGTTTGCCCGCCGTGCCGCAACGCCTGAGAAGAGTGTGAAGAACCTACGGGTTCCATCGGCCCTATCCATCGGCCGTATTGCTGACGAGACGTCCCGAAGGCCGTGCGAGCATCAGCTTGATCGCGGTTGGGGCATATGGCGTGCCCATTTTCGTGGTGTGCCCTGCCTCTGCCAGTGCCGCTGAGATTTCCCTGAGAGACCTCTTGCCGCCCTTTGGTCTTGCGCGTGCCAAGCTGCGAGCAAGCGCTACTGTCTCAGGCCGTTCCTCAACTATCGACTTTCGCCCCTCAACCTTGACACCTGAGCGCCGCTTGCGATCCCGAGCGCCCTTCAGCTTAGCCACGAGCATTGCCTTTTCGAACTCGGAGATGGCGCCAAGGACCTGCCTGATCAGACGGGCGGTCGGAGTGTCATCCAAGAATGATGTTGGGCTATCAGCGGCAATCAAATCTATGCCTCGCGCCTTCAGCATTGCGAAGCCCACCTCTTGAACCATCAGGTCGCGCGCGAAGCGGTTGGCGGTCTCGACGATGATCGTCTTGGTGCCGTTTGCTTCAAGGGCCTCCAGCATCTCTGCAAACCCTGGGCGCGTATCGATAGGGTCAGAACCCTTCACCGCTTCATCATGGTAGGTGCCCACCAGCTCGATCCCGGCGCGCTTGGCGAACCCTTCAATGGCTTGGAGCTGCCTACGTCCGCTGTCCTTGTCCTCCCCGATGTTCGCGGCTGAGGAAGTCCTCAAATAGGCGAATGCCTTGATGAATTTGGAAGATTTCCCCATAGCTTGCCCCTCGTGACTGTATCCTATTCCTGAGAAATAGATACGAACATTCTGCCGGCCGATCAAGAGTTGACACATATTTGTGTTACACATATATGTGTATGTGTACAACAATCAGTGTTAAGGGCGCATGTTTGAGAACCGGATCAAGGAGCTTCGCCGGGCTAAGGGCCTTACCCAGCGGCAACTCGCTGAAGCGGCCGGAACGAGCCAACAACAAATCCAGAGGATCGAAGCGGGCCATCATCTCGCTCGGTTCGATTTGGCTACGAGAATTTCGGCAGCCCTTGGTCAGCCGATCAGCAGGGTGTTTCCATCAGCTGAACTGCCGCTTGCGCGCATGAAAAAACGCGGTGCAACGCTCGATGACGAGAAAACGAGTAGGGATCTGGAGGCGGCGGGCCTCGATATTGAGCCGGAGGTCTGGACGGTCAAATACAGATTGCGCGGCGGCGCCGAGGGAAACTTTCGTATCTCAGGTCCTGACGCCAAACGCTTGCAATTGGTCCTTCACGATGAAGCGGAAGACGGCTTCGTGGTGCTTCCTTCTGATGATCGGCAATACGCGCTGAACTTGAAGCACTTGGTTTTTTGCCAACTGCTGTTTGACCGTCCGTCTATCGCAGTCGAGGCACCGCGTGAGAAGAGTTCTGAGGTTCTCTTTTACTTAGCAGATCAGCGCGAGCCTTTGCCGTTCGACGTCGATCCAGACACCACTTTGCTCGAACAAGAAGAGGACCCCGAGCCCCTCTCTGTCCAGCTTCAAGACCTATTTTACAACGTAGAGATGGGCGCGGATCGTCGCCGTCTGAGCTTCGTCGATTGGGACGGTGAAAGAGCGTTCTTCCGATCCGATGATGTGAGCATGTTCACAGTGCCTCTTTGGCTCATCGAACCCAACGCTTCGGATGACGAGGGAGAGGCGGAAGACGACCCAAATGGTTGAGCACCGGTTCGACGGACGCTGCAATCAAACTCGATACAAGCTCAAACGTGGCGCTCGCATCCGTTCAACCGTCTCCATGGGAGGACCTTTGGCTTCCTTGCAGGTTGCAGAAATGGCTCTTATCGCAGATAGATAGAGCGTTGGGGGGGCATCTATGGCGAAAAGAATTTTGAAGCCGTTCGAGGTTTCTGAGGACGAGGTCGGTCGCTTAGGGCCTACCGAACTCGTCATGCTTATCAAAAGGCTTGTTGAGGCGGACCTACAAAAATGGGGCGCCCCGCTTTCGGCCGTACACGGAACGCTCAAGATCAACGTCCCCGATGGTGGCGAGGACGTCAGAGTAGAGTGGAGCCAACCGTCGGGCCAGCCCGGCATCACCCACCATTACTTCACAGTCTTCCAGATGAAGGCCGAAAAGCTCAGCGACGCCAAACTGTGCAGCGAACCGGTCGAAGCCAGTGGGAAGCGATTGAAGCCTGCCGTCGCCGAAGTCTTGGCTCGAAAGGGCGTGTACATCATCGTAACCTCCAAGACCAATCTCACGACGCCCAAGCCAGGTTCAAAGGTCTCGCGCTTAACGCAAGTGCGGCACTTGCTACGCACGGCCATCAGAAAAATCGACAAGCGGGTGGACCACGCTCACCTCGACGTTTACGGGCCCGTCAAAATAGCCGGTTGGGTGAATACGCATCCTATGGTCGCTGTCTGGATGAAGCAGTTGCTCGGTCTCGCCTCAGCCGACTTCGCGTTCCAAACTATGGACGACTGGTCGAACTACCGCGACCTTTCGAACTCACTCGTGTCATGGCCTTCGTTCACTGTACAATTGGATGCGATACAGCAGTCTTTGCTCAAACCTCGCGAAGTTGTTCGCCTCCTCGGCCATGCTGGACTTGGGAAGTCGAGGCTTGCATTCGAGGCCCTTCGGTCGGGTGATACCGATTGTAGCCTAACGCCCATCGTGGCTTATGCGCGAAAGTATTCACCGACCTTAATTCAGCAGGTTCGGGATTTCATCCAGAACCGGCGTCGCGTAGTCCTTGTCGTCGATGATTGTCCGCCTTCCAGCCACAGAGAATTAAGCCAAGAGGTGCATCGGACGGACAGCCTGCTGAGCATGATTACGCTCGATCTGGATTTCGATAAGCCGCCTCCTGAAGACCAGGAAATTGTAATTGAGGCCGCGCCAAATGAAGCAATAAAAGAGATCCTGAAAAGCTCAGGAGCTGTCCTGCCTCCAGATGACTTGGAACGTGCTACGGAGTTTTGTTCCGGCTTCCCACTTATCGCCGTGCTTGTAGCGGCGGGTTTGAAAAGCGGAGCCGAGCATTTTGCCGCTTTTCAAGACCCAGAGAATTTGACCAGCAAACTCGTGTGGGGACGCGGCTCGATTGATGCGGACCTCTTACGTTGCCTTCGCTGCATTTCCCTCTTTGAAGCAGTGGGCATTGTCGAGCCAAAAGATCTTCAGATCAAATGGATCGCCGAAAATTTACTTGAGATGACTGCTGGTCAGTTGGAGGCCCGGCTTGAACATTTCTTCCAGCGCCGCATTCTTCAACGCCGGGGCTATTCCATACTGGTCAGGCCGCGTCCGCTGGCGGCGCAACTCGCGGCAGCATTCTGGCGCTACGCAACAAACGATCAGCGAAGGTTTCTGTTAGAAGGGTCGATGCCGGACGAGTTAAAGGAAGCTCTATGCGATAGACTTTCTGACTTGAACTATCTTACCGACGCCAGAGCGGTTGCAGCAAAGTTGTGCGGTACTTCTGGCCCTTTCGGATCGGCGAAGGCGCTTAATACTGATGTCGGGGCGCGCTGTCTTCGCAGATTGGCAGAGGTTGCGCCCGAAGACGTAGTGTCGACGCTGGAGCGCGAGTTTGGCTCCTTTGATCTAACGGAGTTGAAGAGGACGGTTGGGCCCGGGCGACGCTGGCTTGTTTGGACCCTCGATGCACTCGCATGGGAGCCGTCGGTTTTCCTACGAACCATGAGATTGCTTCTAAGGTTGGCTGCTGCAGAAAATGAAACGTGGTCAAACAATGCAACCGGAGAATTCGTTCAACGCTTCCGGGTTCAGTTGCCGGGAACAAGTACAAGCCTTGCCGCGAGATTGGACACGCTGAAGTTCCTCGTTGGCGATGCCGAGGACGGAGAGGTCTCGATTTTGACCTCCGCGCTGTGCAAGGCGGTAGATGCACAAGGAGGCACTCGGACGATTGGTTCCGAGAACCACGGCACGCGAAAGACCTACGAGGATTACAGGCCCAAGACGTGGGCAGAGATTTTTTCGTATTGTCGGGGCGTGCTGGGGTTGCTCAGGGCTCTCGCTGGACGCAGCAAAAACGCGCTTGCGGAGGTGCGACAATCATTCGCGGCTATTGATGCAAGCATGCTGATCTCTGAGCCCGTGTTTGCTGACTACGAGGCGCTTATTGAGTTCCTCAAGCCGAAAGAAGAGACGTGGGGACAGCTCTTAGGACACCTCTCGTGGCAGCTGAACTATCGGCTGAAAGGTGAAGAGACCGCGGACGGACGTGAGAGGGTGACTAAACTTTTTACCAGCCTCCTTCCCGCGTCTCTCGAAGAGAGAATTATGTTCTACGTCAAAAGTGTGCCTTACCATTTTCGAGACCTCGACAGCGAAGAGCGTGATTTTGAACAGAACAGTCGGCGTGCGTCGGACTTGGGAAAGGAGTGCGCTCTTCACTGGGACATCTTTGAGAAGGTGGTCGGACCGTTGAGTGAGGGGGAAACCAGACAAAGTTTCGCCTTTGGTCAGTCATTCTTGCGAGCCACAGACAGGCCCTCTGATGCCATCAACCTTGCCACGAAGACGCTTGAGCGGGCTCATGCGCCAAACCAGTCGTTGCTCGGCGGCATGATCCATGCACTCTTCACCCGGGACCGTCGAGAGGTCGATCCGCTGCTCACACGTATTTCCGACATTCCAGCTCTCAGGAAATTTCTGCCTTACTTTGCTGCTCTAAATCTCACTCCAGAGAGCCTCAATCTGGTCGTCGATTTGATCGACAGGGCTGACCTTGATCCTAAAACCCTGAGCATCTTCGGAATGGGTGGCGTTCTTCAGCCAATGCCCACTGCGGAAATAAAGCGCCTTATCAGCAGCCTCGTTGCGCAAGGCGAACAGGGCGCTTGGGTAGCGGTCGACCTCCTGTCAATGTACATGCACGGAGATAAAACGAAGTTTTTGACCGTTCGTGCGGAAATCGACCTGGCTGTGAGGGCTGCGCCGTTTGCATCGGCCAAATCTCAGGACGTTATGGACCATCATCACTATGAGACCTTGGTGACGATGCTCTTGTTAGACAGCAAGTTCGGACCTGCTCTCGCAACGTTTTTGGCAGAGAGGTTGATCGCTGCGGCCCGGGACAATCGGTCGTCGAGTAATCGACTTCTCCAAAAGCTAACCGAGCTGGTCATAGTGAAGTATTCGACCACCGTGCTTCCCATGTTTGCCTCCTACATAGAACAGGCAGACGTAAGGGATCGCTGGCAGTTGGTTCACATCCTCGGGTCGCCCTTTAGCTTTAACGACAAGGTTGAAGGTCCGTTGTTCAAATTAGGCGCAGCTGTGGTCTTGGCAGCGTGCAAGGCTTATCCAAAGAACTTCGCTCGTATGGTCGCTGAAATGGCGCCGCTTTTGGTTACAACCGACGGTCAGAAGAATTGGACCGAACTTGGCTCCGCACTGCTCAACGAGTTCGGTTCGAGGAAAGACATACTGGATGCCCTTTCTGTAAACATGGGGACGGGCGGATGGAGTGGTCCGACTTCCGCTCATCTGCGCTCCTACGTGCACCCGTTGGAGGAACTAAAGGAGCATCCGTTGCGGCAAGTGCGCTCATGGGCCCGCGACAGGCTTAAGAGTTTGAATGCCCAAATAGAGCGCGAGATGCGGGATGAAGAAGAGGCAACCGTGCGACGCGGTTGAAGCAGACGCTGAGCGGCAGGGGCGTGGCTTCTCCTGAATACAAAAGCCTGCTACAAAAGGCGATCCTTGGCGGCAAAAAAAGTCTTGTTTATCAAGCGGGTAATGGTCTGGCGGCGGTACCCACCCAACTGTACCAACAAAGTCAAATGCTTACAGAAATCATCGAAGGTTGCGGATTTGTTGTAGCTACCAGATAGCTACCACGAGAGCGCTAATTTAGTGCATTGCGCTCGCTTGAGCGCGACCGAAATTCTCGTGCCTAGCACGTTGTCCAGATGCCGCTAGTCCGGCCTGTGGGTTGCGGTCGGTGTGAATGAAAATGAACCGACTCGCACGGCATCGTCTCGGATCCGCCGGTCGATCGAACTCAACTTGTAACGAGCGTTGACACCAATGCTCTCTCAAGGTTGAAACAGGCCCTAGGGAGCGCCAAGATCAAAAACAGGCTTTGATTTAATTGATCTTTTTGACCTGGTTGTCAACCTTGCGACCTTAGGAGCGGCCACCTTGACACTTTCGGTCGCATTCCCCCATGCTCAGGCATGCAAAACCGCCGCCGACTTCCCCGGTACGGTATGTGCAAGGCTTTTTAGACAGCCACGGCCATCCGCGCCACTACGTCCGAAAGAAAGGCATACCGCGCGCCACCCTGCCCGGGCTGCCCTGGTCGGAAGAGTTTATGCGGGCCTACGCAACCGCCCTGGAGGAGGGCAGGAAGGCCGGACAGGCAACGAGCGCGCCTGAAAGCTGGCAAGCGGCGCACGCCCGTCAAAACCGTTCCCGCTGGCAGTATGGCGGCCCTTATCCGGCATTACAAAAAGATCCAAGTTCCCCGAGTTGGGCCAAGTCACTCAGGACAACTACACCCGCCTATTTGCCCGGCTCGAAGAGGCCGCTGGAAGCCTGCCCGTCGCCAAGATCACCGAGGAGGACATTCAAGCGCATGGTCGACGAACGGGCTGCTGAAGGCGGCATAGAGGCCGGGAACAGTACGCGGCGAATCTTCCGGCTGCTCATGGCGTTCGCCAAGGACCACAAGTACCGAAAGGACAATCCGGCCAAGGACATCAAAAAGAAGCGTCGACCGAAAGGCGCGAAGAAAGGTTGGGACACGCTATCGGAAACCAACATAGCCGAGTTTCGAGCGGTGGCCCCTCGGCACTCGGCAACATCTCGCTATGACCGTACTGCCCTACACCGGCCAACGGCGCGGCGATGCGGTCAGGCTCGGGCCTCACAGCGTGGTCGGCGGCAAGTTCGATCTCGATAACCTGAACGACAGCAGCATCGAAGTCCGACAAAACAAGACCGGCAAAGAGCTGGAAATCCCACTAGCTGCACAACTCGCAGCCGCGCTCAAGGCCTGCAAGATCGCAACCGATGCGCCAGCATTCATCCTTGCGGATTCCGCTCGATGTCGCCCAGCA
Organism: Bradyrhizobium sp. BRP20; assembly: GCF_020194215.1. NCBI lineage: Bacteria > Pseudomonadati > Pseudomonadota > Alphaproteobacteria > Hyphomicrobiales > Nitrobacteraceae > Bradyrhizobium > Bradyrhizobium sp. BRP20. Next base: position 5,908 of record NZ_JADYVY010000038.1, on the reverse strand, counting down.
TTCCGAGATGATCTCGCCCACCATTCCGATTTGAAGTCGCCCACCCATTCCGAGATGATGTCGCCCACCGTTCCGGGATGATGTCGCCCGGGTGACGAGGCCTCTTCTGGCTTCCATAGGGTCCCCCTTTCGGCTTTGCGAAGGGGGACCCTGGATGCCGACGGAGAGGCTTGCGATGCGCCGTGTGCGCGATGTGATCAGGATGAAGGCGGCTGGGCTGCCGAGCCGCGAGATTGCGCGGCGGGTGGGCGCGGCGCCCTCGACAGTGCGGCTGACCATCCGGCGGTTCGAGGCCGCAGGCCTGAGCTGGCCGTTGCCCGACGAACTCACGGACGCGGCCCTGGAGGTCCGTCTGTTCGCCAAGACCGGCAACGGCAACCGGCAGGGTCACCGCCGCATCGCCGAGCCCGACTGGGCCGCGGTGCACCGCGAGCTCAAGCGCAAGCACGTGACGCTGTCAATCCTGTGGGAGGAGTACATCGGCGCCGAGCCCGGCGGATACCGGTACTCGCGCTTCTGCGAGCTTTACCGCGCCTGGGAGGGACGCCTGTCGGTGACGATGCGCCAGGCGCACGCGGCCGGCGACAAGCTGTTCGTCGACTACGCGGGCGACGGCGTGCCGGTGGTGGTCGACCGCCTCACCGGCGAGCGGAGGACGGCGCAGATCTTCGTCGCCGTGCTCGGCGCCTCGAGCTTCACCTCCGCGCAGGCGACGTGGACGCAGGGGCTCGCCGACTGGATCAGTGCCCATGTTGGCGCCTTCGCGGCGATCGGTGGCGTCCCGGCGCTGCTGGTGCCCGACAACACCAAGGTCGCGGTCATCAAGGCGAGCCTGTACGACCCGCAAATCAATCGCACCTATGCGGAGATGGCGGCGCATTACGGCACCGCCATCTTGCCGGCGCGGCCGCGCAAGCCGCGCGACAAGGCCAAGGTCGAGCAAGCCGTCCTCATTATCGAGCGCTGGCTGCTCGGCCGCCTGCGCCACCGCGTCTTCTACAGCCTCGCCGAGGTCAACGCGGCGATCGGCGAGTTGCTCACAAGGCTCAACGAGGAGCGGCCGATCCGGCGGCTCGGCGTGACGCGCCGCCGGCTGCTCGAGGAGGTCGACCGGCCGGCGCTCAAGCCGTTGCCGGCGAGCCCCTACCTGCTCGCCGAGTGGCGGATCCGCCGCGTCAGCCTCGATTACCACGTCGAGGTGGAGAAGCATTATTACAGCGTTCCGCATCGCTTCGCCCGCGCTGAGGTCGAGGTGCGGTTCACCGCCCGCACCGTCGAGATCTTCCACAAGGGCGAGCGGATCGCCGCGCATCAGCGCATGAGCGGCAATCACAAACACACCACCGTGCCGGAGCACATGGCCTCCAGCCATCGGCGCTATGCCGGCTGGACTATCGCGCGTATCCGCCAGGACGCCGCCGCGATCGGGCCGGCAACCAGCGCATTGTGCGACCTCATTCTCGACGAGCGCTCGCACCCCGAGCAAGGCTTCCGCGCCTGCCTCGGCATCCTCAGGCTCGCCGCCTCCTACGGGCGCGAACGGCTGGACGCCGCGGCTGCGCGGGCGATCGACATCGGTGCGCGCACCTATGGCTCGGTCAAGTCGATCCTCGCCAACAATCTCGATCGGCGTCCCGCTCATCAGCGCTCCGCGGACGATGCGCCGATCCTGCATGCCAACATCCGCGGACCGCGCTACTACAATTAGGAGACCATCCCTTGCTCACCCATCCGACCCTCGACCGCCTCAACGCCCTCGGCCTCCACGGCATGGCCGAGGCCTTCGCCGACATCGAAGCCACCGGCGAGGCGAATAGCCTCGGTCACGCCGAATGGCTCGCGCTGCTGCTCGAACGCGAAGCCTCGCTGCGCCACGACAAGCGGCTCGCCACCCGCCTGCGCTACGCCAAGCTGCGTCAGCAGGCGTGCGTCGAGGACATTGACTACCGCACCCCGCGCGGCCTCGACCGCCCACTGTTCGCCAAGCTTGTCGAGGGACGCTGGATCGACGACCATGCGAACCTGCTGATCTGCGGCCCGGCCGGCGTCGGCAAGAGCTGGCTCGCCTCGGCGCTCGGCCACAAGGCCTGCCGTGACAATCGCTCCGTGCTCTATCAACGTGTTCCGCGGCTGTTCGATGACCTCGCTCTCGCGCGCGGCGACGGCCGCCATCCACGCCTATTGCGCGGCCTCGGCCCTGTCGATCTGCTGATCCTCTATGATTGGGGGCTCGAGCCGCTCGATGCCGGCGCCCGTCACGACCTCCTAGAAATCCTCGAAGATCGCTACGGTCACCGTTCCACCATCGTCACCAGCCAGCTCCCCATGGACCAATGGCATGTGCTCATTGGAGATCCCACCTATGCCGACGCCGTGCTCGATCGCCTCGTCCACAATGCCCATCGGCTCGACCTCACCGGCGAGAGCCTGCGCCGAACTCGGCAATCCGCCCGAAAGGCCTGAGCCCGTAACGCTGTGGACATGCCGCTTCGCTTGGACAACGCCAGGCGTTGCCCACATGCCCACAGAACCGCAACAGAAACAGAAACGGAAGAAGTTCAAGCCGCGATTCCAGGTTGACCACGCGGCTCGCCAAATGCCAGAGAAACTACCGCCAGAACGCCTCGTCACCGGGCGAGATCAAATCGGAAAGGTGGGCGACATCGTCTCGGAATCCCCCGGCGACTTCATATCGGTACACCCGGGCGACTTCGTCGGAATCCGCATTCATCCTGACTGAACGCGGAAAGCCTTACAGCGACAAGTCGTTCACCGGCAAGTTTTCAGCCTGGGGCAAAGCGGCCGGGATCACGACGCAATGCAGCCCCCACACGTTGCGCTTCGCGGCAGCCCGTCGACTTGCCGAGCTGGGGTTGTCACTGAAGGTGATTGCCAGCATCAACGGCCACGACAGCTTGAAAGAGCTGGAACGATACACGAAGGCTGCGGAGCAAAGGCTGCTCGCCAAGCAGGCTATTGCTGCGTTAGGCTCACACTAGCCCACGGGTTCGCATCTTCCGCATCGCCCGAGAGAACTTCGAAGGCGCGGTCAATCAGTCGCATGTCCCACAAGACCATGCCGCCGCGCCTGATGGGCCTCGGCATCGTGCCGTCCTCAACCCACTTATCGAATGTGGACGGAGACACCCCGACGTAGAACGCCGCGTCTTCACGTCGCAATCCCCTGCGAGGGCGCGTGAACGCGGATTGATTGGGGCTTTCCGTTCTGACCATCGGCAGACCTTCAGGGGCGACAAGCATCAGCCCTGTAGTCGCACGGATTTTCGGAAGCTGTCTATTAAATAGCCTCAGCGTTTGCGTTCGCCGCACCGGAATTGTACGGGAGGCGAAAAGAATTGTCTGTGATATCTTTGGTTGCGGCTCATCCCGAGTCGCGAAACCGATAGGCACTCCAATGGCAAAAAATGAACGTACCGGCAAAGGCGTGGGGTCGATTGCTTCGAAAGGACTTCGGAGCCCCGGCGCGCTGACTAACAAGGAGATCAAAACCGTTTCGGCGTCCGCCCTCACTCAGCGACCGGATCACAAGGGGCCATCGAAGCCCACTCGGCGGAAGTAGGTTCTTCGGCATGGGTCGAGCGCGTGGCGGGCGGCCCGTAGCGGCAGGCGCGCGGCCCTCCACATCGACGCCTCGCTCGCTACATCAGGTATTGTCGCGCTTGTAGATCACCAATGGGAGAAAATGAATCATGGTCGACCTTCTTGGTCATCAGGACAGACTTGATCAAGCTCAACGTGCTATGGAGCGGCTTGCAGCCGCGAGTGAAAATACACAGGTGAAGGCTGACCTTCTCAGGGCTGCAAATGCGCTGGGGAAAGCCGAAGACCGTATCGCGGCGCTTGAGGCCATCGTTAGTCGGCTGTGAACAAGCCTGTAAGCGATTGAGCAGCGGTCTGTTTTTGGTGTTTTGACGGCGTTTGAGATTGCAGGGATTTGAGGCTTGATGGTCGCAAACCTTGCAATTCGTTTTGTGGATTCCTCTCCGCTGTTAACCGTGCTTGTGTGGTGCACCGGAGGGACGATGCGGCCGAAGAAGCACAAGACGACGGGATCGAACGATCTGTTCCGGGCACGGCTGGACCAGATCATCAACATGAAGCACGAGTTGGTTCTGCTTGCCGGCAAGATCGATTGGGACTGGATCGACAGCGAGATCGCCCCGCTCTACAGCGAGAACGGCAGGCCGGGGATCGAGACCCGCTTCATGATCGGGCTGCTGTTGCTCAAGCACATCCGAGACACTCACCGGCTGTGCGGTCGAGCGGGCCTATGTCGACAAGGGCTACCGCGGCCACGACGCGCAAAATCCCCGCCGCGTCTTCATCTCCGGCCAGAAGCGCGGTGTCTTCGGCGCCATCAAGCGTGAGCTGCGCCGCCGCTCCGCCATTGAGCCCATCATCGGACACCTCAAAGCCGAAGGACACCTCGGCCGGTGCTACCTCAAGGGCCGCGCCGGCGATGCCGCCAACGTCGTCCTCTCCGCCGTCGGACACAACCTCCGTCGCATCCTCGCCTGGTTCAGAGAACTTTTGCGCCTATTGTTGGTCTCGCTCTGGCGCTCGCTCAACTGTCTAGCTCAGCTCAATCCGGCTTCTTAACGGTCGACTCGTTAAAGTGCTGGTCAAGAAAGCTGACGTTTCATCGAAATGACTTTGGCTACCCTACAGGACATGAATTGCCGGAGAGCTGCCTAGTCGAACTCCTTCGCCGCTCACTCAGCCCTCACCCTCTAGAAGATCGCGTATGCGCGCAGCGATCCGCCGGGCATCCTTCGGCCTAAGATTGGGCTTCACGCTGTCGAGGATGCCTAACACTGCCCGAGCCTCCTCGGCATCAAATGTCGCAACTTGGCGATCTGCCAGGCTCAAAGGCTGATCGGCCGCCCGGGCCTGATTGGCTGCAAGCACCTCAAGCGCTTGTGCCGCTCGAATATATGCATCCTTTGGCCCCATGGTTGGGAGGTAGCGGCCACGTGGCTCGGCGCTCAATCTGAGAGAAGAAGAAACGCTGTCCCCACTCACGCGCGCCGCTAACTCCACCGCCAGCTTCGGGGAGGGAAGAAGGCTGGCGGTAGGATACATCCACCGCAAAAAGCCGTGGCACAACTACCAGAACTGGTTGCCGCATCACAGTCACGGTCGCCTGGCAATGGGGGCGCGACTCGGCGCCGAGAAGGATGCAAGGCACCTACTAGATGCGGTAATGGGCCCGGCTCCGGAGCAAGGGGTCATGATGGTGGCTGTCCCCCGATAGATGATGAAACGGGGTCACGACTTGAGGCCCCAAGCATCTGGAGACGGAGGACAGCCGTGGAGAAAGGCAGAATACGGAAGACTACACAAGGCTGTGCTGGCAATTGTGCGTGATGATGCAGTCTGCCGCCGGCTTATGACAGTACCAGGCGTTGGCCCCCTGGTGGCCATCACCTACAAATCGGCGATTGATGATCCTCATCGCATTGTAAAGCCAAAGGCAGCAGGCGCGCTGTTCGGGCTCACAGAAATATCAATCGGGAGAAAAGGACGTCACGGGCGGAATCACGCTGGCCGGCGATGAGACGGTGCGGACGGCCTTGTATGAAGCCGCCAACGTTCTGTTATCGCGCATCACGCGGTTCTCAAAACTCAAACACTGGGGGATGGACGTCGCCAAGCGGAGGGGCTCGAAGCGCGCAAAGGTCGCCTTGGCACGCAAGCTCGCAGTGATCCTGCATCGGATCTGGGTCGATGGCACGACTTACCGATGGGCCGAAGCGGGCTTGCCGCGCGGCAATCAGGGTGACAGTGGAGCGTCAATCAGGATGAGAGAGCTTCGCCGGGCTCGTGACGCAGGGAGGGCGTAGCCCGACCGGAGTTACGAGCCCGGCGTCGGCGCGATCCACAGGGG
>NZ_JADYVY010000037.1:0-16681 GCF_020194215.1 Bradyrhizobium sp. BRP20 | reverse complement strand
CCCCGGCCGTGGCTGCGGGGCCACGGCGGGCGCGGCTTGCTGCTCGACCGGCGCAGGAGCCGGAGGTGGTGCAGGTGGCGGCGCAACCGCCGTTTGGGCCGGTGTATTGGCCGCGGTCGCGGCCGTCGGCGGAGCCGGCGGCGCAGGAGGCGGCGCGACGGCGGCCGCGGGCGCTTGTACGGCCGCGGGCGCCTGCACGGCTGCGGGCGGCGCAGCAGGAGCGGGGGCTGGGGCCGGAGCAGCCGGCGCTTGCGGGTCGACCGTAGCCTGCTGCGGCGCCGTCTCGTTCTTCTTGGCCTTCTTGGGCTTATTCTGGCCTGTGTTGTCGTAGACGCCGGGGATCTGCACCGTGCCGCGGTCCGGATCGATGCGGATGGTGCGCCCGCCATATTCAAACGTGTACTGCGCCTGCGCGGCAGTGCTCGCCAAAAGGAATGCGGCCGTGGCCAACAGCTTCCTCATTTCCGTCTCCTGAACAGGTGGTCCCCGCACCGACGCTTACGCGCCGGCTCGCTTGCAAAAAGTGATCTAGATCACTGTCGTTGGTGTGAGTCGTCTCCCGGCGGTTCCGGGTTCAATAGGCCCGGAGCCGGTCCAAAGTTTGGCGAGGCAAAGCGACGGAAGGACACGGCCTTATCGAACCAGGCCGGGTAGATCTTCTTGCAGGCGCCGTCTTCCATGGCAATGTGCAGCCACTGGTCGACCGAAAAGCGGACAACTTTTCGGAAGGCAGAAATCGAAGGGAATCCTTGAAGTGACGATCTCGATCTACGAGGCCTCGGTCGGCCTGTTCGTGCCTTATCTGCGCAATCTGTCCGTGCTGCTCGATAAGGGTGTGGCCTACGCCGAGGCCCGCAAGTTCAATCCGGCGATTTTGCTCGGCATGCGCCTTGCGCCGAACATGTATGACCTCGCCCAGCAGGTCGGCGAGGCCTGCCGCCATGCCACGGTCGCGCCGGCCCTGCTGGCGCAGTGCGAGCCGGTGACGCTGCCGGCGCTGGAGCATGACATGGCCGGGCTGCAGGCGCGCATCGCAACGTCCATCGAGTTCATCGAGAGCCTGCCGCGCGCGGAGATCGATGCGGCGGCGGAACGGAGTGTCTTCTTCAAATTGAAGAACGGCACCGAGCTGCCCTTCACCGGCCGGACGCTGCTGCTGACGTTCAGCGTCCCGCAATTCTTCTTTCATGTCACCACCGCCTACGACCTGCTCCGCCACGCCGGCGTCGAGCTGGTGAAGAAGGATTATCTCGGCAGGAAGTGAGGTCTTACGCTTCGCCCTTGCGCTCGTAGTCGGCGAGCGAGCTGCGGCCGGCGATTTCGCTGCGCAGCAGCTCGAAGCGCCTGTTCGCCTCATCTTGTTGGGTGTCGACGAAGCGCACCGCGGCCTCGCTCGTCATGGGACCACTGACCACGGGGGCGGATTGCTCGCCGATGGTCTCGTGGACATAGTACTGGCCGTCATCGCCGCGATGAACCGTCCATTTCAGACGGATCGCGACCATGGGTCCCGGACCAACCTTGCTGTAGCCGTCGGCATCGGTGTGCTCCGGCGCCAGCGGCTGCTCCTCGACCACGGGATGCTCGTCGATCACCGGATGCTCATCCACGATCGGCGGCTCGTCCGACGCGATGTGCTCACGCTCTCCGGCGGCCACGATTTCGGTCTCGGTCTGGCGAATGACGAGAACGGGCTCGGGGTGCTCCAGGATGCTGGCGATGGTCGCCAGCGCGTGGTCGGTCGGGTCGATCTCTGACAAGGGGCGATCCTCCAGCTCGTCGCGCCGGCCAGTCTGTCCCACCGCCGCCGCGTTTCAAGCCCATTACGCGCGTTTGATTAAGGCTGAGTTGGGGCCCGATCTGCACCAAAATGGGACGCTTCCTGGCCTTCCGAAGGCGGGCGAGCGCGCCGCCGACCTTCATAATCTCAGCCCAGCACGTCCTGGTTGATGACGTTTTGCCTGATGGGATCGCCGTCCAGCACGCTCAAAATATTGCGCGCGGTCTGCTCGCTCATGCGGCTCACCGCCTCGACCGTGACGCCGGCGACGTGCGGGGCCATGATGACGTTGGGTAGCGCGAACAGCGCGTTGCTGACCGGCGGCGGCTCCACCTCGAACACGTCGATGCCGGCGCCGGCGAGCTTTCCGGACGTCAGTGCGTCATAGAGCGCCGCTTCCTTCACGATGCCGCCGCGCGCGGTATTGATGAGGTAGGATCTATCCTTCATGCGGCCGATCCTGTCGGCATCGAATAGGCCGACGGTCTCCGGCGTCTTCGGGCAGTGGATGGTGACGAAGTCGGCGTGAGGCAGCGCGGCATCGAGGTCGGTGACCGGCTCGCATCCGGCCGCCTTGATGTCGGCGGCGTCCTTGTAGGGATCGTAGACCTGCACCTTCATCTCGAACGCCAGGCAGCGCTTGGCTGTGCGGCTGCCGATGCGGCCGAAGCCGATGATCAGCACGGTCTTGCCGTAGAGGTCGAACGGCAGCATGCCGAGCCGGTCGGCCCAGGTGCCCTCCTTGACGCAGGAATGCAGCTCCTGCGCGCGCTTGGCCAGCGTCAGCATCATGAACAGCGCCGCCTCCGCAACCGAGGGCGAATTGGCGCTGCCGGCGACCATCAGCGGCACCTTGCGGCGGGAGAGGGCGGGCACGTCGACGGCGTCGTAGCCGACGCCGATGCGGGTCACCACCTTCATGTCGCCGGCCGCCTCGAGCTCGGTCTCGCCGAAAGCGGTGGCGCCCAGCGCCACGCCATGGACCGGCGCATGGCTCTTCAACAAGGCCTCGAAATCCTTCGCCGAGATCAGGTTCGGAAACTCGACGAGCTCAATATCGTCCCGCTGGGTGAGGAGGGCACGTGCCCCTTGCGACAAAGTTTGCGTAACGAAAATCTTCTTCTTGTTGGTCGCCATCGCTCCCCTACCTGCTCGCTTTTCTTGGATCGCGGCGTCACAACACGACGCCGGTCTCCTCATTTAGCAGGTGCATGTTGTTGAGGTCCATCGCCAGGCGCATGGGTGCCCCGTCCTTGGCGCCGGCATTGGGATCGACGCGGCCGCAGACCGGCGTGCCCTCGAGCCCGAAATAGACCAGCGTCTCCATGCCCATCGGTTCGGTGACGTCGAGCACGGTGTCGAAGGTCTCGACCCCGGGCGCCAGATGCGCATGCCACTCCGTGAGATGCTCGGGACGGAGGCCGAGCAGCAGCTTGTCGGTGCGTGGCAGCGCGTTGTAGCGCGCGGCGCGGGCCGGCGGCAGCGGAAAGGCAAGACGATCGGTGAGGCGGATCTGGAGCGTGCCGCCGACATCCTCGAGCCGGCACGGGATGAAGTTCATCGCGGGCGAGCCGATGAAGCCGGCAACGAAGCGCGTCGCCGGCTTGTGGTAGAGCTCGTTCGGCGTGCCGATCTGCTCGATCTTGCCCTTGTTCATGACAACGACGCGATCGGCCAGCGTCATCGCCTCGACCTGGTCGTGGGTGACGTAGACCGTCGTGGTGCGCACCTTCTGGTGCACCTTCTTGATCTCGATCCGCATCTGCACGCGGAGCTTCGCGTCGAGATTGGACAGCGGCTCGTCGAACAGGAAGACCTTGGGATTGCGCACGATGGCGCGGCCCATGGCGACGCGCTGGCGCTGGCCGCCGGAGAGCTGCTTCGGCTTGCGGTCGATCAGATCGGTGATGTCGAGGAGGCGGGCGGCTTCCGTCACCCGCGCCTTGATCTCGGCCTTGGGATAGTGCTTCAGCCGCAGCCCGAACGACATGTTCTCCGCGACCGTCATATGCGGGTAGAGCGCGTAGTTCTGGAACACCATGGCGATGTCGCGGTCCTTCGGCGGCACGTCGTTGACGATGTCGCCGCCGATCATGATGTCGCCGTCGCTGATGTCCTCGAGGCCTGCGATCATGCGCAGCGTGGTCGACTTGCCGCAGCCGGAGGGGCCGACCAGCACAATGAACTCATGGTCGGCGATGTCGAGGTCGATGCCGCGCACGGCTTCGACATCGTCGTAACGCTTGACTACCTTCCGCAAGGAAACGTCGGCCATTTCAGTTCAACCCCTCGCTTTCAACCCTTGGTCGCACCGGCGGTAAGGCCGGCAATGTAGTAGTCCATCAGGAAGGCGTAGATGATGAGCGGCGGCGCGGCTCCGAGCAACGCGCCGGTCATGATCTGTCCCCAATTGAAGACGTCGCCCTTGATCAGCGTGGTGATGATGCCGACCGGCAGAACGAGCTGGTCCGTTGAGGTCGTGAACACGAGTGGATAGAGGAATTGCGCCCAGGATACGGTGAAGGCGAAGATGGTGGCGGCAATCAGCCCGGGCAGCGCGACCGGAATGAAGATCCGCGTCAGTGTCTGAAACCAGGACGCTCCATCGATGATGGCGGCCTCGTCGAGCTCTTTGGGGATCGAGGCGAAGTAGCCGATCATGATCCAGGTGCAGAACGGGACCGTCAGCGTCGGATAGATGAAGAGCAGCACGTACCATCTGTTGATCAGCTGGACTCCCGTCCAGTCGCCGATCAGCGCGAACATCTTGAATAGCGGAATGAACAGCAGGCTGTCGGGGACGAGATAGGTGAGGAATACGCCGGTGGCGAGTGTCGCCGAGCCCCAGAACTTCATGCGCGCCAGCGCGAACGCGGCCGGCACGCTGATCAGCATGGTGAGGGTCACCACGATGATCGAGACCCACGCCGAGTTCCAGAAGAAGCGCAGGAACTGGTTGGACGTCAGCAGCTCGGCATAGTTGTCCAGCGTCGGATGGAACACCCACCAAGGGTTGGTCGCCGCCGAAATCTCGGCGCTGCTCTTCAGCGAGGTGATCAGCATGTAGAGTGGCGGCGTCAGCGAGAAGATCGCAAACAGCACCAGGAAGAAGTAGGACCAGCGCAGCGCCCAGGCGCGGTCGCGGCTCATGCTGCCGTATTTGACGTTGCGGCGCGGTCCGGCCTTGTCGATTGTCATGGTGCTCATCAGGCTTCGTTCCCGCGTTTGTTGACGTCGCGAAGGATGAAGATTGCGGCGACCGCCAGGATCGGCACCATGAACAGCGAGACGCTGGCGCCGAGCGGAATGTCGCTGCCCTCGATGCCGACCCGGAACGCCCATGTCGCAAAGATATGGGTGTGATCCAGCGGGCCTCCCGCGGTCAGGATGCGCACGATGTCGAAATTGGCGAAGGTGACGATGAGGGAGAACAGCGTGGTGATCGCGATGATGTTGCGCATCATCGGCAGCGTCACATACCAGATGCGTTGCCACCAATTGGCGCCGTCGATGGCGGCGGCCTCGTAGAGCTGATCGGGCACCGATTTTAGGGCGGCCAGATACATGATCATGAAGAAGGGCGCGCCATACCAGACGTTGACCAGGATCACGGCGAAACGCGCCCAGGCGGCGTCGCCGGTCCACGGGATGGGCCCAATACCGAAGAATGCAAGTGTGTAATTGAAGGCGCTGTAGGACGGGTCGAACAGCCAGAGCCAGGCAAGCGTGCTCATCGCGGGCGGGATCACCCAGGGCACGAGCAGCATGCCGCGCCATTTGCGCTGGCCCTTGGCCGGAATGTTGTGAACGAAATGCGCGACGACGAATCCGATCAGGGCCTTGAAGACCACGGCCGTGATGGCGAAGATGCAGGATTGCTTGACCACCAGCCAGAATGTGTCGCGCCTGAACAGGAACTCGAAATTGCCGAAGCCTACAAACTTCTGCATCGACTTGTTCAGCGTTGCCAGATGCAGCGAATAGAAGGCCGGATAGACCACGAGCAGCGTGATCAGCAGGATCAGCGGCAGCGTCATCAGGAACGCCACGGTCGATTTCCGCCTCAGGGCGTTGTGCAGGCTTGCACGTTTGTGGGCGCTCGCAGGCCGGGCGACGCCGGGTTGCCGAACTACGGCATCAGCCATGATGCATCTTCCTCGCAGGATCGTTCGCACGGAAGCCGGCGGACCCGGCTTCAGAAATTGAAGCTTGTGGCGGCAGCCAGACCGGGCGGCTCACGTCCAGCGTGAGCCGCCGGTCTCTGTCTCAGCTTCGCATGAAGCCTTCGCACTCACCTTCCGCCCAAGCGAGCGTCGCCTCCATCTTCTCGCCCTGCGCGTAGCGGAGGCACATCTTGGTCAGCGTGGCCTGCGCATAGATCTGCTGGGCGATCTTGGGCGGAGCCGGAGAGGCCGCAATCGACAGCGTCTGGTGATTGTGGGGATTGGGGTAGTGATAAAGGGTGCCCTTCGGCGGCCCTTCCTCCTGCCAGGTCTTCAGCGTCGTCATGTTCGCGTAGGCCGGCAGGTCGTAACCGCCGCTCGCGGCCACGAACTTCTCGATCGATGACGGCTGCGACAGATGCGTGAGCAGGCTCTTCGCCGCTTCCTTGTTCTTGGAGAAGCTCCAGGTCCCCCAGAAATAAGGCAGGTAGGGCGCATAACGGCCTTTCGGACCGGACGGCATGCCGTGGGTCCAGCACTGCTCGGCGACCTGCGGCGCGTCGCGCTTGGCGACCGCCCACGCGCTCGGAGGATTCATGATCAGCGCGCCTTTGCCGGAGATCAGCCACTTATTGTTGGAGGCGTCATCCCAGGCGGCGACGTCGGGCGGCAGGACCGCGATAAGCTTCTTGTAGAATTCGAGCGCCTGGCGAACCGCGTCCGTCTTCACCGTGAGATCGCCCTTGGCATTGACCAGCTCAGCGCCGAACGACTGGAAGATGGCGCCGGCAGTGTCGGTGCTGTCGGTGGTCTCGCCCAGGCCGATGCCGAAGGGCACGCCGCCTTTTTGGCAGGCCTCGGCCGCCTTCAGGAATGTCTCCATGTTCCAGTTGTCGGCCTTGGGCTGGCTGCCGGCCGGATATATTTCCTGGATATCGATATTGGCGAACTTCTTCAGGAGATCGATGCGGGAGCAGGGCCCCTTGATCTGGCTTCCGATTGTTGCGGGCACCGCAAGCCATTTGTTGCCGGCCCGTCCCAGATATTTGACGGTGCCGTTCACGTCGCCGTTCTGCTTGATGATCGGCTCCATGATGTCATTGACTGGCTCGAGCAGTTCGGCATGGGCGTGCGGCCACCATGTCGGCATCGCCAGGACATCGTGGCCTGACTTCGCCGCCGCCTCGGCCGCGATGGTGAGCTCGATCTTCTTGCCCTGGCTTGTGATGTAGTCGATGGAAATCTCGACCTTCTCCTTCGCCGCCCATTCGTTGACGAGCTCGGTCGAGGCCTTGTTGGCGCCCGGCACCCAATGGTCCCAGAAGCCGATCGAGAGCTTGCCGGCGGCGTAAGCGCCCCGGACATAGGGCGCCGAGATCAGCGCCGCGGAGGACATTGCAGTGGCAGCCACAAATTGACGTCGCGTCAGTGTCTTGCGTGACATCTCGTTTCCTCGCTTGGGTGTTGTTGTTGGAGTTTCCTCTGAGACTTCTTTCTTGAGTTCTTGTTGTCGATTTTCTTGTTGGTGCCGTCGGCCCGCGTGGGCAATTCACGCCTGTCGCAGCAAATTGGTAGCGCGATCAGATCATGATTGATCGCGTCTGTCGAGAAAGCCGAACGGCTCCGCGTCCAAAACTCATGTTGTGCCCGGAAAGGTCGCAACGTCTGGCAAGGCGATAGGGCCGCAGGCGCAGCGCACGGTGTTTTTTTGCGACGCACACTTCGCGCCAAACGGCCTCGAACGCTGCCGTGCGCAATTGCGCCTCAGTTTCGCAAGAGGCTCGATAACCGCTTCGCGTGAAAGACCTTTCGGGCGTGGACAGCAATCGGCCGCGTCTGGACCTCGAAGTGGCGGAAAAGATAGAGTTGCGCCTGGCGGCTGATCCTCGCTGACAGGCCAGATCGATGATGGAGACGAGAATGATCAAACCGGCGGCACCAGCGCGGCTTCATCTGCGGCGATGCCTGGCGCTGGGGTCTATGCTCGCGCTGTTGCTCGGGGCCGGCGCGGTGGCGAATGCTCAAGGTCTGGTCAAGGGCGTTCAGGAAGGCGCCGCGGCCGGCAACAAGGCGGCAGGTCCGGTCGGTGGTGTGCTCGGTGGCGCCATCGGCGGCGTGGTCGGCGTCTTCACCGGCGTGCTCGGTGTCGGCAACACCAACACCAGCAATCAGGCGCCGCCGCCCCGGGAGGCCGGCAAGGACGCGGCGAAGGATTCCAAGCAGCAGGGCGGGGCCAAGGACAAGGATGCCAAGAGCGCCAAGGGCAAGAGCGCCAAGGCGACCAAGGAGGCGAAGAACGCGCCGCAGGACAACAAGGGTAAAGACAACAAGGAAGTCACGGTTCTGACCCAGCCCGGTGCGCCGCAGCTGACTGCCGAGCAGATCGTCGCGAACAGCGATTCCTACATCGAGCGGATCAAGAGCGAGCTGAACCTCACGCCGGATCAGGAGAAGCACTGGTACGGCTTCTCAAGCGCGATGCACTACCTCGGGCATAATGGCGCAGAGCGGCTCAACCTGCGGATTGCGCGCGCCAAGCGCGATCCGCCCGACGACATCATCGAGCAGATGCGCAACGAGGCCCAGTTCCTGATCGATCGCGCCGGCGATCAGCGCAACGTCGCCGATGCCGCCGAGCCGCTCTTTTCCAGCCTCGACGACAAGCAGAAGCAGGTGTTCATCCAGGCAATGGTGCGCCTCAGCCACGAGCGCGGACTGGATTGATCAAGTTGAATCGGTTCGGGCGCGTGTGAATTAACGGCGCCCGCCACGAATTCGTGTATCTACAGCGCAATTCGGTTATGCTTAGCTTCGCACGGCTGATTGCGGGGTTGATATGGCGGACGGACTCTCCGTTTTCCTGGTCGAAGACGAGGCGTTGATCCGGATGATGATCGCCGACATGGTGGAGGAACTCGGCCACCACGTCGTTGCGGAAGCAGATAATGTGCGCGACGCCAGCGCCTTTGCCATGACCGCGCAGTACGATCTGGCCATCCTCGACATCAATCTGATGGGCGTCTATGTCGACCCCGTCGCCGATTTGATCGAACGTCGTGGAAAACCGTTTCTGTTCGCCACAGGCTACGGTCCGGAACTGCTGCCGTCCTTGCTCCGGCGCAGGCCGATCCTGCGCAAGCCGATCGCGATGGATCAGCTCAAGGCGATGATCGATTCGATGTTTCCCGAGCCGTCAGCCACTATCCCGAGCTGACCGACCGCGCTTTTGCCGCCTGGCGGGAAGAACTCAACCGCCAGGGCTGCGGCCGTTCCTCAGCACCCTGGCAATGGTATGAGCCGTCATGGCCGCGCGGTCCGAAGCGCGCTGGGCAGCCAGCTGGTCGCGGGCCTTTTCCTCGATCAGGAGCTCGATGAGCGCCAGCCGCTTGTCTTCGCTGTCCGCTTCGCGCAACAGGCGGTGATAGCGGTGATAGTCGAAACCCGAATCCTGCTTACGCATGTCACGCCCCCGCAACTACGCCACACACGGGTAGATTGTTTCTCATCGGGAACACACAGGCAAGCAGAACCTGCGTGGAACCGCAGGTGCGCCGCAAATCAGCTGTGCATGACGGGAACTCGCCGCCTGAGACCGCTACTCAGCCGGAGTTGTGCTCGGCAAACGTCGTCAGGCCGAGGAAGCTCGCATCGGGCTTGATCACGAGCCTGGTCGGGATGTTGCGCAAATAATCCTGGAACCGTCCCTTGGCTTCGAAGCGTGCCCGGAACGCAGAGGCGGCGAGGAACTCGCGGAAGCGCGGCACGATTCCGCCGGCGACATAGACGCCGCCGCGGGCGCCGAAGGTCACCGCGAGATTGCCGGCGACCGAGCCGAGGATGGCGCAAAACATTTCGAGCGTCGCGCGGCTGACCGGACAGCTGTTCTCCAGGGCCGCCTTGGTGATCCCGGCGGCATCGCGATGCGGCACCTGAACGCCGTCGATCTCAGCCAACGCTTCATACAGGTTTTGCAGCCCCGAGCCCGAGAGGGCACCGCGCTCGATCGAGACATGGCCGAGGCGCTGCCGCAAGCAGGCGATCACGCGCTCCTCGCGCTCGTTCTCCGCCGGCAGGGTCGCATGTCCAGCCTCGGTGACGACGGCCAGTCGCGAACCATGGCGGTCGACCAGGCAGGACACACCAAATCCGGTTCCAGGCCCCACGACCAGCAACGGCTCGCCGGCCAAGCCGTCGCCGCCGCCGAGTGGGACCAGGTCGGCAGGCTCCAAGGCGGGCAGGGACCAGGCCACGACCTCGAAATCGTTCAGCACATGGACGCTGTCGAAGCCAAGCGCGGGCTGCAGCTCGTTGCCGTCGATGACCCAGGGACTGTTGGTCATGACGCAGCGATTGTTGGTGACGGGACCAGCCACGGCCAGCACCGCCCGATGGGGCTGCTCGCCGTTGGACCGGCGCGCCAAAACGTCCGCGATGGCTTCACGCACGGTCGGGAAGTCGGCGACCTTGACATAGTCGATCGGTCCGGTCTGACCGCTCGGGCTCAGCGCGAAGCGCGCATTGGTGCCGCCGATATCGGCGAGAAGAATTTTTCCGGTCTTGCCGATATTCATGGCCTCATCGCCGCCACGACCTTCAGGCCCTGGCAGCCCTGTCCTCCGCTGCTTCGACCCGATCCGCCTGGCGCGGGCGGTGCGAGAATCTGCCCTTGGGTGCGCCTAGTCAACACGGACGAGGTCAAACCGTTGCATCGTGGCGGCCAGGGTGACCAATTCGCGCAGCTGCCGCGCGTGCCAGTGGTTGCGAAGCCGCGCGGGAAGGCCGACACTGAGGTGGTCGCCCGGCGCCGTCGCGCCCGGCAAATCGAAATGGGACGGCGATGAAGATTTCCGACCGCGACGTGTTGCTGGTGATCGACGTACAGAACGACTTCTGCACCGGCGGGGCGCTGGCGGTACCAGGGGGCGAGAAGGTCGTGCCCGCCATCAACAGGATCGCCCAAAAATTCGCCAATCTGGTGCTGACCCAGGACTGGCATCCGAGCGACCACGTCTCGTTCGCGCCGAACCATGCCGGCAAGCAGCCGTTCGAGACCATCGAGCTCGACTATGGCCGGCAGGTGCTGTGGCCGACGCATTGCGTGCAAGGCACGGCCGGCGCGGAATTTCATCGCGATCTCCACGTGACACGGGCAAGCCTCGTGGTGCGCAAGGGCTTTCGCCGCGGCATCGATTCCTATTCGGCGTTGTTCGAGAACGACCATCGGACACCGACCGGATTGCTTGGTTATTTGCGCGAACGCGAGCTGAAGACCGTCTTTGTCGCAGGTCTGGCGCTGGACTTCTGCGTCCGCTTCTCGGCGGAAGATGCGCGGAAGGCAGGGTTGGAGGTGGCCGTCATCGAGGATGCCTGTCGCGGCATCGATCTCGACGGCTCGGTCGCGGCGACCCATCGGAGTTTTCGGGACCTCGGCATTGCCGTCGTGAGCCTCGAGGCGTTTCTGTGAGGATGTCGAGGTAGCCATGGTGGACAAGACCGCCAAACCGCCACGCAGGTCAGCCCAGGCTCATGATGATCCACGGCTCTGGCCGTTTGCGGCAGCGCAGCTCGCCATGGATGCCTGCTTCTGGTGGCTGGAGCGGGCACCCGAGCGACAGGATGACAGCAGCCTGCCATGGACGACGCCGAGCCGCGTTGCGTTGGAGCTCCCGACGATGGACTTGCGCGATTGCTCGCGGACCCGGTCCGGCCAGCCGGCGCTGGTCTGCGCGCCCTATGCGCTGCACCGGGCCCTGATCGCCGATTTCGCCCCAGGCCACAGCGTGGTGCAGTCGCTGCAAAACGGCGGCATCGACCGGATCTATCTCACCGACTGGCGGTCAGCGACGCCGGACATGCGCTATCTCTCGATCGACAGCTATCTCGGCGATCTCAACGTCGCCATCGACGAGATCGGCGCGCCGGTCGATCTCGTCGGGCTGTGCCAGGGCGGGTGGCTGTCGCTGCTCTATGCCGCGCGCTTTCCAGGCAAGGTGCGGCGGCTGGTTCTGGTCGGTGCTCCCGTGGACCTGTCGATCGAGTCCTCGCTGGCCCGGCTCGCCCGCAACGCGCCCGAGCTGGTCTATGACCAGCTCGTCGCGCGCGGCGGCGGCAATGTCAGCGGCGAGGAGATGCTGCGCTTCTGGTCCAAAACCCCTGACAACGACGATATCAGGACGGCATTGCAGCGGGATCTCTCGGACGAGCAGGGCTCCGAGCTGCTGGCGCGGTTCGACCGCTGGAACACCGAGACGCTCAACCTGCCGGGCACTTATTATCTCGAGATCGTCAACGCGATCTTCCGGGAGAACCGCATCGCCGAGGGCCGTTTCGTCGCGCTCGGGCGCCCGATCGATCTGAAGGACGTCAAGGCGCCGATCTTCCTGCTCGCCGGCCTCGACGACGATGTAGTGCCAGCGACGCAAGCGCTGGCCACCGCGGGGCTCGTCGGTACGCCACCTGCCTTCGTTGCAGCGGCATCCGAGCCCAGCAACCACCTCGGCCTGTTCATGGGCGCGCGCACCCATGCGCATGCCTGGCCCCGGATCGCCGGGTGGCTGCGCGGCGATCTGCCCGGCGTGCTGGCCCGCAGCGCCTGACCTCGCCGGCACTGGACCGGATGGGGCGCAGATCCGTTATGCATGACGGCGGATGGCCTGCACGGGGCCAGATCGATGGGCTAAATATGACCGGAGCTGACGGCGGTGGCCGCCGGCGAGAGATTTGAGGGTACTGCGCTCGATGACTTTCCACTCGATTTACGCCCACGGATTTGCGCGCGTGGCAGCCTGCGTGACCACCTCCCACGTCGCCGATCCCAGCGCCAACGTGAAGGCCGTGTTGGCGGCGGCCAATGCCTGCCATGAGCAGTCGGTCGCGGTCGCGGTGTTTCCCGAGCTGTGCCTGTCCGGTTATGCGATCGAGGACCTGGTAAAGCAGGATCCGCTGCTTGATGCGGTCGAGCGCGGGCTTGCAAGCGTCGTTGCGGCCTCGGCGGGGCTGATGACGGTCCTGATCGTCGGGGCGCCGCTGCGCTTCGGCAATCGCATCTACAACTGCGCCGTCGTCATTCATCGCGGCAACGTCCTCGGCGTCGTGCCGAAATCTTACTTGCCGACCTATCGCGAGTTCTACGAGGGACGGCATTTCGCCTCCGGCGCCGGCATCGCCGGTGAGACCATCGCCTTTGGCGGCCTGCATGCGCCGTTCGGCGTTGATCTCCTGTTCGCGGCCGAGGACGTTCCGGGCCTCACCATTGGCGTCGAGATCTGCGAGGACATGTGGATCCCGGTGACGCCGGCCTCGGAGCTCGCGCTTGCGGGCGCGAGCGTGCTGATCAACCTCTCGGGCAGCCCGATCACGATCGGCCGGGCGCGCTCGCGCGCGTTGCTGTGCCAATCGACCTCGGCGCGCTGCCTCGCGGCTTACGTTTATTCCGCGGCCGGGGCCGGAGAATCCACCACCGATCTCGCTTGGGACGGTCAGACCTCGATCTACGAGAACGGCGTGCTGCTGGCCGAGGGTGAGCGGTTCCGCCAGGGCGGCCAGATCACGCTGGCTGACGTCGACCTCGACCTGCTCCGGCAGGAGCGCGCGCTGATGGGAACGTTCGACGACAACCGGCGGCAGCGCGAGGCGTTTTTCCGCAAGGTGACATTTGCCCTGAAGCCGCCGGCCGCCGATATCGGCTTCCTGCGCAAGGTCGAGCGCTTTCCATTCGTGCCGAGCGATGAGAGCCTGCTCGAGCAGGACTGCTACGAGGCCTACAACATCCAGGTCGCCGGGCTGGTGCAGCGCATGCGCGCCACCAGTACCAAGCGCGTGGTGATCGGCGTGTCGGGCGGCCTCGATTCCACCCACGCCCTGATCGTCGCCGCCAAGGCGGTCGACCTGCTCGGCCTGCCGCGCGAGAACATCCTGGCCTACACCATGCCGGGCTTTGCCACCGGCAGCGAGAGCAAGACCAACGCGCTCGCGCTGATGAAGGCGTTGCAGACGAGCTGGCAGGAGCTCGACATCCGCACCACGGCGACGCAGATGCTGAAGGATATCGGCCATCCCTTCGGCAAGGGCGAGAAGGTCTACGACGTCACCTTCGAGAACGTGCAGGCCGGCCTGCGCACGGATTATTTGTTTCGGCTCGCCAACCATCACGGCGGCATCGTGATCGGAACCGGCGATCTCTCCGAGCTCGCGCTCGGCTGGTGCACCTATGGTGTCGGCGACCAGATGGCGCATTATAACGTCAACGCCGGCGTGCCGAAGACGCTGATCCAGCATCTGATCCGCTGGGTGATCTCCTCCAAGCAGTTCAGCGACGACGTCAACCGGACGCTTGGCTCGATCCTTGTGGCCGAGATCTCGCCGGAACTCGTGCCCGTCGAGGCCGGCCAGAAGCCGCAGAGCACGGAAGCGTCCGTCGGGCCTTACGAACTGCAGGACTTCAACCTGTTCTATACGCTGCGCTTCGGCATGCGGCCGTCCAAGATCGCCTTCATGGCGCTTCAGGCATGGAAGGACGTTGCCAAGGGCGAATGGCCACCGGCCTTCCCGAGCGATCGGCGCCGGGCCTATGATCTGCCGGAGATCCGCCGCTGGCTCGAAGTGTTCCTGCGCCGCTTCTTCGCCTTCAGCCAGTTCAAGCGCTCGGCCATGCCGAACGGGCCGAAGGTCTCGGCCGGCGGTTCATTGTCGCCGCGTGGCGATTGGCGCGCGCCCTCGGATTCGAGTGCAGCGGCATGGCTCGAGGATCTCGAGCGGAACGTGCCGAACTGATCGGGGCAGCGGATCGGTGGGGATGATCGGATGTCAGCTGGCGATGAAGCGGAAGCGGGTGAGGAGGCCAGGGTCGTCAACGGCCTCTACATCTTCGACATCGAGATGCGGGACGGCAAGCGTGGGCAGGCCAGGGGCGTGGTCGTGCTCAGCGACGGCCGCATCATGGGCGGCGACAGCTACTTCTACTACACCGGCAGCTACACCTTCCGGAACGGCAAGTGGCGGGGCGACATGATCGTCAATCAGCACACCGAGGCGGTCGGCAGGACGCTCGCATTCGGCGGCAGGGAGGTCACCTGCGGCTTTTCCGGCGACTATTTCCCCGGCGGTGCGGAAGTCGAAGGCATGGCGCTGGTCGGCAAGACCAGCGTGACGTTCACGGCGCGACTGACGCTGAAGGATGCGATGTAATGGCGACTTGATTGGCTCACCTCCACGACTGCGTTCCTGCTCAGGAACCTTCGTACGAACAGAACGTTCGCGTTTATTGTTGCGAATTGTCGAGGAGAGGGACCATGCGTCAACATTTGATGTTATCGACTGCGGCCGTCGGGCTCATGCTCGCATCCGGCCTTGCCTATGCCCAGGCGCCCGGTGAGCGCAGGGACGAGCCGAAACGGACCGAGGAGCCGGCCAAGGGCGCTTCTCCGCAGCGCGGTGGTGCGGCTCAAGAACGCGTTCAAGAGCGCGCGCAAGGCGCCCAAGAGCGGCTTCAGGGCGCAGGCCGCGAGGATCGAGGCGGCGCTGCCAAGAGCGAGGTAAGTGACGACAAGCGCCAGCCGGCGACGGCCTCGGAGCGCAATCAACCGAAGGCGAGGGACCAGGCACAAGACTCTCGTGAGCCTTCGCGCGATCGCAACCGGGAGGCCGAGAGCACCAAGCCCGGACGCGATGCGGGCAAGAGCGGTGCGGAAACCAAGCAGGACAAGGCTGCGCAGGACAAGGCTGCGCCGCAGAAATCAACCGCCGAATCCGAGAGATCCAAGACTGGCCCGACGACTGGTCCGGCTGGCCAGCAGAACGAGCGCACCGGAGCTACAGCCAACCAGAACGAGCGCAACCAGGCCCAGCCGCCGCGCAGTGCCGCCGAGCAGCAGCCGCCGGCGCAACAGAGCAACCAGCCGGCCACTGCGACGGATACCAGCCGCGCGGCACCGACCAACAACGCACAGACCGCGCCCGGCTCCACGGGCACGCAGACCAACCAGGCCAATCAGACCACGCAGACCAACACGCAGGTCAACCAGCAGGCCCAGGTGACGACCGAGAGGCAGGTGCGGATCTCCGAAACGGTGAGCCGCGCACGCTTGGCGCAGCCGGAGCGCAATCTGAACATCTCGATCCGGGTCGGCGAGACGATTCCCTCGCGCGTGCGTCTGCATCGGCTGCCGCCCGAGATCGTCTCGATCGAGCCTGCATATCGGGGCTACGAATATTTCACGACGGAAGACGAGGTCATTATCGTGGAGCCGCGCTCGCATCGCATCGTCAGCCAGGTACCCCGCGATCCGTCGCGGGCCCGGGCCCAAATGGGTGGCAGCACCTCCTCGTCGTCAGGCATGGCGGCGGCCGGCGGAAACAACATGGTGAACTGCCAGATCATGCGACGTGATGCCTCCGGCAACGTCGCTCAGGCCGAGCCGACCACCGTGGGCTCGACTGCGCGCACCGATTCCCTGAGCGTGATCGTCCAGATGCCTGGCGGCGGCTCGTCCACGCCGATCGCTCTCGGCGCTCCCGCGGGCAACATCGTGGTCGCGACGCAAGGGCAGGGCGATTGCACGGTGACGCTGGAGCCGCAGACACGCTAAGCGCCGAAACAAAGAGGCTCTGAAACGACAACGCGCCGCCCGGATGCCCCACCGGACGGCGCGTTGCTGCGTTCAATCTAAAAAGTTTCGAGGTCCGGAGTGCCTAGGAGTCCGGACCTCGTCACCTTGCCCCAGCCTTCAATCCCCCGCCC
>NZ_JADYVY010000036.1:0-22694 GCF_020194215.1 Bradyrhizobium sp. BRP20 | reverse complement strand
CCCCGGCCGTGGCTGCGGCTCCGCCAGCCCCGCCTCCGCCACCTGCGCCTGCTCCCGCTCGCGTTCAGGCGGCCGCAGTGCCGCCTGCACCTGCAACTGCGCCGACGCGCGACCTCAATTCGCCGGTCGGCGTCTGGCTCACCGAGGAGAAGGAAGGCAAGGTCCGCATCGAGCAATGCGGCACCAACCTCTGCGGCTATTCGGTCGACAGCAAGTCGAACCAGAACGGCGAGCAGGTGCTGATCAACATGAAGGCGGGCAAGGACCAGAAATGGTCGGGCCGCATCCTCGATCCCAACTCGGGCTCGACCTACGATTCGACGATCGCCATGAAGGGCACCGACCGGCTGCGGGTGCAGGGCTGCGCCTTCGGCGGCATGTTCTGCGGCGGCCAGACCTGGACGCGGGTGAACTGAGATCCACCTGATCGTTCTTACTCAGACAAGGGGCCCGCGATGCGGGTCCTTTGCTTTTGCGCCCTGGCGTGCCGGCGTGCGCAGGCTCACACAGCCTTCTGCGCACGTGACAGCCCTCACATCGCCGGTTCCGCACGCGTGTCACGGTCCCCCGCATGGTCAACCACAGGGGCGTGTCATGAACGTGTTTCGCAAGGCTCTATTCTCCACCGCCGTCGTCATCGCTGTCCCGCTCGCGCAGGCCGACGCTGCGACAAGCACGTTCGATGGCGCGTGGAACGTCCGCATTGCTTCATCAAGCCAGGCCTGCGGCAACGGCGCGACGGTCTCCATCGGCATCAATAATGGCCAGATCGCCTCGAGCAGCGCCGCAGTGACGGCGTCGGGGCGCGTCGCCGATGCCGGCAACATCAAGGTCACCCTGAGCACCGGCATCAAGCGTGCCGTTGGCTTCGGCCGGCTCAGCGGCGCGTCCGGCTCCGGCACCTGGCGCGGCGCCATGTGCACGGGCACGTGGACCGCGGAGAAGATTTAGGTGCCGTGTCCCGGACAAGCGGCAGCGCGAAGCGTTGCCGCGCAGAGCCGGGACCCAGTGCTCTCAGTGGGTCGAAGATCTGGGTCCCGGATCGGCGACGCATCGCCTTGGACGATGCGTCTTGTCCGGGACACGAGAGTCAGCCCACCGCCGCGCCATACTCCGCGTCGGTGACCGGCTCCAGCCAGGTCGAGTAGACGCCGTCGAGCGCTTCCTGCATGGCGATGTGGCACATGCCGTTGGTCGGCGATGCGCCGTGCCAGTGCACTTCACCCGGCGGAATCCAGACGGTGTCGCCGGGACGGATTTCCTGGACCGGGCCGCCCTTGGTCTGAACGCGGCCGACGCCCGAGATCACGTAAAGCGTCTGCCCGAGCGGATGGTGGTGCCAGTTGGTGCGCGCGCCCGGCTCGAATGCGACGCGCGAGACGTTCAGCCGTGCAGGCGCCGGCGCCATGTTGATGGGGTCCTGCCACACGGTGCCGGTGAAGTGTTCCTTCGGCGCGCGGCGGGTCGGCCGCGTGCCGGCGAGCGTGATGTCCATGAGGGTCCTCGTTCCTTTGTCCGTTACTTCTTGCTGGCGGCGTAGCGCGCCTTGGTTTCGGCGTTCATGGGATAGAGGCCCGGCAGCACCGCGCCGTTGTTCACCTCGTTGACGATCCAGGCTTCCATCCGCTCCTGCTCGACGCCCTCATTGAGGACATGATCGAGCATCGCCTGCGGGATCAGCACGCAGCCGTCCTGGTCGGCGACCACGATGTCGTTCGGGAAGACGGCAACGCCGCCGCAGCCGATCGGTTCGCCCCAGCCGACGAAAGTGAGGCCTGCAACCGACGGCGGCGCGGCATAGCCGTCGCACCAAACCGGCAAATTGGTGCCAAGCACGCCCTCGACGTCACGCACCACGCCGTCGGTGACAAGCGCGGTGACGCCGCGCTTGACCATGCGCGCGCAAAGGATGTCGCCGAAGATGCCGGCATCGGTGATGCCCATGGCATCGACCACGGCGATGCAGCCCTCCGGCATCGCCTCGATCGCGGTGCGGGTCGAGATCGGCGACGACCAGGATTCCGGCGTCGCCAGATCCTCGCGCGCCGGCACGAAGCGCAGCGTGAAGGCCGGTCCCACCAGCCGCGGCAGGCCCGGCCGCAACGGACGCGCGCCGCGCATCCACACATTGCGCAGCCCCTTCTTCAGCAGGACCGTGGTGATGGTGGCGGTGGTGATGCCGGCGAGGGTCTTGCGGGCTTCGGGGGACAGCGACATGGACGAGAACGAGCTCCAAGGTGCGGGACAGAACGCGCGCATCTTGCGAGCCGCGAGCTTTGCGTCAAGGGCCAAGAGTAGCAATTCCGCAGGGCCGCAGCGCCGTTATGCGATGCGATAACAAGGCTTTATCGCTTCCCCTTGCATTAATTTATTGGACTTGCGGGCACATTTACGCGAAGCAGGGACAAGCGGAACTCAAGGTCGAGCCCGCATCCCCGAGAAGCCCGATTACGACAGCGCTCTGACAGCTCAATGGCCGCGACGCTTCCCCCGCCCCGCCTTCTGCCCAGCGGCGACAGTGCCGTCACGGTCGAGTTCAGCCGCACCATCGACGACGATGCCAACCAGCGCGTGTTGGCGCTCGACAAGGCGCTCGCTGCGACACCCATCGACGGCATCACCGAGACGGTGCCGACCTATCGCTCGCTGCTGGTCCATTACGATCCCGGCAAGATCGGCTTTGAGGCGCTGGGCGAAAAGATCCTCCCGATCGCCACCCGGCCGCTGCCGCCGGTCACCAAAGCGCGCCGCTGGCGCGTTCCCGTCGCCTATGGCGGCGAGCACGGCATCGACCTCGAGGACGTCGCCAAGACGTTGGGCACCACGCCCGATGACATCGTCATCAGGCATTCTGGCGGCGATTATAAAGTCGCCATGATCGGCTTCACGCCGGGCTGGTCCTATCTCAGCGGTCTCGACAAATTCCTGCACATGTCGCGGCGGCAATCGCCACGGCTGCTGACGCCATCAGGCACGATCTCGATCGGCGGCGTCCAGGCCGGCATCCAGTGCCTGGCCGCCCCGAGCGGCTGGCACCTGCTCGGCCGCACCCCGGTGCGAACCTATCAGCTCCACCGCAATCCGACCTTCCTCACCGAGCCCGGTGACCGCGTCACGTTCTACCCGATCGACCACAAGACATTCGAGGACATGGACCGCGCTGCGGAAGCCGGCGAGATCGTCGCCGAGCAGGTGGACGCATGAGCCGGCTCGTCGTTGCCAGCATCGGCCCTGCCAGCTCGGTCCAGGACGGCGGCCGCCACGGAGCGCAGCGCTACGGCTTGACCGTGAGCGGAGCGATGGACCAGCTGTCGCTTGCGGCGGCGAACACGCTGGTCGGCAACGAGCCGTTCGCGGCCGCCATCGAGATCGGCCCGTTCGGTGCCTCCTTCACCGCTCGCGACGGCGCCGTGCGCGTGGCGATATCGGGCGCGCCGCGCAATGCGGACATCGCCGGCAGCCCGGTCGCGATGGACACCTCGGTGACGCTCAAGGATGGCGAGACGCTGACGCTCGGCTTTGCCCGCGGCGGCGCCTTCACCTATCTCGCGATCGAAGGCGCCATCAAGGGCGAGGCAGTGTTCGGCAGTCTCGCCGTGAATGCCCGCGCCGGCCTCGGCAGCCCCTACCCACGCCCGCTCCAGGCCGGTGACGAGTTCACTGTGGATGCCGCCAGCGGCGCACCGGAGCTGCGCATCGAGCTGCCGAAGCCGGCGAGCGGCCCGATCCGCGTGCTGCTGGGTCCTCAGGACGACGAATTCGACGACGCCAACAAGGCGCTGTTCTTGGACAGCGAATGGAAGATCTCGGCGACCTCCGACCGCATGGGCTACCGCCTCGAGGGCCCCGCGATCAAGCATCTGCACGGCCACAACATCGTCTCCGACGGCACGGTCAACGGCAGCATCCAGGTGCCCGGCAACGGCGCGCCGATCGCGCTGATGATGGATCGCGGCACCTCCGGCGGCTATCCGAAGATCGCAACCGTGATCACGGCCGATATCGGCCGCCTCGCCCAGACCTCGGCAGGAACCGCGTTCCGCTTCAAGGCGGTCAGCATGGCCGAAGCGCAGGACGAGGCGCGCAAGTTCGCGCAAGCGATCCGCAGCCTGCCCGATCGTCTGCGCTCCTCCGACATCGTCGCCCTCAACATCGAGGCGCTCAGCGATGCTAACGTAGCGGGCTATGCGGTCAGCGCGGTCGATTCCGGGACGTGGCAGGTCACGGCGGAGCCGTAAGCGACAACAAGACCAGAGGCGGAGAGCAACCCATGAAGACAGTCGATCTGAATTGCGACCTCGGCGAAGGTTTTGGCGCGTGGGAGATGGGCAACGACGCCGCGATGATCGAGCTGGCAAGCTCGGTCAACGTCGCCTGCGGCTTCCATGCCGGCGACCCCGACATCATGCGCCGGACGGTGGAGCTTGCGAAGGCGCGCGGTGTCTCGGTCGGCGCGCATCCCGGCTATCGCGACCTGCACGGCTTCGGCCGGCATCCGATCGCAGGGCTCAAGGCCTCCGAGATCGAGAACCTCGTCGCCTATCAGATCGGCGCGTTGCAGGCGATCGCGACCGCGGCCGGCTACAAGGTCACCCATGTGAAGGCGCACGGCGCGCTCTCCAACGTCGCCTGCGAGGACGACATGACGGCGAAGGCGATCGCCGCCGGCATCAAGGCGGTGGATCCCAGCCTGATCTTCGTCGTGCTCGCCAATTCGAAGCTGGTGAAGGCCGGCGAAGACGCCAACCTGCCGATGGTGCACGAGGTGTTCGCCGACCGCGCCTATGAGGATGACGGCAACCTCGTCTCGCGCAAGAAGCCCGGCGCGGTGCTGCACGACGCCAAGGCGATCGCCGAGCGCGTGGTACGCATGGTGCAGGACGGCGCGGTGGTGTCGGTCACAGGCAAGGTCATCAAGATGCGCACGGATACAGTGTGCATCCATGGCGACACGCCCGGCGCGGTCGAGATCGCGCGCGGCGTGCGTCAGGCGTTGAAGGCTGCGGGGATCGAGGTGGCGCCGTTCAAGCGCGGGGCGTGAGCAGGGTGGGTGTCGTAGGGTGGATTAGCGAAGCGTAATCCACCTCTTCTGCTGCAGCCATACAAGTGGTGGGTTACGTCTTCGGCTAACCCACCCTACGCAGACACATCAAAACGGATGCACCGACAGCGTCCCGAACACGATCGCCGCGATCACCGCAAACGCGCTGTACATCGCAACGTGATGCATGCTCGCCCCGGTCCGGCGCGAGAGCGAGCGCGCGTAGAAGTGCAGCCTGGCTTCCGCCGATAGTTCGCGCATGGTCGATCTCCAACGCCCCATTTGCGGGAGTATGAAGGAACAACCAGGGCGGGAGGCAAGACGGTGGCGGAAAAAGCGATGAGGGTTCTCTGGAGGCCCCCCATCGCAGATGCAAATTCTCTTCACCAGCAGGTTCCGAGAATCATATTCGTTAGAATCCAAGCCAGTTGGAACCGGGACGGATGACAATCGGATGACGCCCAACCCCGAGAGGAGTCGTCCGACTAGTACACGTCAGCCTGGAAGCGGCCAGTCTTCTTCAGCTCGGCGACGAAGCTGACGGCTTCATCGGTCGAACGTGCCCCGAACTGCGCGACGATGTCGACCAGCGCGCGCTCGACGTCCTTGGCCATGCGCTTGGCATCGCCGCAGATGTAGAGATGCGCGCCCTCGGCGAGCCAGGTCCACAATTCGCGGCCGACCTCGCGCATGCGGTCCTGCACGTAAAACTTCTTCTCGCCGTCGCGCGACCAGGCCAGCGACAGGCGCGTCAGAAGCCCAGAGGTCTTCATGGCGTTGAGCTCGTCCTGATAGAAGAAATCGCAATCGCTGCGCTGATGGCCGAAGAACAGCCAGTTCTTGCCGGGCGCGCCGGTCGCCTTGCGGTCGAACAGGAAGGCGCGGAACGGCGCGATGCCGGTGCCGGGACCGACCATGATGATCGGCGTCTTCGGGTCTTGCGGCAGGCCGAAATTGTGCGCCTTCTGCACATAGACCTTGAGCTTCTCGCCTTCGTTGATCCGCTCGCCGAGGAAGGTCGAGGCGACGCCGAGCCGCCTGCGCTTGCCGATGACGTAGCGCACCGAGTCCACCGTCAGTGACAGCTTTCCCGGCGTCGCATTGTGCGAGGACGAGATCGAGTAGAGCCGCGGCTGCAGCGGCTCCAGCGCCTCGACGAAGGCCTCGGGATGCGGCCGCGTGCCGGAAAACTTCTGCAGTGCCGCCATCACGTCGAGCGTCGCGGCATCCCCATCGGGATCCTCTCCCTGCGCCAGCGCCCGCGCCTTCTCGCGCTGCGCGCCGCCGGTGATGAAGGAGATCAGCTCGAACAGCGTGTCGGGCGCCGGCGACAGCGAGACGTCGTCGATCAGCACCTCGCGCAGCGTCTTGCCGTTGACTTTGGTCGTGTGGGAGGCGCCGAGCAGCGCGATGATCTGGTCGACGAGGCCGACGTCGTTGCGCGGGAAGACGCCAAAACTGTCACCAACCACATAGTCGAGCTTGCCCTCGGAGAGATCGAACTCGATGTGATAGGTCTCCTTCTCCGACTTGCCCTTGTTGAGAAGACGGCGCGACAGGAAGGTCGCCTGGATCGGATTGTCCCGCGAGCGGCCGGGCTCTGCGATCGTCACGGTCACAGCCGGCGCCGGAGCGCCGGCCTTGTCGGTGCTCTTGTCGGTGGTCTTGGCCGCGGGCGCCTTGTCGAGCTCCTCGTACAGCGATTTCAGCATCCGCGCGGTTTCCTTGCCGCCGGGGACGCACAGATTGAGCCGCGCTTCGCTACGGCTCGCGATTGCTTCCGAATAATCGTGGCAATTGTAGCCGCACTGGCCGCAATCCTGCTGTGCCATCGCCGCCATCATCTTGCGGCGCAAGGGACGGCCTTCGGCAAGCTTCATCCGCTCGGCGATCGGCATTGTCTGGTCGTGCCACGGCGCTTCGCCGTCGTCGCCGTCACCGGCCTGCATGACGGCGGCGCCCTGCTCTGCCGACAGCGGCGTTGCGACATCAGGCGAGAGCAGTCCGGCAAAGAAGCCGTTCAGCCAGGAGCGTTGCGCGTCGGAGAATGGCGCGCTGGCGGGGATGATATCGAGTTTCGGCGGAGGCGTGATCTGGTTCATGCGGACACCTGTGCATCGGCAAGCTTGCGCAGCGTTTCGCCGTCATGGCGGCGCGCGAACGAGAGGAAGGTTTCGTCGGGCGAGGCGCGATTGGCGAGATAGGCCTTGAGCAGCGCCTCGACCGTCTTCGGTGCGTCCTCGGCCTTGAGGTCGTGATAGACCTCCTGCCCGACATCGGCGTCGGGGCCGAACCCGCCGCCGGTGAAGAGGTGATAGCCCTCGACGGTGTCCTCCTCATTGATCGGCACGCGCGCGCCGATCAGTCCGATGTCGCTGATGTAATGCTGCGCGCAGGAATGATGGCAGCCGGTCAGGTGGATGTTCACCGGCTTGTCCATCGCGACGCGCGGCTCGCACCAGTCACCGATCTCCGCGGCATTGCGCTTGGTATTGGACGCCGCGAAGCGGCAGCCGGCATTGCCGGTGCAGGCGATCAGGCCGGCGCGGATGTGCGAGGCCTCGACCGCGAGCCCGATCTGCTTGATCGCGGCAATGGCGAGCTCGACATTCGCGTCGCGCACGCCCGAGATCAACAGGTTCTGCCAGACCGTGAGCCGGATCTCGCCGTCACCGAGATCTTGCGCCACCTTGGCGAGGCCCCGCATCTGATCGGAGGTGAGCTTGCCGAGTGTCAGCGATACGCCGATCCAGTTGAGGCCGTCCTGCTTCTGCTTGTGCACGCCGATATGCGCCATGCGGTCCGCCGCGGCCCGCGGCGCGAACGCCTCTTCCGGCACGCGCGTGAACGGCGTCTTCAACCGCTCCTCGACCAGCTTGAGGAAGCCGTCATGGCCCATTGCGTCGAGCACGTATTTAAGCCGTGCCTTGTTGCGGTTGGTGCGGTCGCCATGCTCGATGAACACGCGCACGATGGCGTCGGCGACGGCGGTCGCCTGCTCCGGCTTGACGATGATGCCGGAATATTTCGCAAAGTCTTTGTGACCGGTGATGCCGCCGAGGCCGAGCCGGAACCAGACGCCGGGCTCGACGCCGAAACCGTCCTTTACCTCATAGGCCGTGAAGGCGATGTCGTTGGTCTCTTCAAGCACCGCGATCCGGCCGGCGCCGTCGAAGGCGACGTTGAACTTGCGCGGCAAACCGTAGAGCGAGCGGTCGTTGAGGATGTGGTAGTGCCACTCGCGGGCATAGGGCCGCGTGTCGATGATTTCCTGCGGATCGATGCCGGCGGTCGGCGTTCCCGTCACGTTGCGGATGTTGTCGGCGCCGGAGCCGCGCGAGCACAGGCCGAGCTCCTGGATGCCCTCGATCATTCTGATCGCGTGCTTCGGCGGGATCTCGCGCAGCTGGAGATTGGCGCGCGTCGTCACGTGGCTGTAGGGGCCGCAGAGCTCGTCGGCGAGATCGGCAAGGCCCGACAGCTGCCAATGCTTCATGATGCCGTTCGGGATGCGCAGGCGGCACATGTAGGAGTCCTGCGTCGGCGCGACATAGAAGATGCCGTAATAGCGCCAGCGGAAATTGTCCGCCGGGCTCGGCGGGGTGTTGTCGAGCGCCTGCTGGCGCAGCCGCGGGTAGGCGTCGAAGGGGTGCTCGTCGCGCTTGAACTTCTCCTGATCGGCGAGCTTCTTGCCCGACGCGATCACCTTGTCCTGCGCCTTGATGTGCACGGCATCGGGACCCACAGGCTCGGCATTCGCCTTGCCGCTGCCGACACCACCAAGGCCGCGGCCGACGCGGCTGATCTGCAGGCCGGTCGTGAAGCCTTCGAGATAGCGTTTCTGCTCGTCGGTAAAGTCGACTGAGACCGTATCGATTTTCATGGTGTGTAACGAAGCTCCTGCGGCCACCTTCGGTGGCTTCGACGGATTGCGCGACCCGCGAGGAACGTCAGGCTGGCTCAGGAGCCGGCTTCGTCACCCACGGTCCGATCAGCTTCGTTGCTGCGGGACTTGGCTCAGCAGGCACCTATGACAAGCTGGCCGCAGCGCAACATTCAAGTTGCGTGCCAGCTTGGTCGAAATAAAAACCAATGAAGTTTCAGATAATTAGTACGTGACCCGGAAACTGCTGGCTTGAGAACTCTCCCGAAATACGAGCAGCCAGCTCAAACATTAGCCAAGGATCTTAGATGCTCAAAAGCGAAGCAACCGCGAATCAGGCCCTCCAGCGCCCGACCCCGAAGGCCTCGAGATGCCCGCGGATATCGGCGGGGTCGAAGGCCGGACCGGCAAAGGCGCCGAACGCTGCGGGAGCCTCAAGCGGCGCCCTGTTGCCGAGCGCCGCGTCGTAGAGATCGGGCCTGAACACCGCCATCGCCGTCTTGACCCCGTCAGGGGTGAGCGCCGTCTGGCCCCAACGCACCATCTGCGCATAGAGCCAGGCGGCCTGGACCGGATCGGGCCGCCCTGCCCCTTCGCGTCCGACCAGCAGGTAGCGGCCGCTTTCGCGGAAGGTGCCATCGGGCGAGATCTTCAGGCGCCCGGTGAGGGTGCGTTGGATGACCTCGGCGTCGACGCCGATCCGTTCGGGTTGGGCCAGGATCTGCGCCGCCTCGGTCCGGTTCTCGGGATGCTCGATGAACTCGGCGGCCTTCACGGCTGCCCGCACCAGGGCTGCGACCACGTCCGGATTCTTGTCGGCCCAGGTCTGGCGGATTGCCAGCACCTTCTCCGCCGCACGGACCAGAATGTCGGCGACGAAATGCAGGATATGGCCGATGCCGAGATCGACCGCGACCGAGTTCCAGGGCGCGCCGACGCAGAACGCATCGACATGGCCGTTCTTGAGACTGTCGACCATATAGGGCGGCGGCAGCACCACGAGGCGCACGTCCTCGTCAGGATCGACGCCCGCCGCCGCCATCCAGAACCGCAATTGATAATTGTGGGTGGAGAACGGGAAGGTCATGCCGAAGGTGAGCGGCTCGGCCCCTGCCTTGCGGCGCTTGGCAACCACCTTCGCCAGCGCTTTCGCCGTCGCCATCGGGTCGAAGCGATCGCCGTCGATCTCCTCCATCAGCGCGGCATGGAGCGCCGGCGACACCGTGATGGCATTGCCGTTGATGCCGAGATTGAAGGCCGCGACGATCGGCACCTTGACGTGACCGAGGCCGAGCGAGGACGCGATCGCCACCGGCGCGAGCAGATGCGCGGCATCGAACAGGCCGATATTGAGCTTGTCGCGGACGTTGGACCAGGAGACCTCGCGCACCAGCTCGACCTCGAGCCCCTCGGCGGCGGCAAAGCCCTTGTCGACCGCGACGATCAGCGCGGCGGCATCGACCAGCGGAATGAACCCGATGCGGAGGGGAACGGTCATTTCAGCATCTCCGACGCGGTGATGATCGACTGTGCGATCTCGCCGATTTTCTTCTTCTCGCGCATCGCGGTGGAGCGCAGCAGCACATAGGCCTCGTCCTCGGTCAGGCCCTTCACCTTCATCAGAATGCCCTTGGCGCGCTCGATGATCTTGCGGTCCTCGAGCTGCGACTTGGTGCGCTCCAGTTCCTCCTGGAGCTTGGCGAAGGCGTTGAAACGGGACACGCAAAGGTCGAGGATCGGCTTGATGCGCTCCTTCTTCAGCCCGTCGACGATATAGGCCGACACCCCCGCCTCGACCGAGGCCTGGATCGAGGCTGAATCGCTCTGGTCGACGAACATGGCGACCGGCCGCTTCACCGCGCGGCTGACCTGGAACATCGCCTCCAGCACGTCGCGGCTGGGGTTTTCGAGATCGATCACGATGATGTCGGGGTCCGCCGCATAAATACGGGCCAGCAGGCTCTGCATCTCGCTGATATGGACGACTTGGGTAAACCCGGCCTCGCGCAATCCCTCCTCCAGGATCGCGGCCCGGATCGGGCTTTCGTCGACGATCACGATTTTGGGCGACTGTTCGGCGCTCATGGCTCACTCACGGCAGCTGATTCATCCATAGCACGCCGGATCGCCCTGCAAAGGGTTGTAATTATGGGCAATTGGGACTAGCTCAGGCCGGTCAATCAGGCAGATTAGATATGGATCAGACGGCTGCGCCCAAGGTCAGCTTCGGGTCGCTCGGGTGTCCCTGACACGACGAATGTAAACTCTCCATGCCGCCCTCCCGCAAGAAAACGCTCGCGCAGCCTTCAGCTGCGAAGCAGAACTCATGCTCTCACGGAATCTTCGCGCCAACGATCATCTTGTCGAGAAGTGGCACCGCGGCCAGCACCGCCGCCTCAGTGCGGCCGGAGACTGCTAGCCGCACGACGTAGGAATTGCCATCCTTGTCGAGATCAGCGTAATGCGCGATCACTTCAACCGGCTGGTCCTTCAGGGATGGATTGTCGTAGCGGTTGATGACGACCTTGGGGTTGACCGAGGGAAGCGTAGTGATCTTGGCATTCTTGCCGGATGTCGTCGCCCAATCGCTATCGCTCGTTGCGATCCATTGAACCAGTTCGGTGCGGTCCTCGTTATAGCGGCCTTCGGCATAGATGATTGCTTCTGCTTTACCGAATGTCTTCCCTTTGGGAACGAACATCGATGCGCCGTATTTGAGACTCGCGGCCTCATCCCTCGTCCACCCGTCGGGTGCCTTCACGCGAGGCCTGAATTCCGGACACAATCGTTCCTGCCGATCGCAGACATGGATGATCTTGTCGACTTCGGCGCGGGCCGGAAACATGGCGCCATAGGAAACGGTAACGAAAGCCAAGCCGAAGATGAAGCGGCGCATCGTGGTTAAGCTCCGTGAAATCAAGCAAGAAACCGAATAACAACCAAAACGGGCGTGTTCGAGCAATTCACCTCGGATCCTCCACTCGCTCGATCCGAATGAGCTTCCAGACCAGGAACCGTCAGTCAGTAATACCGTCGCTGGTGACTGGCCGATCACGCCAACTACGCGCGCGTACTGCTTTAGCCGCGCGCCGCATACGTTAGTTGTTGAATTTCGCCATCGGTTCAATTACTTGGATCGCAAATCCAGACAATTCAGATAGGCTCCAGGCGATTACATGGACAGAGCGCCGCGCATTTCATTCACGTCACTCGGGTGTCCCAAGGCCTTGGTGGATTCCGAGCGCATCATCACGCGGCTGCGCGCGGAGGGCTATGAGCTCGCCCGCAAGCATGACGGGGCGGACATCGTCATCGTCAACACCTGTGGCTTCCTCGACAGCGCCAAGCAGGAATCGCTCTCGGCGATCGGCGAGGCCATGGCCGAGAACGGCAAGGTGATCGTGACCGGCTGCATGGGCGCGGAACCGGAAGCGATCGAGCAGGCCTATCCGGGCGTGCTGTCCATCACCGGCCCGCAGCAATATGAGAGCGTGCTGAACGCCGTGCACCGCGCGCTGCCGCCGGCGCACAATCCGCATCTCGACCTGGTGCCGCCGCAGGGCATCAAGCTGACCCCGCGCCACTACGCCTATCTGAAGATTTCCGAGGGCTGCAACAACCGCTGCACCTTCTGCATCATTCCGAAGCTGCGCGGCGACCTCGTCTCGCGCCCCGCCGATGACGTGCTGCGCGAGGCCGAGCGCCTCGTCGGCGCCGGCGTCAAAGAGCTCCTGGTGATCTCGCAGGACACCTCAGCCTACGGCGTCGATCTCAAATATGCCGAGAGCCCGTGGAAGGACCGCCAGGTCCGCGCCAAATTCCTCGACCTCGCGCGCGAGCTCGGCGAGCTCGGGGCCTGGGTCCGGCTGCAATATGTCTATCCCTACCCGCATGTCGACGAGGTCATCGCACTGATGAACGAGGGCAAGGTACTGCCCTATCTCGACATCCCGTTCCAGCATGCGAGCCCCGAGGTGCTGAAGGCGATGAAGCGTCCGGCGGCGCAGGACAAGACGCTGGCGCGGATCAAGCGCTGGCGCGAGGAATGTCCGGATCTCGCCTTGCGCTCGACCTTCATCGTCGGCTTCCCCGGCGAGACCGATTCCGACTTCGCCTATCTGCTCGACTGGCTCGATGAAGCCGAGATCGATCGCCTCGGCTGCTTCAAATACGAGCCGGTCGCCGGCGCCACCTCGAACGCGATCGAAAACCCGGTGCCCGAAGAGGTCAAGCAGGAGCGCTACAACGCGCTGATGGCCCGGCAGCAGAAGATCTCGGCGCGCCGGCTGAAGCGCAAGGTCGGCACGCGCCAGCAGGTCATCATCGACGAGGTCGGCCCGACCGTCGCCAAGGGCCGCTCCAAAGCCGATGCGCCGGAGATCGACGGCGCGGTGTACCTGACGAGCCGCCGCCCGCTGCGCGTCGGCGAGATCGTCACGGCGAAGATCGAGCGCGCCGACGCATACGATCTGCACGGCAGCGTCGCGGGATTCTGACCGCGTTCCGTCATTGCGAGCGTAGCGAAGCAATCCAGTATCCCTCCGCGGGAACAGTCTGGATTGCTTCGCTGCGCTCGCAATGACAGTGTAGAGACAATCACGCCAGCCATTTCGGCACCCAGCGCTCCGGGCGTGGAGCGCGGGCGAGATCGGCTTTCGCCTCGGTGAGCAGGGCCGGCTCACCGTCGATGGTCGGGCGCACGTCGTATTCGAAGCTCGGCATGACGCGGCCGTCGGCGTAGAGTCCGAACCTCATCGCGTACCATAACCCGAGCTCAGGCTGAGCCTTCCACATCTGTTCGCGCAGATCGCGCAGCAAGGATTCGATAGAAGCCGCTTCCTCGAACGGCTGCGGTCCGCGCGTCAGCACGCGCGCTTGGTATTGCTTGCCGACGATTGCGACCTCGAAACGCGTCTTATCCCAGGCATTCTTGCCCTTGGGCAGATGGGCGGCCAGCCGCCAGCCGAGTTCGGCCATCATGCGATGGTTAGCCCAATAATCCTCGCGGTCCCGGCTCCATTTTTCCATGAAGCCGCGGAAATCAGGCAGCTCCGGAGGCCCGTCGTCGCACGTCGCCTTCTCGCCAACAGGCTGTCCAGCGAGCCATTGCGCAAGTTCGACGGTTTGAGGCTCGACGTCGTCATGCGGCTTCAGATCGCTCCAGGCCCTGTCGAATTGCTGCGACGTCAGCCTCGTCAGCAGCGCATCGAGGCTCGGCGCCAGCAGCTCGTAATCACCCTCGGAACCCAGACCGACGATCGGCGGATTGTCGCGATCAAGACCCGCGCCATACCAGCCGCCGACGGCCGAGCCGTCCGGCAGGCGCATGAACAGCGAAAACCTGTCGCGCAAGGGACTGCCGTCGACGATCGGCGCGGAGTCGGAGAACTGGCCTTGCAGGGCGAAGCGGCCGACGCTGCCCCAGGGACGCCCCTCGAGCCAGCCGGCGAAATCGACCAGCAGCGGCGGCGCGTCGGTCCCGGGCGGAAATGCGCCGCGAATGCTGTCGAGGTCGATTGGGTAAGGCGTGTCGGACAAGGCTGAAAACTGGTCTGATTGGTCCCGTCTTGCTTGGTCTGAACCGACGTGAAGCCGGTTCGAACCAAATCGCATCCCATGATCACAAACGCGCCAGCGACCCGATGGTTGCTGCAGGGCGCGACACGGCGAGACGGCCTGCGCACCGCAATGTGACACGATAATGCATTCACGTAGCGGTCACGGACTCGGCCTAACTCTGCCCGCGTTTTCAACGCGAGCGAGGAACGAGGATGAGCCGCCTCTCGGACATGCTGCGCACGCAGCGACATGCTGCGCACGCAGCGCTTCGACGATTACCGCTTCTACCACCAGAGCACCGTCAACCAGACGCTGCACAGCTGCGCACTCGACCTGACCGATGCACGCTCGGCGTGCATCTTGAAAAAAGCCTGCTTGACAAGTCCTGCCATTCGGCTGTACGGACCCGCCCCATGATCAACGCCCGGACCAACCAGCGCACCGAAATGCTCCGCCGTCGCTCCCGCGACGACGAGAGGGTGCGCCATGTCCGAGGACGCCGCTGAACCACTGAATTCAGCTAGTTTTCGAGAAAGGCCGCACCCGCAAGGTGCGGCCTTTCTGCTTTTTGCGCCCTTTTTTTCCACCCCTGGAGTACGACATGACCACGCATCCGTATGACGCGCTGATGGACATCACCGCACGGCCAAAGACCGTGTTCGTCCGCGGCGCCGGCTCCTACCTCTGGGACGACAGCCGCAAGCGCTATCTCGACTTCGTGCAGGGCTGGGCCGTGAACTGCCTCGGCCATTCCCCGCCCGCGATCGCCGATGCGCTCGCAGCTCAGGCCAAGCGGCTGCTGACGCCGAGCCCGGCCTTCTACAACGAGCCGAGCCTGAAGCTGGCGCAGGCGCTGGTCGAGAACAGCGCGTTCGACCAGGTGTTCTTTGCCAATTCGGGCGCGGAAGCCAACGAGGGTGCGATCAAGCTCGCGCGCAAATACGGCAGCCTGCACAAAGGCGGCGCGTTCGAGATCATCAGCTTCGAAGGCGGCTTCCACGGCCGGACGCTGGCGACGATGTCGGCTTCGGGCAAGAAGGCGTTCGAGCCGCTGTTCGAGCCGAAGGTCGCGGGCTTCAAGAAGGCGAAGCTGAACGACATCGCCTCGGTGGAAAAGCTGATCAACGCCAACACCGTCGCCGTGATGCTCGAGCCGATCCAGGGCGAATCCGGCGTGTGGCCTGCGACCGATCAGTTCCTGCAGCAGCTGCGCGCGCTGACCGAGGCGCACGGCCTCTTGCTCATTTTCGACGAAATCCAGACCGGCATGGGCCGGACCGGAAAGCTCTTCCACTATGAGCATACGGGGATTGCGCCCGACATCATGACGCTCGGCAAGGGCATCGGCGGCGGCGTGCCGCTCGCAGCCCTGCTCGCGACCGAACGCGCCTCATGCTTCGAGCACGGCGACCAGGGCGGCACGTTCAACGGCAACCCGATCATGTGCGCGGCAGGCCTTGCGGTGCTTGAGGAGATCAAGAAGCCCGACTTCCTGAAGCAGGTGGCCGAGACCGGCCTCTTGCTCGAAAGCGAGCTGCAGAAGATTTCGGCCCGGCATGGCCTCGGCGGCGTGCGAGGACGCGGCCTGTTGCTCGCGCTCGACCTCAAGCTGCCGATCGCACCGGGCATCGTCGCACAGGCGTTCGAAGCCGGCGTGCTGCTGAATGCCCCACAGCTCGACAGCTTGCGCTTCATGCCGGCGCTGAACGTCACGAGGAGCGAGATCGCCGAGATGATCGAATGTCTCGACGCGATCTTGACCAAGGCCGGCGCGGCAAGACGCGTCGCGTAGTGCTGTAGGGTGGGCAAAGCGAAGCGTGCCCTCCATTCAAACTGTCGTTGCGAATTGGTGGGCACGGCGCGTTACGCCTTTGCCCCACCCTACGACAGCCAGTTCGAAGGTGGTAGGGTTCCGTAGCTCAATGGACAGAGCACCGCGTTGCGGGCGCGGAGGTTCGAGGTTCGACTCCTCGCGGGACCACCATCTACGGCTTCAAGATCGAAGCCCCCGTGGTCTTGCGGCTTTCGAGATCGATATGCGCCTTGGCGGCGTCCTTGAGCGCGTAGGCGTGGTTGATCGGCACGTGCAGCTTGCCGTTGATGACCGCGGCGAACAGGGTGTCGGCACCTTCGAGCAGTTCCTTGCGCGTGCCGACATAATCGTTGAGCTTCGGCCGCGTCGCGAACAGCGAGCCGTGATTGTTGAGCTCGGCGATCGCGAACGGTGGCACGGGGCCCGACGCATTGCCGAACGAGACGAACATGCCGCGCGGCTTCAGGCAGGACAGCGAGCCCGGGAACGTCGCCTTGCCGACGCCGTCATAGACGACGTCGCAGCCCTCGTTACGGCTGATCTGCTTCACGCGCGCAACGAAATCCTCCTCGTTGTAGAGGATGACGTGATCGCAGCCATTGGCCTCCGCAAGCTCGGCCTTCTCGCGCGAGCCGACGGTGCCGATGACATGCGCGCCAAGCGCCCTCGCCCACTGGCAGGCGAGCAGGCCGATGCCGCCGGCGGCGGCGTGGACCAGCACGCGATGATGCGGCTCGACCTTGAAGGTCTTGTGCAGGAGATACCAGACCGTCAGCCCCTTCAACATCAGCACGGCACCCTGCTCGTAGGTGATGTGATCGGGCAGTTTGACCAGCTTCTCCCAGGGGATGTTGCGCTCGCCGGTATAGGCGCCGAGATTGTGGTAATAGGCGACGCGGTCGCCGGGATGAAAATTCGTCACGCCTGGCCCGACCGCGACCACCTCGCCGGAGGCCTCATTGCCGGCGATGAAGGGCAGCCCCGGCGCCTTGTAGAGGCCGGTGCGGTAATAGACGTCGATGAAGTTGAGGCCGACCGCGTGCTGGCGGATGCGCACCTCGCCGGGCCCGGGCG
This sequence comes from Bradyrhizobium sp. BRP20, assembly GCF_020194215.1. Lineage (NCBI taxonomy): Bacteria > Pseudomonadati > Pseudomonadota > Alphaproteobacteria > Hyphomicrobiales > Nitrobacteraceae > Bradyrhizobium > Bradyrhizobium sp. BRP20. The sequence continues at coordinate 5,324 of NZ_JADYVY010000036.1, read as the reverse complement.
CCGGCACGTCGACGCTCTCATAGACCAGGGCTTCGGGGCCTCCGACCTTGTGCACACGGATGGCTTTCGTCATCACCTGACCTCCTCTTCGTGCGGCTGAGCGAAAGCTATCGCGCCCGCCTTGTCAACTCGACGCCGACTGGAACGACCCAACGCGACTACTTGGCGGCTTTCCGGCGGTTGCGCCTGGCCAGCACGTTGAAGAACTCCACCGCCGCCGAGAACGCTATTGCGAAATAGATGTAGCCGCGCGGAATGTGGAAGTGGAATCCGTCCGCAACCAGCGCGACGCCGATCAACACCAGGAAGGCCAGTGCCAGCATCTTGGTGGTCGGATGCTCCGCGACGAATCGCGCCACCGGACCCGCCGAAACGTACATGACCGCGCATGCGATCACGACCGCCGCGATCATGATCTTGATGTCCTCGGCCATGCCGATCGCAGTGATGATCGAGTCCAGCGAGAACACGATGTCGATGATCACGATCTGGACGATCACCCAGAAGAAGGCGCTGCTTGTGGAGTCCTTCTCGCTCGCGTCGTGATCGGATTCGACCTCGCCGTGAATCTCATGTGTGGCCTTGGCGATCAGGAAGAGGCCGCCGCCGATCAGGATGAGATCGCGCCAGGAAAAAGCATAGCCCTGAATCGAGAGCACCGGAGCGGTCAGGCCGATCAGCCAGACCAGGAGACTGAGCAGGATGAGGCGAAAGACCAGTGCCAGCGCAAGCCCGATCTGGCGGGCGCGCTGCGCCGGTTTCTCGGGAAGGCGCGAGACGAGCACCGAGATGAAGATGACGTTGTCAATGCCGAGCACGATCTCGAGCGCCGTCAAGGTGAGCAGCGCGGCCCAGGCTTCCGGGCTGGTCAGCAGCTCCATCACGCCGATAATCTCGCCAGGGATTTCGCCAACCGGATCAAGGCATCGCTGAAGCTGATCCAGAGCGCGATGGCGCAGAGCACGATGGTCACCCCGGTGCCGACGCGAAAATCCATTTGCAGCGTGTAGAAGGCGAGCAGCGCCCAGACCGCGATCAGCGACATCGTCAGCCAGCGCAGCCGCACCACTCTGACAGGGTGCAGCACATGGAAAGGCACGAACGTCAGCACGACCAGCGCGGCGACCAGCAGCGTCGCCCACAGCGGCGGCCAATGCAGCAGGAACAGATAGAACGCGGCCGCGTTCCAAAGCGCCGGGAAGCCGCGGAAATGATTGTCGTCGGCCTTCATGCGCTGGTCGGCGAAATACAGTGCACTGGTGACGATGATGGCGATGCCCAGCAAGGGAGCCGCTACCGGCAGCAGCATGCCGCTCGCGACGATCGCATAGGCCGGCACGAAGACATAGGTGCAGAAGTCGACCACGAGATCGAGCACGTCGCCCGACCAGTTCGGCTGCACGTTCTTGACGTCGAGCCGCCGCGCGATCGGCCCGTCGATCGCGTCGATGATCAGGGCGACGCCCAGCCATTGAAACATCGCCGCCCAGTGCTCGCGCACGGCCTCCAGCATCGCCAGGAGCGCGATTGCCGCGCCGAAGGCGGTGAAGATGTGCACCGAGAAGGCTGCGGCGCGGATCACCGGTCTCGGCTTCAGGGAATCCTGCTGAATATCCATGGCTTCTGCTATCAGAATGCGACCGGTTTGCACATCCGCCATTGCGGCGCACGATCGCAAAATTCGTCATAAAATCAGGGAAATATAGGTGGGCTTGAATTTGCCGCCTGGCGTGTCAAATGTCGTTCCATGATAGACGCATCGACACTCCATGACGCGGCCGTGATCGGCGGCGGACCTGCCGGCCTTGCCGCGGCGATCGCCCTGGCGCAGGCGGGTGCCCGGACCGCACTGGTGGCGCGCCGCGTTCCCTATGCCGACAATCGCACCACCGCATTGCTCGGCGCCTCCATCGATCTATTGGAAGGCCTCGACGTCTGGTCGCGCTGCAGGGATAAGGCGGCTGCGTTGGACGTCATGCGCCTCGTCGACGACACCGGCCGGCTGTTCCGCAGCCCCGAGGTGCGCTTCTCCTGTCACGAAATCGGCCTCGATGCGTTTGGCTACAACATCGACAACCGCTCGCTGATGCTGGCGCTGGAAGCGCGCGCGGCCGAGCTGCCCAATCTCGTCCGCTTCGACGACGAGGCCGAAAGCGTCGTCATCGAGGCCGACGACGTCGCGCTGCGCACGGCGTCCGGACAGTTTCTCTCGGCGCGCCTCGTGGTCGGCGCCGACGGCCGGCACTCGCTGTGCCGCGAGGCTGCTGGCATCGCCGTGACGCGGCACGAGCTGAACCAGACTGCGCTGACCTTCAACGTCAGCCATGCCCGGCCGCATCGCAACGTCTCGACCGAGTTCCACACGCCGCACGGGCCTTGCGTGTTCGTGCCCCTGCCCGGCGACCGCTCCAGCATCGTCTGGGTCGCAGCGCCTGCGGAGGCTGAACGGCTGCGCGGCTTGAGCGACGAGGCGCTGTCGGCGGCGATCGAGAAACAGTCGCATTCGATCCTGGGACGGATGAATGTGGAGCCTGGCCGCAACCTGTTCCCGCTCGCGATCGAGCGTCCGAAATGCTTCGGCCGCGACCGTATCGCGCTGGTCGGCGAAGCCGCCCATGTGGTGCCGCCGATCGGCGCCCAGGGCCTCAATCTCGGCCTGCGCGATGCCGCCGACATTGCCCGGCTCGCGGGCGAGGCCATCGCCGCGGGACAGGATCCCGGCGCCGACGATGTGCTCAAGCGCTATGACCGCGCGCGGCGTCCGGACATCTTGAGCCGTACCTTTGCGATCGACATCGCCAACCGCTCCTTGCTCAACGACTTCCTGCCGCTCCAGCCCGTCCGCGCCGTCGGCATGCACCTCCTCGGCGCCATCGGCCCGCTCCGGCGCTTCGCCATGCGCGAAGGCCTGACGCCGACCTGGCGCAGGTAGCTCCGAAGCGCGTTAGGTTGGACGACTTCACCGCTGGCTCGGTGCAATCTCTCCCGCTTGCGGGGGAGGTCGGCGCGAAGCGCCGGGTGGGGGCTCTCTCCGCGACGGGATTTTTTCTGCACTCTCGACAATCCCGACGCGGAGAGAGCCCTCTCCCCGACCCTCTCCCGCAAGCGGGAGAGGGAGTGCACCGGCCCGCGGAAGAGATCAAGCCAATCTCATCACCATCAAGGAAACGCCAACCGTCCCGTCTGGATCGCCCACATCACGCTGGTCAGCGTGACCACCGAGGCGAAGGTCCCGAGCAGCACCGCGACGGAGGCGGACTCGATCCAGGCATCGTTCTGCCGGGCGATGACGAACACGTTGAGCGCCGGCGGCAGCGCGGCCATCAGCACGGCGGTGGCGGCCCAGGGCTGCGCGAACGGGCCGAACGCCAGCATCAGGGCGAACGCCGCGAGCGGATGGATCAGCAGCTTGACCGCGATCACGCCCGGCACCTCCCACGGCACCCGATCGAACGGGCGGAGCGCCACGGTCACGCCGAGCACGAACAGCGCGGTCGGCGCGGCCGCGTTCTGCAGGAAGGTGATGGTGCGGTCGAGCGCGACCGGCAGCTCGATATGCAGCGCCGCCACCGCCGCGCCGAAGCAAGCCGACATGATCAGCGGATTGAGCACGATCTGCTTCAGCACGACGCCGAAAGCATGGACGAGCGAGGGATGGTCGCGGTCGGAAAGCTCGATCAAGAGCGGCACGATCGTGAACAGGAAGATGCTGTCGCAGCAGAAGATCAGCGCGGTCGGCGCAGCCGCCTTCGGCCCCAGCACCGCAAGTGCGAGGCCCGGGCCCATATAGCCGATATTGCCGTAGCCGCCGGAGAGGCCCGCGAGCGTCGCTTCGCGCAGCGTCAGCCGTCCGAATAGCTTGCCGACCACCAGCGCCAGCGTGAATGCCGCGACGGTCGAGAGCGTCGTCGCCACCAGGAACGGCGGGTTATTCAATTCCGAAAACGGCGTCTTCGACATGATCGCGAACAGCAGCGCCGGCAGCGACACGTAGAGCAGGAAGAAGTTCATCCAGGCGAGCCCCGATTCCGGGATGGACTTGACCTTCCCGCAAGCGAAACCGACGAAGATCAAGCCGAAATAAGGCAGCGCCAGATTGAGGATATCGACCATTGCTGAAGTTTTTTCTGAAGGCTTGGGGGCTATCCGCCCCGGAGACGAAGGTTAATTCCAGCTGAGGGCACTAGCATCGGCCACAATCCTGGTCTATCGACGGGGGATGATTAAAGCGCGGACCGCCAAATTCCAGATCGGACAGGTCGTTCGCCACCGGATCTTCTCGTTCCGGGGGGTGATTTTCGACATCGATCCGGAATTCAACAACACCGAGGAATGGTGGTTGTCGATTCCCGAGGAAGTGCGGCCCCACAAGGACCAGCCGTTCTATCACCTGCTCGCGGAGAACGCGGAATCCGAATACGTCGCCTATGTCTCTGAGCAGAACCTGTTGCCGGACGATTCCGGCGAGCCGGTCCGGCATTCCCAGGTCGCCGAGATCTTCGTCAAGGACAAGGCCGGCGGCTATCGCCCGCGCAATCCCTCGCTGAACTGATCGTCGCCGATCGTCGGCCAGCAAAAAAGGCGCTCGAACCGAGCGCCTTTTTCACGTCCGGGATTTGCTCCCGATTACTTCTGACCGGTCGGAGCCGCGCCCGGTGCGCCACCACCCTGCTGCTCGAGCTTCTTGCGCTGCTCTTCGGCCTTCTTCTGCAGCTCTTCCTGCAGCTTCTTCTGGGTTTCCTCGAACACCTTCGGATCGGTCGGCGGACCGTCATAGGCCTTCTGGAATTCGCCGGCGAGCGGCAGCGGCAGCGTCAGCGGCGCGCCGTTGGCATTGATCGCCTGGACAACGAGATTCTGGCCCTTCTTCATGTTGTTGATGAGCTCGGGCGTGGCCTCGTAGTCGGACATGCAGCCGTTCTGGAAGCAGATCACATAGGGCTGCTGCAGCGGCGCGTTGCTGTCGACGATGATGCGGGTGCCGTGCACGAGCTGCATGCCGAGCGGCAGCGTCACGCGCAGGATCTTCTTGGGCTCGCCTTCCGGCTCGATGATCACGGCCGCGATGACCGGCTGGCCCGATTCGATGCGGCCGTCCTTGCCGGTGAAGCAGACCTGCTTGGCATTGGCGTCCTGGCCCTTGAGGCAGAACTTGGTCCAGGGCGCATAGATCAGCTGGATCTGCTGATCGGCGGGCTGGGCTGCGCCCTGTTGCGGGGCGCCTTGCTGCGGGGGAGCCTGCGGGGATGCTGCGGGCGCCGGAGCCTTGGGAGCTGCCTTGGGAGCAGCCGCCTTCGGAGCCGGGGCCGGGGAGGCCTTGGGCG
>NZ_JADYVY010000035.1:0-22731 GCF_020194215.1 Bradyrhizobium sp. BRP20 | reverse complement strand
CCGCTGTCCAGGATGCCATCGGCACCGGCGTAGCCGGCGCGAAGCGTCCTGGACAGCGGTGAGCACTGCGCTACTCTGTTGCATTAAGGCATGAAACCTCTTGACCAAGGCTAGGAGGTCCTACGGCTGTGGCGGCCGCTCACGCTCCGAAACTAAAGCGATTTCAATATCTTGCTTGTTACGCAAATCCCACAGCATTTCACATTGAACATAGTTCATTTTCGAGCTACCAATATTGAACAATGTTCAATATCTAGAGATGTTCATGCTGCGCGCGCGCGACCAAGCTCAACCGGCCAATGCACTGGTCCCGCCAGTCGTTCGCCGACTCTCGTACGCCCCCCTTCAAACCGGCGAGAAATATCTTATCGGTGCGCTCCTCGTCCTGACGCTCACCGCGCTTCTGGCGCCCGCGATACCCGCCGCCGCTTGGCACATCCCGCATTTCATCGACAGCCGCACCTGGCTCGGCGTGCCCAACGCCGGCGACGTGCTGAGCAATCTCGCCTTCCTCGCGATGGGCGTGTGGGGCTCGGAGCGGCTGCGCGCCCGAAATGATGCGCCGGTGGGTGCAAGCTGGTTCTTCGTCGGGCTGATCCTCACTTGCCTCGGCTCGGGCTTCTATCATCTCGACCCCGACGTGCCGCAACGGCTCATCGCCGATCGTCTCGGCATGGCGGTCGCGTTCGCAGGCTTTCTGGGCATCGCGGCCAGCGAACGCATCAGCGCGCGCGCAGGCGAAACGGTGCTGGTGCTGGCGATGGTTGCTGGCCTGCTCGCTGCCTGGGTGGCCCGCGAGAATCTCACGCCTTGGGTGGTGGTGCAGTTCGGCGGCATGGCGCTGGCCGTGGGCCTTGCGTTGACACGCCCGCGACCCGGCGCGCTTGGCGTGCCGCTCGGCGGCGTGATCGTCTTCTATGTGCTGGCCAAGCTGTTCGAACTCGGCGACGTGACCGTGTTCGAAGCGACCGGCCACATGGTCTCGGGCCATACGCTCAAACATCTCGCCGCCGCGCTCGCGGCCTGGCCGGTGATCCGGGCACTGGGATCTAGGCCGTGTACGCATTAAGCGGCTGGCCGTCGACTGATGTCCGCTTAAGCCCCAACACCAGCGGAGAAGCAGCAATCTTCCAATGTAGCTGAAGGGCCACATGCGGATTCATGCAGCGCAGCATCATTCAATCACCTCGTCAGCCGTCGCGAGTAGCGCGGTTGGAATATTCAGACCGAGAGCGCGAGCAGTCTTAAGATTGATCACCAATCGGAAGCGTTCCGGCTGCTGGATCGGGAGTTCGGCCGCTTTCGCGCCCCGCAGCAGTTTTGCAACATAACCGGCGGAGCGGCGATTGAGGTCAATGATGTCAGGGCCATACGAGAGAAGGCCACCTTCGACCGCTTCTTCACGCCAGTGATACACCGCCGGAATGCGGTTTTGCGCGGCGAGCTCGATGATCTTGCGCCGGTTGGCGAACCCGATGGGGTCCACAAGCACGAGCAGGCCCTGAATATCCTTCGAAGCTATGGTCTGGAAAGCAGGGCCTATGTCCTCCACCGAGCGTTTGATCACCGGAAGTATCTCGACCTGCCGGTCCGCGGCGGTTTTCTGGAAGTCGGCCATCAGCCGTGCATGATATTGGTTGTCGGGGTCGAGGAGCACCGCGAACCGCGACGCCCGTGGCAGTAACTCCAACAGAAGCCCGAAATTCTTGCCGCTGCTTGCGACCCCGGTCAGTCCCGTCACGTTTCCACCCGGCCGCGCAAGACTTGCCGCAAGGCCGACACCGACCGCGTCTGCGGTGGCAGTCACGATGGGGATCGTGCCGGTGACTGCCCTGGCGGCAATTGCCTCGGGCGTGCTGGACGCCACAATCACCTCGACTTCGAGAGCCACCAGCTCGGCGGCAAATCTCGCCAGTTGTTCGCGGTCATTCTTCCAGAACCGGCGCTCGATGATGATGTTCGCGCCCTCCACATATCCCATCTCGCGGAGTCCGCGATCGAAGGCTTCGATTCGTTGGTGCGGAACTGACGCCAGGAAACCGATGCGAGGCATCTTCTTCATGAGCTGATGGGCGGGCTGCGCGATCAAGCTGCGCGGCCAAACGGCACCGATGGCCCCGATCAGTGCAATGAACTCCCGCCGCTGCATGTACCCTCCAAGGACCACGCCTGGGGATGACTACATTAGCATTTTGCCATGGGACCGTGTGATCGACGGAGGTATGCGGGATTGAGATGGGCCGTTTGGGTTGAATAAGTCGAAAATAACGTCACAGCAAGAACCTCGCTGAATTAGGTCAGAGCGAGTGATGAAGTTCTCGCCTTCAACCCAACTATGCTCTCGGAGCTTTCGCAGAAAAGCATCGAGCGCGCGTTGTACCAACTCCCGGCTCGGAGCACTTAGATAAACAATTCGACGGACACGTTCCTTTTGCCAGGCGCGCGGCAACTGGCCAAATTGCAGCCAATCCGCCGAGGGTCGACATGAAATCGCGTCGCCTCATGACTAGCCTCCAAATAGCGGAGCATTATGGGACGCAATCAGGACCGAGGATAGGGTAATGAGTCCGCAATGGGTCGAATGCAGACGGTCGCGGTCGCGCGGCAAGGTCGCTACGGGCCGACATCGGGCGTAGAGCCTTATTCGATCACCTCGTCCGCACGGGCGAGCAGTGATGGCGGGATTTCGATGCCTAAGGAGCGCGCGGTTGCTGAGTTGAGAACCAAACTGAACTCCGTGGGCTGCTGAATGGGCAAATCCTCCGGCCGAGCACCTCCCAAGATTCGTGCGGCGTAGATGCCGGCTTTTTCAAAATTTGCGACAAGGCTCGGCCCGTAGCTCATCAGGCCACCGGCCGCCGGAAATTCGCGGAATTCATAGGACGCCGGAAGCGAATGACGATCGGCCAATGCGACAAGTTGCGCACGCAGGTTGAAAAATATCGCATCGTTGCTGACGAGGACCGCCCCGACTTGGGCATTAACAAGCTGCCTGAAAGCTGGCTCTAATTCATCCTGGTTGCGCGCCTTGGCTACTTTCAAGGTCCGCCCGGTCGAACGGGCAACTTCGTCAATTTCCTGAAGCAAGTCTTGATTGTCAGGGTTCACCAAAAATCCGACGGTAGCCTTTTGCTGGAGCAGCTCCTGGATCAGTTCGAGGCGCTTTAGGACAAGCCTCGCTGTCATCATAGATATGCCCGTGGCGTTGCCCCCGGGGTGAGCGAAGCTCTTTGCCAGTCCGAGCTTCACGGGGTCTGACGCGATTACGAATACGATCGGAATGGTTGAAGTTACTTTCCTTGCGGCGAGCGCAACCACATTGCCCCCTCCGATGATCAGCGCTGGATTGAAATGCAAGAGCTCCTGAGCGAGCTCCGGAAGCCTACTGTGGTTTCCTCGTGCCCACCTACGTTCTATCGTAACGTTTTTGCCAACTACGAAACCCCTCTCCGCGAGACCTCTTTCGAATGCTGCGTCATAGGGACTCGCAATGTCAGGGGAACCCACGGACAACACACCGATAACAGCTACCGCTGAACGTTGCGCGCTCGCCGTCAGCGGCCACAGAGGTGCCGCGCCGACAAGAAGCGTGATGAACTCCCGCCGTCTCATGTGCGCTCCTAAGCTCTCTGGTGACGGCATCGTAGCCGTTCAGGCGAGCTCATTGAAAGTGGCCAAGGTCAAAAGTGTTGCATCCGCGAACCGCCGCAGACTTCTGTCTCCCCCAGCTCCACGAAGCGAGAAGCATTTGTTCCCGCTCCTAGAATTGCAAGATGGCAAGCCAATTTGCGACAGCATTACTGCTACACATTCGCTGGGATTGCTGACCATGCCATTGTTTAAGGAGATCAGGGACCCTGACGATGCTCACGTTCCGGCGTCAGGCACGTGCAACCGCAAGAATGAGTTTCGAGCCGGGTGGTTGAGGGATTGGAGTGCAGGCTCAGACTTCTGCTATGGGTCAGAAGCGGTGCTCGGAGGGCGAGGTCCCAATGGTCGGCTGAGGGCCACAAGCGGACATCAACGGGACGATGCAAGAGCACATGGCGGATTTTCGGTTGCCATGATCCGGCCCCGCGCTGGGGAGCACGGAGCGTACAGAACGCTGGCTTGAGTTTGAGGCAATTGGTCCAATCTTCTGATCCATCTTGAAACAAGATCAAGCCTCTCTAAGTCTCACGCCGGAGGGCTCCTCCGACCTCTTTTGGAAAGGATTGCTTGTAACCGTCGAGGACGACGATGATGACACTGGAAGAAAAGCTCGCCCGGTTGCGCACCCACCGCAATAGCATTCACCGCTACCACCGGCTGCTCAAGACCCGCCTTTCCGATCTGGAGCGCGAGTACATCGAAAGCCGTCTCTCCGAGGAACGGGAGGCGCTGGTAAGCCTCGCGCGCACGCCGTTCCCCATTCCTTTTAAAATGCCGCCGCCAGAGCAGCAGCCGCAGACCTTCAAGCCTGAGGTGACCTGAGCGTGCCGTGGGCATCAGGAGGTCGCTCCCGTGCGACAGCGGCCCATCAACGGCGTCGAGCCGGAAAGAACCGAGGATGACATTACGCGTGAGCTGCTCGGCCCCAGGGGCGTTCCGGGCGGTCCCGATCCCGCCCGCATGGTCCCGCAGGTCGAGAAGAACACGCCAAAGCACATAAGGTGGAGAAACCCCGAGCTCCCGCGATGAACCGAGCGCCAGAAACCGGAACCTTGTTGATCTGGTCAAGGGCAGAGAGGCGGAACGGGTAGTGGCAAATCACCGTTGCTCCGAATTGCGGGGCGCCTTTGATTGCGGTGCAATGATGCAGGACGCTCAGAAGTACATCAACATTGCCGCTCTAGTCGCGCTCGCTGGTTGGCTTGGTCTCTGTTTCAAGATGGGCTGGTACTGATGGGGCGGCTTACGCCCGGAGTAGACCACATCGGCCCCAGCCTGGAGGTTTTTCCGGATCGAAAAACGAGCTGGGACCGAGATGTCTGCCGTTGGATGGCAAACGCAGCTTGGTCCCAAAAATCATGCCCCGTGGCATTCAAATTTGGGAATCCGACGCAAACGGAATGCCCGATGAACCTAGCCCCGGAGCAAGGCCTTTCCATCGGCACTTTCGGAATTTGGCGCCGGGAGTAAGCCGTCCAGCAAGGCTAGCTCGAGCTGCGGCACTTACGGCTGACCCAAGGCCGACTGCGCTGAGTAGCTGCCGGCCCCAGGTCCGCACCGAATTTCGTCCGCGTCGGCTGGACAGGTTTTTCCGATGACGGCGAAGCTATGCCACGAGCCAAACGATCCAGCTTCTCAGCTACCGGTGGTCAGCCGCGGCGGGTTGCGGGACATAATCCAGAGCTCGATCGCTGCCAAGATTGCGACCGCCGCGCCGATGATCACATGCACGGTCATCGCGGTGGTTCCCTGGAAGCCCAATACCCAGGGCGATACCAGTGCCCACAAGCCGACGACGAGGTTCAGCCATTCCTCCCACACCGCGAACGCCGCCAGCGCCGCGACCGCAAGGATCGCGATGGCGATACCGGTGATAACGGCGTTCTGAGAGACCGTCCCCGCATCGAAACCGAATATCCAGGGCGAAACGAACAGTACCGCGCCGAGGATCAGGTTCGCAACATCACAAAACTTTGCGTTCGTCCAATTCCCTTCCCAATTCTGCATGGCACCCTCCATTGGAGGTCTCGATGCGAAATCAACCGCGTAATCGCCGAGCCGGTTTCCATCGCGGCCCGCGGCATAATGGCAACGGAGAGGCGGACCCGCCGCGCCGGTGCTGTCCTAGGCTGTGTGCTCATTAAGCAGCTGACCGCCTGCGGTCCCAACCTTAACAGCGGCGGGAAAGCGGACGGCTCCGGAGGTCGCTGAAGGGTCAAAATGCGAAGAACTCAGGTTGAGCAAATCTGGACCGCTCTGCCGCGATAAGCAGACCTCTGTGAGACGCAGCGCAACTTCGCAGATGGACCAAAGGCTGAATTTACGGACTTAGTCACTATTGACACGCGCCAGCAGGGACATTCGAAGCCCTTCTTCGATTGACACGATCTGACTGTTCTCTCCACTTGGCCAATTGTCGGTTAGAGGCTTGAAGTCGTCGCCGCCCATCCTAAGTTCAGATGCTGCCGGCTGTGTCCGGCAAAACGAAACTCATGCGAAGGATTGAGAAGCCCGCTTGCGCGGGCATAAGTCGAGGGAAGTCACATGAGAAAGCTTGCTCTTGCAATCGCCGCGGCAGCAACGCTCCTCATCGGAACCGTTGCGCCGGCCTCGGCCCATTGGCGGGGCCATCATCATCATTGGGGCGGTCCAGGCATCGGTCCGGCCATCGCGCTCGGCCTGTTCACCGGAGCGCTGGCCGCCGCGGCCGCACCTCCGGTCTATTATGCGCCGGTCTATGGTCCGCCGCGATACTATTATGGCCCCCGCTATTACCGGACCGTCCGGTATTATCCGGCGGCATATCCTTACTGGTATCCCTGGTGAACTGATGCAAAGGCCCGGCCTGCAACCGGGCCTTATCGCTGCCCGGCATCTCGATCGCCTGCGTCCGGCGCTGCCGAGCCCGCGTTTGGGATGACTGGAACCGATGGCAGCAGGAGAAGTTCTGTCGTGAACATGCAGGTCCGGAGGCGCACCGGGCCCGAGCGAGCGCGCCAAATGCGCCTCGACGTTAGCCCGGCCCGCGTAACACGATCGGATCTGGTCTTCGCATGAACAAGAATGCCCGTTTCAATATCGGATACGCCATCGCCGCAATTTTCGCGGTCTTCCTGATTCAGTATCTGATCTCGGCGGCGAACCAGATCGCGGTGATCCCCTACAGCGAATATCAGCAATTGCTGCGCCAGGGGAAAGTCGAGGCGGTCGGCATCTCCGACCGCACCTTGCAGGGCACGCTGAAGGAGCCGCTGCCCGGCGGGCAGAAGCAATTCGTCACCACGCGTGTCGACCAGGATGTCGCGCAGGAGCTGGAGAAATACAGCGTCCGCTTCACCGGGCAGATCGAGAGCACGTTTCTGCGGGACCTGTTGTCCTGGGTCATGCCGGTTCTGCTGTTCTTCGGCGTCTGGTGGTACATCGGCCGCCGCATGGCCGAGGGCGGCGGGATCGGCGGCGGGCTGATGGCGATCGGCAAGAGCAAGGCCAAGGTCTACGTCGAATCCAACACCGGCGTCACCTTTGCCGACGTCGCCGGCGTGGACGAGGCCAAGGACGAACTGCGCGAGGTTGTCGATTTCCTGAAGAACCCGACCGACTATGGCCGGCTCGGCGGCCGCATGCCGAAGGGCGTGCTGCTGGTGGGCCCGCCGGGTACAGGCAAGACCTTGCTCGCCAAGGCCGTGGCCGGCGAGGCCAGGGTGCCGTTCTTCTCGATCTCCGGCTCGGAGTTCGTCGAGATGTTCGTCGGCGTCGGCGCGGCGCGGGTGCGGGACCTGTTCCAGCAGGCGCGCGAAAAGGCGCCGGCCATCATCTTCATCGACGAGCTCGACGCACTGGGCCGCGCCCGCGGCATCGGCCCGTTCGCCGGCGGCCATGACGAGAAGGAGCAGACGCTCAACCAGCTGCTCGTCGAGCTCGACGGCTTCGATTCGCGCTCCGGGCTCGTCATCCTCGCCGCCACCAACCGGCCCGAGATCCTCGACCCTGCCCTGCTCCGCGCCGGCCGCTTCGACCGGCAGGTGCTGGTCGACCGGCCCGACAAGAGGGGCCGCATCGAGATCCTCAATGTGCACATGAAGAAGGTGCGCCTCGCCGACAATGTCGATGCAGACGCCGTTGCCGCGCTCACCCCTGGTTTCACGGGAGCGGACCTCGCCAATCTCGTCAACGAGGCCGCGCTGCTGGCGACGCGCCGCGGCGCCGATGCGGTGACCATGAGCGATTTCAACAATGCGGTCGAGCGCATGATCGCAGGCCTGGAAAAGCGCAACCGCCTGCTCAACCCCAGGGAACGCGAGATCGTCGCCTATCACGAGATGGGGCACGCCCTCGTCGCACTCTCACTGCCGGGGACCGATCCCGTGCACAAGGTCTCGATCATCCCGCGCGGCGTCGGCGCGCTCGGCTACACCATCCAGCGGCCGATCGAGGACCGTTTCCTGATGACCAAGGAGGAGCTGGAGAACAAGATGGCGGTGCTACTCGGCGGCCGCGCCGCGGAGCTTATCGTGTTCGGGCACTTGTCGACCGGTGCGGCGGACGACCTGCGCCGCGTCACCGATATCGCCCGCAGCATGGTGACGCGCTACGGCATGTCGGAGCGTCTCGGCAGCGTCGCCTATGAGCGCGATCCCGGCAACTTCCTGGCCGGCCCTGACCGCCCCTATCCGACGCGCGAGCGCGACTATGCCGAGGAGACCGCGGCCGCGGTCGACCACGAGGTGAAAACCATCGTCGACCAGGTGTTCCAGCGCACCCAGGGCATCCTGACCACGCGGCGGCCGATCCTGGACCGCGCCGCAAATAAGCTGCTCGAGAAGGAAACGCTGGAGCAGAGCGACATCGATGTGCTGATCCGGGAGATGCCCAAGGAAGGGCTGCGGGCGATCTAGGGCCACTCACGCGGCGCGCTTGCGCCTGATCTCGGCGGGAAGCTCGATCATCCGCCTGTCCGGAGGCGAACCGTTCGAGATGAGCGGCGCGGGCGCGCCCTCGCGCTTCGGCGCCTCGATCCCGATGCCGGGATCGGTGCTTCTGGCGTGCCATTCGATCAGGAGATGGCCGGCCACCAACATCAAGCCGGCGCAGAACAGCGCAAGAGCTGCGCTCACGAGATCACGATAGTCATCCATCCCACGAACCAAGCATGCGTGCAGCCTCATCGGCGCCTGCGTGGACCAGATTGGAATGAAGGCTCCGCGTTTCAAGAGCCTGTCTGCAGCGGCAAAGGCATACGGCAATCGCAATTTCCGTCACGACCGTTCACGCTGGAACATTCCGGCCATTTCCAAATTCTAGTGGCGCCCACCGGCCTGAGGCGTCTGGGTGCCATGATCGGGCTCAGCGGATCAGGTTCGCGGTGGTCCAACCATCTTGCTCTAACGAGGATTTGGCCATGAAACCTGACTGCGCTCGGACCGCGCCGCTCTCGGCGCTTCACTCAGATTATCGCTTGGATCGGCAAGGCGCCCCTGATCGGGGCGAACGGTGCTCGTGAGGGAGGGCGCGATGTTGGTTGCCTCCCTTCCTGCCCTTCACGGGGAAAGCGGGCTATCCCGCTATCTCAAGGAGATCCATCGTTTTCCGCTGCTCGAGGCATCGGAGGAAGCCGACTATGCGAGGCGATTGCGCGATAGCGGCGATCGTGACGCCGCCTATCGGCTGGTGACGAGCCATTTGCGGCTCGCGGCGAAGATCGCGCTGCAATATCGCCGCTATGGCCTCGCCATCGCCGACCTCATCTCGGAGGCCAATGTCGGGCTGATGCTGGCCGTCAAGCGGTTCGACCCCGAGAAAGGCTTCCGGCTCGCGACCTATGCCTCCTGGTGGATCAAGGCCTCGGTTCAGGAATACATCCTGCGATCATGGTCGCTCGTCAAGCTGGGCACCACTGCTGCGCAGAAGAAGCTGTTCTTCAACCTGCGCAAGCTGAAGAACAAGCTTGGCGTTGCGGAGGATGGCGAGCTCCGGACGGATCAGCTGACATCTATCGCGAGGCATCTCGACGTCAGGGAAGCCGACGTCGCCGAGATGAACGGCCGGCTGCGCGGCGACATCTCACTCAACGCGCCGATCAGCGTCGAGACGGAAGGCGACCAATGGCAGGACCGGCTGGTGGATCCCTCTCCCGATCCGGAGAGTCTGCTGCTGGACGCGGCCGACCGTGAACGCACCAAGGCTGCCCTCGCCGATGCACTCGCTGCGCTGACACCGCGGGAGCGCAGCATCGTCGAGGCGCGATATCTCGGCGAGCCGCAGCAGACGCTGGATGCGCTCGCCGGCAAGTTCGGCATCTCGCGCGAGCGCGTCCGACAGATCGAGCAGCGCGCGTTGCAGCGGATCAAGGCGAAGATGTTCGCGCGCCTCGATGAGGCGCGCCTTGCGACGTCGCGTTAGGCGAGCGAAGAAGAATGCTGATCGGCCAAGGCCGATCAGCATCCTCTGCAGATATCGGGGACGAGACGTTCGGGTGAAAACTCCCGGCTCCTGCGCTCGGTCTGGCCGGACTTCTCAGGATTGCTCCGAGACGCTCCGACGGAACTGGTCGCAAGCTGCCGGGCGGGCTCGGCCGAGCTCCGCATCTCGGCGCGAGGCGTGTCGGCCTCCTTGGCCTGAAGCCCATTGGCCATGCCCAACACAGCGACGGCGAGGACAATGCCTCTCATCTGATGATCCTCCTTTCGCGTGAGCGATGAGTGGCTGAACGATGAGGAGCGGCCTCGCCGGCCGCTCCCCCATTTCAGCTCGTGGCGGGCTCCGGCTTGTCCCGATCAGGCGGCGTGAGGTCGAGCCGGATCCCGGATGGCCCGAGGACCGGCAGCAATGTGTCCACCTTCATGGTCGGGCTGCCCCGATCCCAGCTCGACCACGGCATCGTGTCCAGGTACGGGATCGGCGGCAAGGCGAGCCGCTCGAAACTGTCCGCCGTCTTGGCGGCAGGGCCGGGGCTTTCGGCGCCAAAGGCCGCAATAGGCACCAGCGAGAGGCCAGCCCCAACGGCCAAGGCGGCGAGCCGCCGCAACGTTTTCCGAGTGGTTTCCCCGCGAGCGGAGAAAGCACGATCCTTGATCATTTCATCCTCCTTTCGTTCGAGAACACAGTCACAGATCCATGGCAAACGAGCCCGGCCGTTCGGCCGGGCTCGCCCGTCCTTAGAAGTCCATCGCGGGAGCGCTCGGCGCTTCCGTCTTCTTCGGCTTCTCGGCCACCAGCGCTTCGGTCGTGATGAGCAGCGAGGCCACCGAGGCCGCATCCTGCAAGGCGGTGCGGACGACCTTGGCAGGATCGATCACGCCGGCCTGCACCAGATCCTGGTACTCGCCAGTCGCGGCATTGAAGCCCCAGGTGTAGGTCTGGTTCTCGAGCAGCTTGCCGACGACGACGGAGCCGTCCTCACCCGCATTCTGCACGATCTGCCGCGCCGGGACCTGGATGGCGCGGCGCACGATGTCCACGCCCGCCTTCTGGTCGGGATTGGCGGTCTTGACCCCGTCGAGCGCCTTGAGCGCGCGCAGCAGTGCCACGCCGCCGCCCGGCAGGATGCCTTCCTCGACCGCGGCCCGGGTCGCATGCAGAGCGTCGTCGACGCGATCCTTGCGCTCCTTGACCTCGACCTCGGTCGCGCCGCCGACCCGGATCACCGCGACGCCGCCGGCGAGCTTGGCGAGGCGCTCCTGCAGCTTCTCGCGGTCGTAGTCCGAGGTGGTTTCCTCGATCTGCGCCCTGATCTGCTGGCTGCGCGCCTCAATGTCCTTCTTGGCGCCGGCGCCGTCGACGATCGTCGTGTTCTCCTTCTCGATCACCACTTTCTTGGCACGGCCCAGCATCTTCACGGTGACGTTCTCGAGTTTGATGCCGAGATCTTCGGAGATCACGGTGCCGCCGGTGAGGATCGCGATATCCTCCAGCATCGCCTTGCGGCGGTCGCCGAAGCCCGGCGCCTTGACCGCGGCAACCTTCAGGCCGCCGCGCAGGCGGTTGACGACCAGCGTCGCCAGCGCCTCACCCTCGACCTCCTCCGCGATGATCAGGAGCGGCTTGCCGGATTGCACGACCTGCTCCAGCAGCGGCAACACGGCCTGCAGGCCCGACAGCTTCTTCTCGTGGATCAGCACATAGGGATCCTCGAGCTCGGCCTTCATCTTCTCGGCGTTGGTGACGAAATAGGGCGAGATGTAGCCGCGGTCGAACTGCATGCCCTCGACCACTTCGAGCTCGGTGTGCAGGCTCTTGGCCTCCTCGACCGTGATCACGCCCTCATTGCCGACCTTCTGCATCGCATCCGCCAGGAAGCGGCCGATCTCGGTGTCGCCGTTGGCGGAGATGGTGCCGACCTGGACGATCTCGTCGTTGGAGGTGATCTTCTTGGCGTGCGACTTGAGGTCGGCGACGATCGCGTCCACGGCAAGGTCGACGCCGCGCTTGAGGTCCATCGGATTCATGCCGGCCGCGACGGCCTTGGCGCCCTCCTTGACGATGGCCTGCGCCAGCACCGTCGCCGTGGTGGTGCCGTCTCCGGCGAGATCACTGGTCTTGGAGGCGACCTCGCGCACCATCTGGGCGCCCATGTTCTCGAACTTGTCCTCCAGCTCGATCTCCTTGGCGACGGTGACGCCGTCCTTGGTAATGCGGGGAGCGCCGAACGATTTCTCGATAACGACGTTGCGTCCCTTTGGACCGAGCGTGACCTTCACCGCATTCGCCAGTGTGTCGACGCCCCGCAGCATGCGCTCGCGGGCCTCGGTCGCGAACTTCACGTCCTTGGCAGCCATGTTGTTAAACTCCTTTCCGTTCGATGACTGTCAGCGTTACGCCGCCTTCTTCAGCGTGCCGGCCTGCTCGGCCACGCCGAGAAGATCGCTTTCCTTCATGATCAACAGCTCCTCGCCGTCGATCTTGACCTCGGTGCCCGACCACTTGCCGAACAGCACCCGGTCGCCGACCTTGACGTCGAGCGGCACGAGCTGGCCCTGCTCGTTTCGCCCGCCCGGCCCCACGGCGATGACCTCGCCCTGCTGCGGCTTCTCCTTGGCGGTGTCGGGAATGATGATGCCGCCGGCGGTCTTCTCCTCGGCAACGATGCGGCGCACGAGCACACGGTCGTGCAACGGGCGGAAATGCATGCACATCCTCCTTGGGTAGGTTCAGCGATGTCCAAAATCCGGGTCCGGAACCGGCCCCCGGGCGGCAAACGACCTAGGAATACGCGGATTTCTAGTCAAGAGGACCTGCAAAAATTTTTGCGCTACTTCAAGGTTCTTGTCCGGATCCTTTGGATGTGCCGCCGTCCCTGTCACGCCTGCTTGGCGGGCGAGGTGCATCGGCTTGGGCCCGCAAATCTCGAGAGCCGCCCTTACTGGTCATTTCCATGTGAGGATGATCCCATATAGCCCCTTGAGGTCCGCTTTGGGTCAAAAGCGGTAACGCTCTGCCGAGCAGAAGATTTCCGCTCCTCCCTCAGGAGCTGACATTTCTTCTATGAGTCCGCCTTAGCGGCCTCGCCCCGTCCCGTCATTGAGCAGACACGCCACCTGATGCCCGTCTCCGGCATCCACCAGCGCCGGCCGCTGCGTCTTGCACCGCTCCATCGCAAACCGGCAGCGTGTGTGAAATGCGCAGCCCGACGGCGGATTGACCGGGCTCGGCACGTCGCCGTCGACCAGCGGCGCGAGCTTCTTCGCCAGCGGGTTGGCGACCGGCACCGAGGCGAGCAGGGCCTGCGTGTAGGGATGCCGGGGATTGCGGAACAGCTCGTCCTTGTCGGCGATCTCGACGATGCGGCCGAGATACATCACGGCGACGCGGTGGCTGATATGGGCGACCACGGCAAGGTCGTGCGCGATGAAGAGATAGGAGAAGCCGTGCTGCCGCTGCAGGTCGATCAGAAGGTTGATCACCTGCGCCTGGATCGAGACGTCGAGCGCGGAGACCGGCTCGTCGCAGACGATCAGGCGTGGCCCCAGCGCCAGCGCGCGGGCAATGCAGATGCGCTGGCGCTGACCGCCGGAGAATTGATGCGGGAAATTGCGCATCTGGTCAGGCCGCAATCCCACCTGCTCGAACAGTGTTGCGACCCGGGCTTCCAGCTCCTTGCCTGTGGCAAGTCCGTGCACGGCGATCGGCTCGCCAACGATGTCGCCGGCGGTCATGCGCGGATTGAGCGAGGCGAACGGATCCTGGAACACGATCTGCATCGAGCGGCGATGCGGCCGCATCGCGGTTTTCGACAGATGCGTGATGTCCTCGCCGTCGAGGCGGATCTTGCCCGAGGTCGGCTCGACCAGCCGCAGCACGCTGCGCGCCACCGTGGACTTGCCGCAGCCGGATTCGCCGACGAGGCCGAGCGTCTCGCCGGTGCCGAGCGCGAACGAGACGCCATCGACCGCGTGCACGGTGCCAACCTGCCGGCGCAACACGCCGGCGCGCACAGGGTAGTGCTTCTTGAGGTCGGTGACTTCGAGCAGCGCCTCGGTCATGCCACCTCCGCGACTTCTTCCGCGCGCCAGCATGCGGCGAGATGTCCGCCGCCCCAATCGGCCAGCGGCGGATACTCGGCCTCGCAACGCTTGATGGCGAGCTTGCACCGCGGCGCGAAGGCGCAGCCTTGCGGCAGCCGCACCAGCGACGGCACCGTGCCGGGGATTTCGTTCAGCCGCGCCTGCGCGGCGGCGCCGGAGGCCGGCACGGCCGGGATCGAGGCCATCAGCCCGCGCGTATAGGGATGCTTCGGCGCGGCGAACAGCGCCTCGACGCTGGCCTCCTCGACCTTTCGCCCCGCATACATCACGATCACGCGTTGCGCGGTCTGCGCGACCACCCCGAGATCGTGCGTGATCAGCACGAGCCCGGTGCCGAGCTCCTTCTGCAGGTCGAGGATCAGCGCCAGGATCTGCGCCTGGATGGTGACGTCGAGCGCGGTGGTCGGCTCGTCCGCGATCAAGAGCGCTGGCCGGCACGCCAGCGCCATCGCGATCATCGCGCGCTGGCGCATGCCGCCGGAGAGCTGATGCGGATATTCGCGCGCCCGCCGCGCCGGCTCGGGGATGCGCACCAGCCGCAGCATCTCGACCGCGATGCCTTGCGCCTCTTTCGCCGAGATATGCCGATGCAGCCGCACCGCCTCGACGATCTGGTCGCCGATCCGCATCACCGGATTGAGCGAGGTCATCGGCTCCTGGAAGATCATGGAGATGCGATTGCCCCTGACCGCGCGCATCTGCGCCTCATCCAGCGCCAGCAGGTCGGTGCCTTCGAGCGAGACGGAGCCGCCGACGATGCGGCCGGGCGGATCGGGCACGAGGCGCATCAGCGACAGCGCGGTCACGCTCTTGCCGCAACCGGACTCGCCGACGATCGCCAGCGTCTCGCCGCGCCTCACGCTGAAGGAGAGGTCGTCGACCGCCTTGAACAGGCCGGAATTGGTGAAGAACACCGTCTTCAGGTTCTTCACGTCGAGCACGAGATCGGTCTTGTCCGCCATCAGCCGCGCTGCCTCGGATCCAGGATGTCACGCAGGGCGTCGCCGAAGAGGTTGGCGCCGAACACGGCGAGGCTGATCGCGACGCCCGGGAAGATCACGAGCCAGGGCGCGGTGCGGACATATTCGGCGGCGGATTCGGACAGCATGCGTCCCCACGACGGATAGGGTTCGGGAATGCCGAGGCCGAGGAAAGACAGCGAGGCTTCGGTCAGGATGGTCGAGCCGAGCTGCGCCGTCGCCAGCACGATCAGCGGCGCCAGCGTGTTCGGCAGCACATGGCGCAGCGCAATCCGCATCTCGCTCATGCCGATCGACTTGGCGGCCTCCACGAACGGCTGTTCGCGCAGCGCCAGCGTGTTGGCTCGGATGACGCGCGCCACCGTCGGGATCAGCGGAATGGCGATGGCGATGATCACGTTCGGCAGCGAGGGCCCGAGCGCGGCTGTCATCACTAGCGCCAGCACCAGCAGCGGCAGCGCCTGCAGCACGTCGGAGACGCGCTGGAACACCAGATCGAACCAGCCGGAGAGATAGCCCGAGGTGAGGCCGACGATCACACCGATGGTGCCGCCGAGCACGGTCGAGCCGATGCCGACCGCGAGCGAAATCCGCGCGCCGTGGATGATGCGGCTGAACACGTCGCGGCCGAAGGAATCGGTGCCCATCCAGTGCGCCCAGCTCGGCCGCGCCAGCGCGCGGGCGGAATCGACGGTCAGCGGATCATAGCGCGCGATGACATCGGCGAAGATCGCCGTCAGCACGAACAATGTCATGATGACGAGCCCGGCCGCGCCCAGCACGTGCCGCTGCGCCATGAACAGCACGCGCCGCCAGCCCCCGGTCGCATGCGCCCCGGCCCGCCTCAGCTCAACGTCGAAGTCGATCGCGGCCAAGCTGCTCTCCTAATCCGTGTACCTGATCCGCGGGTCGAACACCGCGTAGAGCATGTCGACGGTGAAATTGGCGAACACCACCACGACCGCGATGAACATCACGAGGTTCTGCACGATCGGATAGTCGCGCCAGCGGATCGCCTCCACCAGGAAGCGCGCGACGCCGGGGATGTTGAACACGGTCTCAGTGACGATCAGGCCGCCGATCAGGAACGCCGCCTCGATGCCGATCACGGTGATCACGGGCAGGATCGCGTTCTTCAGCGCGTGGTGATAGTTCACCGCCGCTTCGGATGCCCCCTTGGCGCGGGCGGTGCGGATGTAGTCCTGCCGCAGCACCTCCAGCATCGAGGAGCGCGTGATGCGCATGGTCAGCGCCGCACTGCGGAAACCGACGGCGGCGGCCGGCACGGCATAGGTCGCGAACGCCTCGAGCCATGTCTTCGGATTGGGATTGAAGATCGGCATCTGCCCGAACATCGCCACGGACGCTGTGAGGATCAGAAGGCCGAGCCAGAACGAGGGCAGCGACAGCCCGCTGAGGCTGACGACGCGAAGCGCGTAGTCGAGCTTCGTGCCCTGCTTCACCGCGCTGATGACGCCGAGCGGAATGCCGATCGATGCCGAGAACAGCAGCGCGAGGCCGGCGAGCTTTGCCGTGATCGGAATCCGCGGCAGGATCTCCTGCAGCGCCGGCTTCTCCGAGACGTAGGAGAAGCCGAAATCGCCGCGCATGAAGCCGCTGATCCAGTGCCAATATTGCACGATCAGGGGACGGTCGATGCCGAGCTCCTTCTCCAGATTGGCCTTGTCGGCCGGGTCGACATAGCCGGCGGCGGCGAACAGGATGTCGACGATGTTGCCCGGCACGATGCGCAGCAGGAAGAAGATGACGATCGAGATCCCGAACAGGGTCACGAACATCAGGAACAGGCGCCGCACCAGATAGGCAAACATGCACCGCCCTCCGCGCCAGCCGTTAGCGTCGCGTCACTTGTCGAGCCACACGTCCTCGTAGCGGAAGCCGTTGTAGGAGCTGTTCGACATGATCGTGACGCCCTTGACGTGGGGGTGCCAGCAGGTGCCGGCGCGGGCATGGAAGATGATCGGGCGGGCGACGTCCTCCTGCAGCTTCTTGTCGATGTCCCACACCAGCGGCCTGCGCTTTCCGATGTCGGTCTCCTGCGACTGCACGTCGAACAGCTTCTCGATCTCCTTGTTGCAATAATTGGTGTAGTTCCGTTCCGAGCCGCAGGCATAGTTCTCGTAGAACGACTGGTCGGGATCGTCGACGGCATTGCCGGTCAGGTTGAGGCCGAGCATGTAATCCTTGCGCGCGACCTTCGGGAACCAGTTCGCGGTTTCCACGACGTCGAGCTCGCCGTCGATATAGATGGTCTTGAGCTGGTCGATCAGGATCACGGCGGGGTCGCGATATTCCGCGATGTTACGCGTCGAGACTTTCACGGCGAGGCGCTTGTCCGGACCGTAGCCCGCCTTCTGCATCAGCTTCTTGGCTTCCTCGCGGTTGGCGTTGATGTCGCGGCCATAGCCCGGAATGGTCTCCAGCCTGTCCTTCGGCATGCCCCAGAGGCCCTGCGGCGGCGGCAGCATGGTGCCGCCGATGTCGCCCTGGCCTTCGAACAGGATGTCGACGAACGCCTTGCGGTCGAGCGCGAGCGCCATCGCGCGGCGGATGTCGATGTTGTCGAACGGCGCGGAGGTCGAATTGACGATGATGTTGGTCGAGACGTTGGTCGGCTCGACGACGCAAGTCGCGTTCGGCGCCTGTGACTTGATGTCCTTCAAAAGCGGGATCGTGATGTGCGTCGGAAAGGTCATGTCGAACTTGCCGGCGACGAAGGCCAGGATCGCGGTCGAGCGGTTGGTGATGATGGTGTATTCGATGCCGTCGAGATAGGGCAGGCCCTTCTTCCAATAATTGGGATTGCGCGTCAGCTTGATCGATTCATTGGCCTTGAACTCGACGAACTTGAACGGTCCGGTCCCGATCGGATGGGTGCGCATGTCCGCCGGCGAGACATGACAGGGATAGACCGGCGTGTAGCCGGAGGCGAGCATCGCCAGCAGCGAGGGCTGCGGCCGCTTCAGGTCGAAGGTGACCTCGAATTCGCCGTTGGTCGTGACCTCGTTGACCTCGCTGTACCAGGCCTTGCGCGGATTCTGCCGCAGCTTCTGCTGCGATTTGCCCATCAACAGATCGAAGCTGCATTTGACGTCGGCCGAGGTGAACGGCTTGCCGTCGTGCCATTTCACGCCCTGGCGCAGCTTGAACGTCAGCTTCTTGTTGTCGCTGCTCCAGGACCAGCTTTCGGCGAGGTCCGGCCGCAGCGTATCGGGGCTGTTCTGCGCGATGTGCTGATCGTAGATGAGGAGATTGTTGAACACCCCCATGAAGGGAATGTTGATCGAATAGGTCGCGCCTTCGAGGATCGAGGCGTTGGCCGGACTGTCGCGGTGATACATCCGCAAAATGCCGCCCTGCTTGGGCTCGCCGGCGAGCGTGGCAGTTGAGGCCGTCAGCACAGATAACGCCGCCATTGCGGCGAGCGCCCACACGCTCCGCATGCTCATCCTCCCTGGACCTCGGCCTTTTGCGGCCTGTTTATCCAGACGATAGCGAGGCGCGTGCAGCGAGGCAACCCGCAAGGCCAGCTGCAATCTCGACAATTCGGATGACGGAATATCTCGGGGGCTTCTCTCATCATGTGAGAGTGCAGGTGCGAAGACGCGATTCCTGTGAGAGTTTGCGCGAGGTCACCTCAACAACCTCCGCTGTCATCCCGGACAAGCGCGCCCTCAGCGCGCGCCGATCCGGGATCCATAGCCACAGGGAGGAGTTTGGCGAAGACTCGGAGTTGCCAGCCCATGCCGCAACTCCTTCCTGGGGTTATGGGTCCCGGGCTCGCGACTTCGTCGCGCCCCGGGAAGACAGTTGCGTGTATGGCGCTTGCTTGCGCACCTTACGTAGCGGAAACCCTCACACGATCCGCGAGACCTTGTTCCCCCAGTACCGGTCCCGCAGCAGCCGCTTGTACAGCTTGCCGGTCGGCAGCCGCGGCAATTCCTTTTCGAAATCGACCGAGCGCGGCACCTTCTGCCGCGACAGCGACTTTGCGCAGAACGCGATCAGCTCCTCGGCGAGCGCCGGCCCCGGCTCCACGCCGGGCATCGGCTGCACCACCGCCTTCACCTCCTCGCCGAGATCGGCATTGGGTACGCCGAACACCGCGGCGTCCGCCACCTTGGGGTGGGTGATCAGGAGGTTCTCGCATTCCTGCGGATAGATGTTCACCCCGCCGGAGATGATCATGAAGGTGGCGCGGTCGGTCAGGTATAGGAAGCGGTCGGCATCGACATAGCCGACGTCGCCGACCGTGCTCATGCTCCCATCGGCAGAGCGCGCCTCCTTGGTTTTCTCGGGATCGTTGAAATATTCGAACGGCGTTGCCGTCTTGAACCAGACCTGGCCGGGCGTGCCGGTCGGGCATTCCCGCATGTTCTCGTCGAGAATGTGCAGGTCCCCGAGCAGCACCTTGCCGACGGTGCCACGATGCGCCAGCCATTCCTCGCTGTTGCAGGCGGTGAAGCCGAGGCCTTCGGTGGCGCCGTAATATTCGTGGATGATCGGTCCCCACCATTTGATCATCTCGTCCTTGACCTGCGGCGGACAGGGCGCGGCGGCGTGGATGGCGATCTCCAGCGAGGACAGATCGTAGCGGGCGCGCACCTCCTCCGGCAATTTCAGCATGCGCGAGAACATCGTCGGCACCAATTGCGTGTGGGTGATGCCCCATTGCTCGACCAGCTGCAGGTAACGCTCGGGATCGAAGCTTTCCATGATGATCACGGTGCCGCCCATGCGGATCGTGAGGTTCACGGCCGCCTGCGGCGCCGAATGATAGAGCGGCGCCGGCGACAGGTAGACCATGCCCTCGCGGTAGTGCCAGAGCCTCAACAGGAAATCGAACAGCGGCAGATTGTGCTTCGGCTTCTCCTCCGGCAGCGGGCGCAGGATGCCCTTAGGTCGTCCCGTCGTGCCGGAGGAATAGAGCATGGCGGTGCCGAGCCACTCGTCGGGAATCGGCGTTGCCGGCAGGCCGGCGGTCGCCTCCGATAGGCCAACGATGCGCTCGCTCTCGCCCGGGCCGTCGGCGACGATGCAGAGCTTGATGTCGGGACAAGCCTCGATCGCCTCGCGCGCGATGGCGAGCTTGGCCATCGACGTGATCAAAATCTTCGACTGGCTGTTGACGAGCAGATAGGCGAGCTCGCCCGGCGTCAGGAACGAGTTGATGCAGGTGTAGTAGAGCCCGGAGCGCTCGCCCGCGCCGCAGGCTTCGAGATAACGCGCATTGTTCTCCATGAAGATCGAATAATGGTCGAGCCGCCTCAAGCCGTGCTGGCGGAACAAGTGCGCCAGCCGGTTGCTGCGCGCCTCCAAGTCGCGATAGGTGACGGCCTCGCCGGTCGCCGCCATGATGAAGGCGGGCTGCAGCGGACGCAGGCGGGCGTGGTGACCTGTGTACATCGATCCTCCGGATGTCGATCAGGCGGCAAGCAGCAGGATCTCGCGCACATCGGCGGGGCCCTCGATCTTGCGCGGGTTGCGCGGAATCCAGTTCGTGCGCATCGCGGCTTCCGCGATCGCGTCGAAATGCTCCGGCGAGATGCGCACGTCGGCGAGGCTGCGCGGCATGCCGAGCGAGCGGATGAAGGCATCGAGCACGTCGGCGGCGTCGCGGCCGGGATAGCCCATGGCGGCCGCGACGATCATCTGCCGCTCGGCATTGTCGCGCGCGTTCCAGCGCATCACCGCCGGCAGCATGACGCAGGACGTGTAGCCGTGCGGCACGTCGTATGCCCCGCCCAGCACGTAGCCGATGCCGTGGCTCGCGCCCATGGGCACGCCGGCGGCGAGCGCGCCCATCGACAGCCAGGTGCCGATCTGCGCGTCCATCCGCGCATCGAGATCCCCAGGGTCGGCCTTCACCCGCGGCAGCGCGTCGGCGAGCATGGCGAGGCCCTTCACCGCTTGCGCATCGGCGTAAGGATGCGTCTCGCGCGAGCAGATCGCCTCGACGCAATGGTCGATGGCGCGGATGCCGGTCGACAGGAACAGCCATTCCGGCGTGTGCACGGTGATCGCAGGATCGAGGATGGTCGCGCGCGGCACCGCGAGCGGATGCCGCAGCATCTGCTTCACGTGGCTCGCGCGGTCGGTGACGCCGGCGATCGATGAGAACTCGCCGCCGGCGATCGTGGTCGGCACGCTGACCTGCCGCACGATTGGGGCCTTCATCTCGGGCGCGGCGCCCTTGTGCACGCGGATGCGGTCGATGCCGGCGATATCGTCGATGCCGTTGGCAAGGCAGAGCTGCACCGCCTTGGCGCCGTCGGTGATGGAACCGCCGCCGATGGTGACGATCAGATCCGCCTCCGCCGCGCGCGCCGCTTGTGTCGCCGCGATCACCGCCTCGCGCGGCGTATGGGCCGGCATGGCATCGAACAGGCCGGCGCAGCGGGAGCCGAGCGCCTCCCTGATTTTCGTGATCTCATCGGTCTGCCGGTTCAGCGTCCCCGACACCATCAGGAAGGCGCGGCTTGTTCCGAGCCGGTCCATCTGCGCGACGATGGCTTCGGCCGCAGGATGGCCGAACACGACCTCCTCGATCGCGCCGAACACGACACGTCCCTGGTGCACGCCTGTCCTCCCCGGACAATTCGTTGGTGTTGTTGTGGCCGCAATCTAGCCGACCCCGCCGGAGCCGTCATGCGCGAAGACGCTGGCCGTTTGCAGCGCAAGGGGTGGGATTTCTGCAGATGGTTTCAACGATGTTTCAGCGTCGGGACTGAGCTCCCTCTCCCGCTTGCGGGAGAGGGTTGGGGAGAGGGCTCTCTCCGCGGCGGAGCCGTCGCGGGTATCCCGCAGAGATCTCTCGCCGCGCAGGGAGAGCCTCAGTCAATTCTCGACAACCCCAACGCAGAGACACCCTCTCCCCAACCCTCCCCCGCAGGCGGGGGAGGGAGCGCAGTGCCGATGCCGAAGCAGGGCAGGCTATCAGCGCCCCCTCAAAACACCACGCCCACGCGCGTGCCGCGCTTCCAGGCGATGCGGCAGCGCTTCTTGGTGTTGACGTGGAGCAGCTCGAAGCGATCGGGGATCGCCACCTGGCCGCCGAGATCGACGCAGGCTCCGCCGGGCGAATAGTCGATCAGCGTGCACGGGATCACGGGCGCGCGCGGGTCGGTGATGATCTTGGCCTGGCGTGACACCAGGCCCGCGGGCTTCACACGGACGAACTTTCGCGGATGCATTGGCACGTCTCCTCCAACTCCGCAGGTCGCGGCGGCTGATCTGTCCCAATCATGGAAAAGAGTTGATGCGATCCCCCTAAGCCGCGCCCGAGAATTTTAACGAAAAGTGTCAGCGAAAGGCAAAAGCAGCGGTAGCGGAGTGCGCTTCCCCTCTCCCCTTGTGGGAGAGGGTGGCTTCGATGCGAAGCATCGAAGCCGGGTGAGGGGTTCTATCCTCGCGAACGGTCCCACGCGCGGCAACAACCCCTCATCCGGCGCCGTAGCCGACGCTACGCGTCGGCGTATGCTTAAGACGGCGGCCGTAGGCCGCCTATGCCACCTTCTCCCACAAGGGGAGAAGGGAAGTCACCCCGTCACCCCCTCCAC
>NZ_JADYVY010000034.1:0-35400 GCF_020194215.1 Bradyrhizobium sp. BRP20 | reverse complement strand
ACGCCACCGCCGTCCATCGGAATTCGGTTCCATCAACCCACATTCGGTGAAGGACGACAGCCATCTTTCTGGCCAGCGCGACCTTCGCACGCTTGCTTCCTTGCCGGTGGGCAACACGCACCGCCCAGGCCTTCATCGGAGACCATCGGGTTGATGGCCTGAGAACGACGTTGGCAGCTTCGAACAGGGCTGTGCGCGTCTCTCCATCTCCGACTTTTGTGATCCGTCCCACCCGATCAACCTCGCCAGATTGGTATCGCCGGGGCGTCAACCCGAGATAGGCGCCGACAGATTGGGAATGCAGGAATCGCCTGGGATCGTCCACAGTGGAGCGGAAGGTCAACGCAGAGACCGGGCCGATCCCTGGCATCGTCATCAAGAGCCGACAAGCCGGGTCACTGCGCACGGCCTTCAGAACCAGACGATGCAGTCGGGCGTACTCCCGCATCAGCGCTTCGCGTCCGGCAAGCAGTGGATTCATGATCGCCTCCAGCAAGGCGTCATCGCCGACCAACTCACGAACTCGCGTCGCGAACAGAGTCCGCGAGACGATTCCGACTTTGAGACCGAGCGGACGCAGAAGTCCGCGGATGACTTGCTCTGTGGCAGCGATGGAGCGGACGATATGCTTGCGAGCCGCGGCCAGCGTCCGCGCCCTTTGGCTGCCGATGCTCTTGACGTGAACAGGCTTGAACCATCCCGTTCTCACCACCTGCGCGATCCCACGGGCGTCATTCCGATCGGTCTTCACCGGCATGGCCGAAAGCGCCGCCTTAACTTGGCGGGCTTCCAAACTGACGGCCGGCAGCCCCAGTTCGATTAGATTTGCGGTCAGCCATTCTGACGTCGGTCCTGCCTCAAGGCCCACCCGTTCAACTTGACCAGCCCATGGTTCGAGGTACTGCACAATCGATGGCGCGTCCGCCAACGTCGTTCCCTCCCGGATAAGCTTTCCGGTCTCGTCCACCGCACATACCGCAACGGAATTCAGCGAAACATCGAGGCCGACGTAGATCATGACGCTTCTCCTTCGGATAGAGTTGGTCCATGATCGTCAGTCAAAACGTGCCGCGCAGCAAATAGGTCAGGCGATCGGGACCGAATACCCCATCTCTTCCGTAAAGCGGCTGCGCTTCATGCTCTGGTCCTCATATGGCCAGAGCGAACTTCAATCTGGATTAAGTCCAGGGGGCAAGGTCAAGATTAACGTGCGGGCCGGTGAGACACCCAGGTAACGAGATCGTCGACTTGAATGCGCCCACCCCGCGCGTTAGCGACGCTACGAGGCGGCCACCAACTCCGGTAGTTGAGACGACCGCGTCAGGTTTGCAAAGATCATCCGGACCAACGATCATAGAGGCGATGCCGGAGAAAGGCTTTATGGCTGGCGTTCAATACTTCGTCACGCGCTACAGGGGCCAATGGGCGGTTTCGCTCAAGGATGTGTACTCCGGCCCCTATGCCACTGAGCAAGAGGCCATCGGTGTCGCAGTGAAGAACGCCCACGAGCAGGGGCAGGCAGGAAACGACGCGCAGGTTCTGGTCCAAAGCCACGACAATAGATTCAGAAGCGAGTGGGTATATGGGCGCGACTCGTACCCACCAGGTTAAACCGGGCCAACGGAATGCACATTTTCGAGCGGCACATCACAGCCCTACGGTCGCAAGCGCTTGAGGTGCTTGCAGCCAATCAGGCCCGCGCGGCCGATCAGTCTTTGAGCCTGGCAGATCGCCAAGTCGCGACATCTTATGCAGAGGAGGCTCAGGCAGTGTTGGGCATACTCGATAGTGTGAAGCCCAATCTTAGGCCGAAGGACGCGCGGCGGATCGCTGCACGCATACGCGATCTTCTAGAGGGTGAGGGGTGAGTGCCACCCGACCCTCTCGGGGCTAAAGGTCACAGGCTTTGTTTGTGATATGGCTGGCCACCGAGTTGGCGGCGCGAGACGCTCGTTTCCCTCCCCGGGAAATCCCAGTGGCAAGACCACGGTTTAACCAATAGCAGCGGCAAGGTGCGAGACGGATGCAGACAGGATACATCTCCCGATGAGCCGTTGTCCTTCGCCTGCAGATTCCGATCGGCTATGCGTTGGGGTACGCCAGCTATTCCAGCACGTCTCCGATCCCGGCGTTTACCTCGTGGCTACCGAACCTCTTGATCGTCGCTCTGTATTCCACCTTGGAGGTTCGATGGCGCTCCCGGTGGATTCAATGAACGCTCGCCAGGCCGTCGGCCCGATCGTGCGATCAGGCGTCGTTCGCCTCGACCATCACAAGCGAGGCTTCATGGAGCTCGATCAGGTGGCTGCGCTATTGAGACCCTCAACCCACTATCGGTATATAGATAATTTTGCTACTTTTGCTAGAACTCTTGGTTGTCTTTTTAAACGCTTGGCCCCCCGTGATCGAGCGCATAGAGCCATCCATCTTATGGGGTGATGACGATATCGTTGCAGATTTAGACACTGGATCGGAGCTGCCCTTCATCTAACGAACGATAAGGTGCTATCTATGAAAGTGCCGGACCTGTTGCACACGCCGGCGCCCGGGGCAGACCAATTCTCTTTCCGCATAGAGCAGTGTGGTCGTGGAGACGCGACTTGCATACTCCTTCATGGCTTCGGCGAAGGTGGCTATGTATGGTACGACTTTGCACCTCGCTTGCCGAAAAAATACCGTGCCATAATCATCGATTTCAGGGGGCACGGAGATTCCGATGAAGATCCAACAGGAAATTATGGCGTTGGCCCCTATTCCACAGACGTTCTCGATCTTATTCAGAAATACAAACTTGGTAATGTTTCTCTTGTAGGGCATTCCCTTGGTGCGGCCGTGGCGCTTCAAGTTGCTGCAGCCGTCCCTCACCTTGTAACAGACTTGGTTCTTGTAGATTTCTCTTTGAGCACCGAACCGGACGTTTGCGAAAATATTCTCTCGCAGTTCCACGAGCAATGCGATGGCTACAACTCGCTCGCCGAGTACGCCGCCTGGATATCGGCCAAGCGACCGCTGACTCATCCACGAATGCTTCGTCACATCGTAGACAACGCTCTGCGCGAGACCGCCGATGGAAGATTTGTACTCAAAGTCGATCAGAGGATTCAGCAACTAATAAGCACAGGATCGGCGCGAACGGATGATGTTCGGGCTATTTTTTCTAAGATCTTATGCCGAACATTATTGATAAGAGGCCGAGGATCTGCGGTCCTTTGCAAAAAAGAAGCACTAGATATCATACGCTTGTTGAAAAATGGCCAGCTGTGCGAAGTTTCTCGTGCCGGCCACGCGGTGATGGTCGAAGATCCAGACGAATTTGCCGATGCGGTCAACCGGTTTCTTCTCGGACCGCGCTCCTCACGCAGTGAGTTGTGACCGGTTGGGAGTTGTTGGCCCCGAGATCCCTGCCCGTAGAGCCCCGCGGTCACGCCGTCGAGTCTGCCTGCCGCCCTTCACGCGGGAGGCCTATCCGATGTCAGGATGCTGGAGATAGCTTGCGATGATCAGGCGCTGAATCTCCGAGGTTCCTTCGTAGATGCGCAGCGATCGGATCTGCCGATAGAGACGTTCGGGCACGGCATCCTTCACGATTCCCGCGGCGCCGAAGATCTGTACTGCATCATCGATGATCCGCTGTGCATGTTCAGTCGCAAACAGTTTCGCGATGCTGGAGTGCTTTCCAAAGCCACGGATCTGCTGGTCAATTTCCCACGCCGCCTGGGCGATGAGCAATGCGTTGGCGGTCAGCGCCACCTCGCTGTCGGCGAGCTTCGATTTAGTCAATTGCATGTCCCAGACCGTGCCGGTCGAGAGGCGTCTAGAGCGAGCCCATTTTAGCGCTGCGCTCCGCGCCCGGCGGGCGAAACCGGTCGCGGCAGCGCCAACCGTCATCCGATACTGCTCAAGGATTTCGCCCGCGATTTGGAAGCCGAGTCCCGGCTTTCCGATCATTTGGGCCGCCGGCACGATGCACTCGTCAAAGCTCAGGCTGCCAAAGGAGCGCCGCGCCATCGCCTCAATCGTCTCCGCGACACGCATCCCAGGCGATTGAGCGCGCACGAAAAACAAGCTGAGCCCCAGTGGCCCCGACTGGTCAGCCGTTCGGGCCAGGACAATCGCGAAATCGGCAATGTCGGCGTTGGAAATCCAGGTTTTCGTCCCGTTCAGGGCATAGGACTCGCAACGACGTTCGGCACGCAGCGAAACGTTGGCAATGTCCGAGCCGACGTCGGGTTCGGATAAGGCCAGACACCCGATCGACCGCCCTGCCAGTATGTCCGGGAGCAGAGTCGCGCGCTGTTCCGTAGAACCGTACCGGACCAGCGGCGCAGCGGCCAGGGCCTGAATCGAGAAGGCGAAATCGCACAAATCATGGATGAACGAGAAGCCCTCGCGAATCAAGCAGATACTGCGGAAATCAGGGGCCGCATCGGCGCCGCCGACGGCCGCGTACCAGCCGGTTCGCCCGAACAGGGCCGTTAGATGACGGCCCATCTCGGCGGGCGAGCGACCTTCGATCTCGCCAAGTTCTGGCGAGATCTCGTCAGCCCAGCTTTCAATTCGCCTCGCGAGTTGCCGATGCCGTTCCTCGTAGAGCGGCAGTCTAAGAACCGAGGTGTCGAATATTTTCACGGCGGCCCCTTCGACCCGGTGTTGCAAAACTCTCCCGAAGGCAAAGCGGTGGCCTCGTGGCGGCACCGCCCGCCAGGATCCGGTCATCCGCTGGCACCGGCTCGCCGAACGGTCAGAGCGTCAAAGCACAATGATCGCCGATCGCATCATCGTCGATCATGACAGAGTGGGGCGATTCCAGCGTCCCACCTTCCATGAAATAGGAAAACGCAGCATAGCCATTCCAAATGCGGCGCCATTCGGCGGCGACTGCAGCGGTGCCGTATCGCCGCTCCGTTTCGTCGAGATGCGCCTGGATGATCGTCACCGCTTGCCGTGAATGTCCGGCGGAGAGGTTGTCGATGGAGAGGTGCACATCCTCGTAAATGTGGTCGAAGCCCCAGTGCTTCAGCTTTTGGATCTCATGCAGCCGCACCTCGCCGAGGCCAAACATTTCGACGCCCAGATTGTAGCCGAGAATCTCAGGGTGAAAGCGGTTCGGAAATAGGCCGAGTGACAGCTGGTTCAATGGAAAAGTATAGAAGTTGTCGGGGATTTCGTCCTGATCGATGAACGCTTCGTCACGGATATGCGGCAGGTCGATCTCCAGGCTCCTCAGGACCCCATAGATCAGCGTGATGTGGTTCTTCTGAATATCACCCAAGCCCATCTCATCGGCATAGATGCTGAACAAAGTCGCATCTGCGGCTCGCTCGAAGCGGCCCGTGCCGCTGCTTCGAAATGCCCAGCAGCCATCGATCAGGTTGCCCAGCGCAAAGTATTTCTGACCGAACACAACTTCGTCACGAGGCGGAATGTCGTTGAGTGGCGCATAGGGTTCGACGAGCTTGTGCCAATAGATCGACTCGACCCGAGCTTCCAGGGCCTCGGGGGAATACTCGAAAAAGCGAGCGTCTGTATATCGCCCCGTGGCCTCGTTGTTGAAAAGGACCTCCGCCCGAGCCAACCCCACGCGTGCGCGCTCCAGCGCAACCGATAATGTGTTCGCGAAATTTTCTATATTGACCAGCCGGTAGAACAGCGTCCTGTCATCGAGATCTGGGGCAGATTCGAACACAGTGTCGCGGGGTGGGCGATTCCGGATGCTGGCGAGCCACAATCGCGTGACCGATTCGTCATGCCCTTCCGGTACCAGGATTATCGGCTCGTCGATCGTTTGAGCCGCTCGCTGGAACCACGATTTGAGGACGCACGCTTCCTGTTCGGAAAATATGCCGAACATCGGCCCGCCGAATTTGATGGCGTCGACGAAGCGGCAACTTCCTTTCGCATCGGCTCGCAGATAGCTGGAGCGCTTGAAATCCCGCAGGAAGACGGCGAGATCCAAACTGGTTTCAGCAAAACTCTCGGAGAGCAGCTTTCCGCCGATCCGGACGCGCCCATGCTGTTTCCCGGCAAACGGCGCGTGGCGCCGGATGATCTCGGCGACCTGCAGATCAAGGGAGCGGTCCGTCGATTGCCCGGCCAGTTCCGCCAGCATCGTCACCTGTCGCCTTTCGAGGCCGACAAAGACACGCATCGCATCGACGAGGCGGCGGGACAAGGCTTCACCCGCCGGGTCATCTTGCAGCCCGTCGACATAGGTGTCGAGGGCCTCCCATGCCGTTTCGGGTGACACGAAGGGGGCTAGCCCCGCCACGCGGTCATCGATCCCCAGGGCGTGGTAGGCAGCGTGGATTCCGACCAACTCGGGGAGGTAGGTCGCCGGGTAGCGAGACAGCGACAGCAAGAAAGCGGCCTGCAGTGACGTCATCGGCTCCGTCGCGGCCGCGCGGAAGAAGCCCGCATCGGAGATCGACGGCAGGAAAATGCCGGCCTCTTCGAGGGACCGACGGCGCAAAGCGACACATGACCGGGCTGGGCAGCCCTCGCCAAGAAGCAGCCATCTTTGGCCGAACAGGATGTTGACGATGGCGGCAGGCTGGGTCGCGGGTTGCGACACGGTGTCGAGCCAGCAATCGCCGAGTAACGACAGCGCAGCCCGCCCACGAAGAAGAGAGTGTTTCGCAGCCGTTCCTAAGGCGACCACGCCGTCGAGCGCCGCCGTGGTGGCGATACGGTGCTCTTCGAGCCAGTGCCACAGCCGTTCCCGATCTACGCGGCCGCCGCGGAGGACGGGCGCCTGCGCCATTGCTTCCAGCGCTCCATCGTCCCACTCCGCGACACTCAGCGTGGCATCCAGAATCTGCTTGGCGACCAGTAGCATCGCCTCACTTTCGCAATCTTTCAACAGGAGTGCGGCGATCTCGGCCGGCTCCGCGGCCAATGCGGCATCGGCCAACGGTCGAGCCGCCGGATCGAAATGGAACAGACCGATCATGCCACCAAGGAAGCGATGTATGGCGGCGCCTTGAACATCATTCAAGGCCGCATCCGATTTGGATGATATACCGGTTGATGGTAGGCCTTTCATTTCACAACCTCGCTATGGTGACTCCTATAACACCAACCGGCGGATCGACGCGGCATGGAAAACCAGAAATTGTATCTTCACGGCTGTCACTATTTCCTCGGGGAAGAAGAGCGGCGTGTGACGGAGATTCCCGGTCTGGCCACGTGGCTCGCGCGAAACCAAATGATCGACGACCCGGGTTTGTGGGGCTGGGATCGTTTTCGCGTTACGGCCAGGCCGACGGTCGAGCTGCTGGCCGAAACGGCGCGCCGGAGCTTGGCGGATTTTGGCGCCCGTCAGCCATCGGTCGATGCAGTCATCCTGTGCGCAACGCACTTTCCGACCGATGTCGACCGACATGCCGATTTCATCGGCCGGCTGCTCGAGACTCTGGGCCTGCACCAAGCCATACCGTACGGCGTTACCCTGAATCGCTGCGCGACCCTCACATCCGCTGTTGGCCTGGCCGAGACGCTGGTCCGCAGCGGGCGGCACCAGGCGATCCTGGTGGCGGCCGGAGATACAATCGGCGCGCATGATGAAAGGCTGCGCCCTTTCGCGGTGTTCAGCGATGGAGCGGCAAGCTGCATCGTCAGCGCCGGACAAAGTGGCGAATTCCAACTGCTTGGCACAGCCGCGGCGGTTGATGCCCGAATGATGAGGCCAAACGCCGAAATCTCGGCCGACCTGACGCGGCGGGCGAATGCCGAACTGTTCGCGCTGGCGGAGGTTGGCCTCCGCGACATCAAGCGCCTCGCGCACAACAATCTGTGGAAGCCGATCGTGATCATGAAGGAGCAGCAGGCTGGCTTCCGCCGCGACCAGCTCCATCTCGACAATATTCCACGTATCGGCCACGTCTTCTCCTGCGATCCACTGATCAATATGCTCGACTTGGCGGCAAGCGGTTCGGTGGCGTCGGGCGAGCTGCTGGCACTGGGATCGAGCGTATCCGGTGCCCGCTTCGGTGCATTGCTGCGCAAGAGTTGAATTTGGGCCTGGGCCGGCTGAAACGGCGGGGTGACGGGCCATCTCACACGGCCAGACAGAATTTTTCGGTTCGAGCCAGCGCGGGATTGCCGCGCCGGATATGGAGTATGCCATCCTTTGGCAACATGACCACGGCGCCGACGGTCTTCTCGCGGCATATATTGCCGGTGTCGGGCACGCAGATCGGCTCCTGGCATAAAAGGGCCATGTAGTCCTCCGGGCCTCCGTGACTGCCCGGACGATCAAGCTGCGCGACACACGCTTCCAGCCGGCGCACCGAGGAATTGCGCGAGAATGGGTTCATCTGGTCCATTGCGACAAAGTCTTCCGACAGGAAATGATTGGTGTGCACAAGAGTGGTACCGGCTCGGACGGAAAGCTTCCCGTCGCAGAGTTCGACGGTAACGCTGCGGTGTGCATCGCATAGCAGGAGCGAACGCGAACTGGCGAGCCGCACCCTCGACAACCAATCCAGGCATGAATCGATATCGCTGCTGCTGTCGAGCAAATGGCGGATAGCAAGATAGGGTGGGATGCCGGGGCGCCATGTACCGCCGAGCACAAGGTTGAGCCCGATCGCCAAACCCTCGCTGTTGAGGCCGAGATACCCGAGCAGTCCCGTGAAACTCAGCAGCAAGACCCGCCGCGGACTCGACCGATGAGCAATCCGGAGAATGACTATCTGGTCGTCCAGATTGCCATTGAGGTCGATCGTCTGGGCAAGCACGGGGCCGTCTTCGCCACGCCGGCACAGTGTCGTGCAGTCGCCTGCCGTATGAAACCGCGAATAGCCCATCACCTCGCGGCGTATCTGCAGCAACATCGCTTCGTCCGGCGCGATCTCGGCGCCTTCGGCCAAGCCCTCGATTTCTTCGGCAAGCGACGGCATCGCCGCGGCGATCTCGCGGCGATAGGCCGCAATCTCCGGCTCCAGTGTCGTGAGGCTGATCTGCCGCGGCAAGACGCGATTGAGCCGCGCCAGATCGTCATCGAGAAAGGTGCGGATCTGCTGCCGGAGCGCCACTCCATGGGCGCGTCCGAGCTCGCGCGGCAGGCCCTCGAGGCACAGCGGCTTCACTGCCCCGCACCAACCAGTTCGCTGGCTGCCCTGGTCAGTTTCGCTTCTTTGAGCAGGCCGGACCGAACGATCGGCCATTCGTGGCGCAGGATGCTGTAATAGATCGCATCGCGGCGACGCCCGTCCGGCATGTAGTTGAAGCTCCGCAGCACCCGCTCCTCGGTCGCACCGATATTCTGCAAGCCCTTGCGCGCCTGGAGATTGAGCACGTCAGTCTTGAACTCGACGCGTTCGCAGTCCAGCCGTTCGAAGGCGTACTGCAGCAGCAGAAATTTCGCCCAACGATTGAGCCGCTTCCCTCGATAGGCGCGGCCGAGCCACGACCAGCCAATTTCGAGGCGCCGGTCGGCCTCAGCCAAATTGCCGTAGGCCATGCTGCCGGCCATCGAGCCCGTCGCCTTGTCGATGACGGCAAAGACGACCCGGCGGGTGGCAGCGGTGTCTTCGACCGCTTGCTGGATGAAGCGGTCAAGATCTACGTCCGCATCGATCCGCTGCACGAAATAACGCCAGATATCGGCATCGAAAGCGATTTCGGCGAGCGACGCACGATCGGTGAAAGCGATTGGCCGCAGCCGCGCATAATCGTTTTCAAGCCGCACCTCGGCGAGGTCCTTCCAAGCCATGTCAAGCCTCCTGGCGGCCGGCAGTTGCGAACAGGGTGACAACATCGCGCGGGGTCCTGAGGCTGGCGATGTCCTTGTCGGTAAAGCTGAAAACGGGGATGCCCGTCTCCTCGCAGAGCGACGTCATGAGCAGCACCAGATTGAGCGACGTCAGCCCGTATCCATCGGAAAGATTTGCATCGAGGGCGATCCGATCGACGTCGACATCAAGTAGTTCTGCGAGATTTCTTTTGACGGTGGACTGAAGATTGCTCATATCAAGCCCCTTGACGCTTGGGTGATTTCATTCGCAAATCGAGCCAGAATGGCCCTGCGCTTTGGTTTGTATTGCGAGGTCAGCAGCCCGTTTTCGATGCTAAACGGCTCGTCCACGATGAGGAACGTGCCGATCCGCTCATCCGGCCGGCTCGTGTCGTTGAGATCGGCAATATGACGCTTGATGACGTCGCGCGCCGCCTCGCCGTGCGGCGCGCAAAGGATCGCCGAAAGGCGATCCTCTCCTGAACCGAGAACGATGCAGTTCTCGACCTCGGGACAGGTCCGAAGCTTTTCCTCGATCGGCCGGACCAGGACGTTGCGCCCATTGGTGAGCACGACGATATCGTCGGCTCGGCCCAGAATGTAGAGAAACCCGTCCTCGTCGAAGCGGCCGAGATCGCCGGTGCGTACCGAGCCGTCCGGCTGGAAGATGCGCTCCGAGTCACCAGGCGCGCAGAACAGGTAGCTCGTATTCACCGGGAAAGCGCTGTGCACGACGACAATGCCCTCTTCATCGATCGAGACACGTTTGCCGTCGATCGGTTTGCCGACGCTGCCGCGTCGATGGGCACCTGGCGCATTCTTGGTGACGATGCAGGTCTCGTTCATGCCATAGCCTTCAAAGATCGGCGTGCCGCAATCCTCGAAGAAGCGCAACATGTCCGGGCTGGCCGGCGCAGAGCCGGTCCAGAGATAACGGATCCGAGATCCCATGGCCTCGACTGCGGCGCGGCGGAGCGCCGCCGGATCGTCGCTCTCGACCCGCGCTGCGATCGCTTTGCGCAGCGTCTCGAAGAAGGCGGGAACACCCATCACGACCGTCGGCGCCTCGCGCGACAGCGCGTAGTACGCCAATTCGTAAGTCGACAGCACGACATCATGCCCGTAGACGAGCGCGGAATAGACCCAATAGCGCTGCTGCAGCAGCGACAGCGGCAAGAAAACAAAAATCTTGTCTTCAGACGAATGATTGAACAGCGCCTGTGTCGCAGTAATCGAGCTGTCGATGCTGCCGACCGTGGCCGCCAAGCCCTTAGGCTCACCAGTGCTCCCAGACGTGAATTTGATCGTCGTCACGTCACTAGGCGCAAAGGCGACGGGAGGGAGGTCGAGATCCTCCGGCAGCGCTTCCAGCGTGGCAAGCAGGTTGTCCATCGGCAGAATGCAAGATGCGTCCGACGCTTCATCGCTGAAGACGATGCGCAGCGCGTATCGCTCGGCGAGTGCGGCCGCCGCCGGGAATTTCCCCGCCTCGAAAGCGGCGGTGACTGCCTTAAGCTTCAGCGCGGCCAAGTCGAGCAGCAGCCATTCGAGCCGGTTCCTGGCCACGATGCCGATCCGATCCCCGGCGGAAATACCAAGGCGCTGGAGATAGACAGCCATCTTCCGAGCAAGCCGGTCGAGTTCGGATAGCGACAGTACGGTTCGCCCGCCCGGGCCATAGATGGCGATCGACTTTGCGGCCGAGGGCCGACCATTCGCGACCCGGTTGATGATCTGTTCCATGTCACGAGGTCTTCACGTGCGATTGCGCTTGGTCGAGGTGGCTTGCCATCTTACGCGGCGTGTCGAGGCGCGGCAGTTTGGCGATCGGCACGGAGATACCGAATTCCTTGCGTATGCGGGCGAGGAGCCGGACACCCGACAGCGACGTGCCGCCCAGTTGGTAGAATCCACTGACTGGATCAATCGCGTCACAACGCAATATATCGGACCAGATCTGGATGATCTTCGCTTCGAGTTCGGTTGGCGGGGCCGGAGCGGCTTCAGTGGCCGTGTCCGGCGCGTCCGGCATCGCAGTCTGGGCAAGGAAGGCTCGGTCGACCTTGCCGTTTCCGGTCAACGCCAAGCGCTCTAGCCAAACAAATTGGCGCGGCACCATGTACTCGGGCAGTGCCGCTTCGAGCGCTGCAGTCAAAGTGCATTCGGCTACCGTGGTCCCGTCGCCGGTTTCGACGAGACAGGCGACGAGGCGCGGACCGTCTCGCGTGCTGCGGCCAACCACGGCGGCGGCGGCGATACCCGGCTGATTGATCAGCACGGCTTCGATCTCCGCCGGGTCGATGCGATAGCCATTGAGCTTGATCTGGAAATCGACCCGGCCAAGGATTTCGATGTTTCCGTCCGGACGATAGCGGGCGCTGTCGCCCGTACGATAGAGCCGTTCGCGCAGCGGCTCGTGGTCAAAGAAGGCGGCGGCGGTCAGGGCCGGATTACCCAAATAGCCGTTAGCGAGCCCCTCGCCGGCGGCATGGAGTTCGCCCGGCACCCAGTCGGGACATTCGCGGCGCTGCGCATCGAGGATATAGGCACGGTTATTGGCGTTCGGCTTGCCGTACGGTATCGGTCCGTCGATCGAGCCGGGGTGGTCGATCGGGTAAAGAATGTTCCATACCGTCGTCTCCGTCGGGCCGCCCAGGCTGACTATCCGAACATCTGGCTGGAGTGCCGCGATCCGCCCCGGCAGCGTCGCCGGAATGCGGTCTCCGCTCATGAGCGCGAAGCGCAGCGTCTGTGGCAGCGCCCGGCCGGACGCAACGGCCTCATCTACCAGCAAACCAACGATCGCCGGCACCGAATTCCACACTGTGACGCCGGCCCGCGCGGCCAGGTCGAGCCAATGTCCCGGATCCGCCGCGCGCGCCGCGTCGGGGATGACCAGCGCAGCACCGACCGAGAGCGCACCGAATATGTCGAAAACGGACAGGTCGAAGCTGCAGCTGCTGACCGCGAAGAAGCGGTCCTTGGCACAAATCTCGAAGCGCTTTGTCGTATCGGCGACCAGATTGATCAGGTTGCGCCGAGTGACCATCACGCCCTTCGGCACGCCGGTCGAGCCGGAGGTATAAAGAACATAGGCAAGATCGCCTTGTGCCGAATCGACCGGAGCGAGATCCTCGGGCCGCGTATCCGCTTCCGTGTGCTGAGCTCGCTCCTGGAAGGCGCCATCGACGGTCAAGCTCACCGTGCCCTCGCAGACTTGCATCGCGGTATCCTGCACCAGCGAGCACCGTATTGGCCCGTTCGACAGCAGAGCCTCGAGCCGCGCCGCTGGAAGCCCCGCCTCAATCGGCACATAGGCGGCGCCGGCGAGGCCTACACCGAGGATCGCGACGATCTGCTCCCACCCTTTGTGCATCACGACGCCGACCAGGTCGTCGCGGCCGATGCGGTTGCCTTTGAGCCAGCGCGCTACCGCGCATGCACCGGCACGCAATTCGCCATAGCTCAGGCGCCTCGTGCCGCAATCGATCGCCAGGGCGTCTGGTGCTGCGGCGGCATGCTGCAGAAAGCGGTCATAGGGCTGCCCGGGAGGAATTGCGACGGCCGTGTCGTTGGCTGCCCGGCGTTGAGCGAACTGGTCCTGCGGCAGGAGCCCCTGATCGATGCGGCACCACGCCGCGTCACCGGCGGCGAGCGCGACGAGAAGCCGCTCATAGCCCTCGGTCAGAGCGGTGACCAGCCCTGCCGGAAACAGCGCGTCCACCGAATCCATCTGGATAACGAGAGCGCCGTCACTCTCCAGTGCGAAGGCATTGAGCCAAACTTGCGGTGTCTGGCTTACCGAATAGACTTCGCGCCCCCAGGCGGCGATCGCCGAACCGTCCGGCACAGCTCCGAGTGTGCTATTGAAGGTGAACGGCATAGGCACTGCCTGACCGGTGCAGGCACGCTGGCCGATTTCCCGCATGACGTCGAGACCGGAGAATTGACGATGATCCAGTCCCTCGCGCAGGCGGGTCTGGATTGCGACGGCGCGCTCTGCGAAATCGGCTCGGACATCGATCTCGATCGGCAGCAGCATGCAATCGGTGAAATTGCCGATGACGCGGTCGATATCGGGATGGATCGGTAGGCGGTTCGCCAGGGTGATGTTGAGCGTAAAGCGCTCGCCGGCGCCCCAAAGCGACAAGACCTCTGCATAGGCGGCAACAAGCACGGCATTCGGTGTCAGCGTGCGGCGGACCGCCTGCGCCTTGAGCGCGGACCAGCGCTCCGGCTCGATACGGAATCCATGACGAACCGAGACCGGCGCGCTTATTGCCGCCGGGTTGCCGCACAACGGCAGCTGCGGATGGGGCGGAATCTTTTCCAGCTGGCTTAGCCAGTAATTGCGCGCACGCATATATTCCGGTGCGGCGTGCGACGC
The DNA here is from genome assembly GCF_020194215.1 of Bradyrhizobium sp. BRP20. Taxonomy (NCBI): domain Bacteria; kingdom Pseudomonadati; phylum Pseudomonadota; class Alphaproteobacteria; order Hyphomicrobiales; family Nitrobacteraceae; genus Bradyrhizobium; species Bradyrhizobium sp. BRP20. The sequence goes on along the minus strand of NZ_JADYVY010000034.1, from coordinate 21,277 downwards.
CGCGAGCGCGCGAACGTAGTCGAAAAACGATACTTGCAAGGCGTCACGCAAGCCCGGCCGGTCCGTCGCGACATAGGCCCGGCGCCAATCCTCGAAGAACAGGAATGCGCTGCTGCCATCAATGACGAGCCCGTCATGACTGACATGAAGGATCATATTGGCTTCGCCCAGGATTGTCAGCCGTACTTCGATGAGCGGCGAGCGGTTGGCCGGCAACACCTGCTGGGCCATTTCAGCCCGCGTACGATCCCGCATTGCTTGCTGGTCGGCACCCTTCAGGCCGCGCAGATCCGCCACAGCGATCCGCACCGGCTGACACTCGGCGGCACTATCTTCGACCTGCGCCGCATCGTCGGCGAAGCGGGTGCGCAGCATGCCGTGCCGCTCGACGACCTCGGCCAGGGCCGCTTCGAGCCGAGCGGCATCAAACACGCCTTCAATCTCGCGGTAGACATGGGAGGACACGCCACCCATCGAGAAGTGATCCTGGCGACCATAGTAATAGCTTGCCTGCATCGGTGTCAGAGCGATGCACCCGCCGTCGTCCCTCGCCACGGCCCGCAAATGCTCGATCAGCTCGGATTTGGCGCTGCGGATCAGTCCAATCAGCGCCGGGTCAATCGCTGATCGAGGCCCCTCGAGGCGCAGGTTCGAGCCGTTGCGCAACAAGACGAGGCCGCGCTCAGCGACAACTCTCAGAATGCTCTCGGCACTCATATTACGATTCCTTCTTGCTGACAGGCGGCGCGCCGCGCGATCGCCAGAGCGAAGAGTGTGTCGACCGTCTCTGCCTTCAGAATATCGCCGACAGAAAGCTCGATGCCCCAGTTGGTCTGCAGCTTGTATTGCAACGTCATCGCGCCGAGCGAGGTGAGGCCAAGATCACCCGGCGCCTGTGACCGGATTGGTGCATCAGGGGCGAGGTGCAGGATCGCTCGGAGAGTCGCTTCAAATTCCGTCCGTATGACCGCTTCCGGATCGGATGGCGGCAGGTCTTGTATCTCGATTTGTATCTGAGGCTGCCTCAGCATGACCGGGCGCTCCTAACGAGTTGTCCGGCGTCGTCAGACGATGCCGCTCCGGGAACAGCGAAGAAACACGCCGTGGCAAGCGCAATTTTGGTGCCGGGCCGCAGCAGCATCACCCGATCCGACCAATGCGACGTGGCGTCATCGGTGCCGATCGCCTCGGCCAGCTTGCCGGCGAAGCGCGGCATCACCGGGGTGGCGCATTGAGCGAGCAACCGGACTGTTGCCAGCTCGAGCGCGATAACGGTGCGCCACTCGTCATAGGCGTCGGAATTGCCGGACAGGCACTGGTGCGTCGTCGTGAAATGGATCACGTCATCAACCAATCCATTGAGCTCGCGCATCACGCCATTGAGCGAAAAGCCGTCAGCGCCATAATGTACCGCGATCGCGTCGAGCCTCGTCTGCAACCGCGCGAGGAAAGCGCTCTGTATGGGTGACCAGACGCCCGCATCCGGAGCATGGCCGCCGAAGTGCGAGGCGATACGACCGCCCAGCCCGTTCAGCCAGGTTTGCCATCGCCCGATCAATGTCCCAGAGATGACGGCCTGGCAGCTCTTCAGCTCGAAATTGGTTCGCTCCGTTTCGCCGCGCGTCAGGGCGAGATAATAGCGCACTGCATCGACCGTCTCCGGCGACAGAATATCCTTGCCCCAAATCGCATGCCGCCGGCTGGTCGAAAACTTCTTGGCATCGAGCAGGTAGAACTCGTTGACGTTATATTCGATGTCGCAAGACCAATCCGGATAAGCGAGAGCGTATAGCACCGGATACAGGATCGTGTGGTAAAAGCTGTTGTCGTAACCGAAGAAGTGGACGATCTTCCAGTTGCGCTGCGGCGCGTCCGCCGACCACTCTTGGCCGTAGCGGCGGCCAAGCTCAGCAATGCCATGCAGGAATCCATAAGCCATTTCTGGCCAGACCCAGATGACTTGGCGTCCTTCGACCGGTTCTACCGGCGGCACTCCCCACTCGGCTGGGTGGGTGACGGGCAAATGGATTTCCCCCCGCGCAAAGACGCGCCGGGCGAGATCCTGGAGCCGCGGCGAAACCTTACCGGTCCGGTGATGAGCCATCACGGTGTCGCGGAAATCATGCAGCGGCAGAGAGTAGCGTTCAGCCGTCCCGCGCGCTGGTGCCGCCACGGAAAGCTTGGATTTGGCGTTGACAATATCGACGCAGAGATTGGGCTCGCCGCATTCCTCGCAGATGTTACCGCCGGTCGGCGCCGAGCAACTCGGGCACAGTCCGCCGATATCGACCTCATAGAGATACGTCTGGGTCGCTCCATCGAAGAGCGCCCGATCCTTCCGCCGCTGCACCGCGCCGGAGCCGACCAGACGCGAAAAGAAATTTTGCAGCCCTCCCCGGTAGGTCGGGTCCGTTCCGGTAACGGTGAATTGGTCGACCATGATGTCCATGAGAGAAAGCGTCGCGCGAATCTCCGCGGCATAGTGTGCGGCGACGCGCAGAGGTTCGGTGTTTTCCTCGTTGGCGCGGGCGACCACGTAGCTTTGGAAATCGTCGCTGCCGGTGAGGTGATAGGCTGCGACCCCGTTCATGCGTTGGAAGCGGACGAAGACGTCGGCGCCGAGATAGGGGCCGGAGAGATGTCCCAGATGAAGATCGCCGTTTGGTGTGGGCGGCGTCGAAAAGACGAAGACAGGCCGACCGGCAAAGCGTTCCTTGCCGGTATTCTTGGCCGCTTCGGCCGCGCGGACTGGATCGCGGCCATACAGATCCAAGAATTCCAGCGGCACGCTACCCGGATTTCGCAGCGTGTGCGTTTCAAAGGGCTCGAATACCGCCACCGAGCCCGGACCGACGCCATGGATGACGTTGTCGACGACCACTTCGCCCTTGCCCTTGAGTATGACGAATGCCTCGGCTTCGTCATGCTGGTGCGGTGTTGTCTCGCCCCCCGGTAAGACACGCCCGAAACTTGCGGCACCGCCTGGGCCGGCAAGCCCACCAACCGGCGCCATCTCGATGCCGAACGCAGCAGAGTAGGCGCTTTCGTCCAAGGTTATGATTTTCATAGCGTGCGTTCCTTGGGCCAAGTGATCAGTTGTCGAGCAGCCGCAACGTCTCGGCAGCGATGGCCGGTGCGAGACGGTAGCCGGATCCGTTTGCAGCGCCGGCGAAAATGATCCGGCCGCTTGCGCCGACCGTGGCGACAATTGGTTCCCGACTCGGGCTATACGCGTCGCAGAACACACGGCCGGACCGCAATTTCTCGACCAGCTCCGGTGCGTAACGTCGAAGCACCTTCTGCGCCTCATCGAGATTCTGTCGATTCACACCAGGCTGCGGCGCGTCCGGATCGACATCCCAATCGAGGCACGTATAACTAAAAAGCCAATGGCCACGATACTGCAGCGGCAGCAGGAAAGCATCCTCCTCCGGGAACACGACTGCAGCGTCTGCCTTGTCCGCCGGAGCATCCAGATGGAGGGCGATGATTTTCTTGATCCGGATGCCGAGCGGCGCGACCAGCGCACGCCATGCCGGTGCATTCACCCGCGGGCCCGGCGCCAGGATCAATCGGTCCGCCCTCAACGTCTCGCCGGTCGAGAGCACCAGTACGGCGGCGCCTGTCTCCTCCTGGATACTTGCGACGGCGACGCCCTCAAGCAGCGAGATCATGGACCGGAAATCACGGACAAGGCGACCTGCCAGGGTCGCGACATCGGTGTAGTGGCAACCTGGGACCGACCAGACAGAAGCGCCGACCGGTTGGCCCATCGCCGCCCGTCGACAGGCTGGCGATGTTTCGATCGGCCCCGCCTTGATGAAATTGCGCCATGCCGCCTCCGCAGCTGTGCCGAAGGCAACCGCATGCATTGCTACTGGATAGATCGGCAGGCTGGGATCGCGGGCTGCGAGCGCTTGATAGTAGCGCTCGCTCATTTCGGTCATGGCGCGTACGCGCTCCGTCCGGCCAACCGGAAAATGCAGCCCAGCAGAACGCCGTGATGCGCCTGAGCCGACCAAGTCCCGGTCGATCGCGATGATCTCCGCGCCAGGTCGCTCGGCCAAGATCTGTCGAACGATGACGGAACCGATAATCCCCGCGCCCGCAACGACGACCCGTTCGCGCATGGCCGCCCCCTCACACCGCACGGTGCTGGCGCTCGGACCAAGCATTGATCGGCTGCCAGGTCATAAAGGACCGCTTCTGGGCTGCGCGCGTGCAGCCTGCCCCGCTCAGCACCGCCTCAATCACGCATTGGCTGCGCCAAGCGATCAGGCTGAGATTGGGCTCAGCCAACCCGCGTTGCCGCCGCGCGGCGTTCAGCATGAAGATGCGTCGATTGGTCGGACCGTCCCAGACCGCCGCAAAATTGGCGTCGATGCGAACCTCAACGTCTTCGTATTCAAGGCGCGACACGAGCGGATCGAGAAATGGCATGCGGGCGCCGCGGAAGCCGGTCGCCCATATGACGGTGTCGGCGTAGACAGGCTCCTCTTCCGATTTGGTCGCATCGTGGGTCACGGCCAGCCCCCATTGCCGCCCGTCGTGCCATACCTGCTCGACCGTTCGGCCCGGCATCAGCACGGACACATTGTCGCAATCCTCGATAAAGCGGAGCACGTAAAGCCGCTGATAGATTTCCCGGAGTGTCTTTTCCGAGATGCCATCGCTCGCCAGAACATTCCGTTCGAGGAACGCTCTCTTGAAATCGCGGCATCCTGACCGAAAAAGTACTCGGAAAAGCTCGGCATGAAATAGTCGTTGACGAAAGGAGAATCGTCCAATGGCAGGAAATTCTCGCGGCGCGATATCCAGATTACCTGCTTCGGCAGCAGGTCGCGCTCGCTGGTGATGACGTCGAGAAACGCTTCGGCGCCGGACTGACCACCTCCGACGATAGCGACGCGCTTAGCCTTGAGCGACTTAGCCTTGGCGCCATATTCGCTGACATGGAATTGCGTTGGGCCGATATGGCACCGGGCGAAGCTGGGAATATGGGCCTCTGTGCCGACGCCGACGGCAATGTTCTCGGCTCGGATACAGCGCCTCTCCGTTTCTACGACAAAGTGCCCGTCGAATCGGATCTGCGTGACCTCTTCACCGAAATGGACGTTCTCGTTCGAATCGCTCGCCCATTTCAGATAGTTCCGGAACTCACGCCGCGGCACCGATTCGAATCGAGCGTTGAGAAAGTGATGAATCTTACCCTCAGCATGCAGGTAAGAAATAAACGAGAAAGGATTTGTCGGGTCTGAGAGCGTTACCAAATCCTTGAACAGCGAGACTTGCAGCGTCGCACCAGGGAAATACATCCCGTCATGCCACGCGAATTCCGGCTTTCGATCGAAGAAGGCGCTGAGCACGCCCTTATACGGATAGAGAAGCGAGGCAAGACTTAAGTTCGACGGTCCGACGCCGATCCCGACACACTGATAGATCATGGCACTCTCTCGATGATAAGAGCCAAATCCCGTTATGAACTTGTGGTTTGACGAATAGCGCGCACCGGTCGGATGCAACCGCGGCCGGTGATCCGAACACTTCGTGGTTGCCGTCGATATCAATGGCTGTCGACGCCCTCGCAATATCAATGGGAAATTCCAATGTCTTCCTCCCTCGATGTATTTCGCTAGGTACGCAAGCCTCAACGGGGCAATCTACCGACGTGCCCGCAACACCGCACAAATTCAAAAATCGGCGTCTAAGATTTCCACGAACTTGATACTACTCTTAGTTTCTTCGTCTAACAATATCCTACTTTCAGTTGTTATGAAAGTATCCGATGATCGGAATCGTAATTTGGCGCTGAACGTTTTACGGGAGAGCTGACATGTTTGATGACAGGCAAATGAAAGTCGTAATCAATCATGGAGAGCAGTATTCGATTTGGCCGGTTGACCGGGACAATCCGCTTGGCTGGCGGGATGCGGGTAAGGTTGGCTCGAAGGAGGAGTGCCTTGCCTATGTCGAGCAAGTCTGGACTGACATGCGCCCGCTGAGCCTCAGGCAGCACATGGCGCAGCTGACGGATCAGGAAGCTTCGGCTGATAAGAAGCACTGAGAGAAATCTTCGTGCAGGCCTTATGGCGTAGTCTGTGACCAATCAATAACCGATTGATCGGGTCCTTATTTTTGTAGTTTTGAAGCAATCATCGCCGCAAGAAAGCGGGGATCGCGCGCGGTCTCATGGGCGAAGGCGAAACCAAGACGACGCCTGGCTTCCGACCTTTCGAATGGGATGCGCAAATTTCATTCACGGTAGCGCGTAGAATGTGGTAATACAATCTCTGGGTGAACGGCGAGATTGTTATCCCGGCGAGGAACAATGTTTGGACTCGCTCGGAGATCGCTGAACACCCGGAAGACCGCGCATCTTTGACACGCTGGTAACAACCCGAAGTGCGCGGGAGATCAAGGAGAGAGCCTCTCCGGGAGCATATTGTTTTTAGTGTTCTGGCCGGGTCGATGCTCAGAGCAGAAAGGCAAGCGCGCTTTGGTTCGATCATCGCCCATCCTTGGCGAGGCTTCGGCAGCGGCCGAGCCAACCGATATCATCCGTCCGGCGATTTGGTGCTCGGGCGGGATGACGGATTTGCTAGCGCCACGCCCTTTGAGGATTTCGACGATCTCGACATCGACCTGCCGACAGTTGATATCCGCTTTCAGCAGAGAGCGTCGGCAAGAACAGAACATTCCGAACAAGCTTGCCACCACCAGCACGCCACCATCGCGATCTTATCGGTGGAACGGATCATGGCGTGCATCGGAAAGCCAAAAGATAGCAAACGATTCCAAGGACTCGAGATCCTTTTTTGGATCGACGCTAAGGACCGACATGGGTCCACCGGTGTTTTAGGCACAACTAGGAGACAGCGCGTGGCGCTACCGTAATTGACCCAATCCAACCGAACGTAGGGAGGCTTCTATGACGCAGACAAACCAAGACCAATCAAACGAGCCACTGTACAGGCAGCTGCAGTTGATCCACGAAAGATATTTCCGGGATGTGGCTGATGCCTGGGCGGACTCACAAAGCCGGTGTCGCAGCATCCAGACCGAATTCGAACGCGGGGTCGAAAAGGCCTATCAGAGCCAACAGCCAGAGCAGTTCCGCGCCGCGCAAGAGGAATATCAACAGAAGGTACAATCGCTTTACAGCAATCCGACCCTGCCGCAGCAATACGCCGAGGCGTATGACAGGTACAAGGCCGCATTGAAACAACTGATCGCCGAGAGCGACATCAACGACCTGGGTTTTACGGATGTGAGAAATCTGGGCCAAAGCCTGCTTTCCGTTTCAGCGACGGCGATGAGCTTGGTGGGGCCGACTTCTTCTAGTGCGCCTGCTGCCAGCGATCCCTTCACACCCCCGGGCGGGGCACCTAGAGCAGCCGCTTGATGCACCGCCAGGGCGGATGACGTTGTGGGTACCTCGGCATGTCGCAAGAGAGTGCTGTTTTCACTGGGACGCTTGGCCTCTTGGCGGCCTTCATCGCCGCCGAGCGGTTGTCGCGTTCCCAGCGACTAGGCGTCATCGCACCATCGGGGGCGTACGCGCGCTTCGAGTCCTTGGTGCGGCAAATTTCGCTCCGCCGAGACCCAAGGGCTGAGGTGGGACAGATGGAGCACCTCGCCTCATTGGAAAACGCTGCCGGCGCGGAAGTATGGCACTTCGCGTCGAGTGGTGAATCCGTTTCCGGATCATTGCGCGAAACCTTTCAGCTTGCCCCCATCGGTGCGCTGAATGTGGTTATGACACCTTATTGCGGTGGCCAGCGTTGGCGCTGGATTCTGCCGCGAGGCGGGTCGGTCGTCTATAGCAATCCGGCGACGTTCGATTTCCCCGTGACGAGGACGTTCCGAACGACGCTCACGCTTGATATCGCCCCTCCCGACGACATCGCACAAGAAGGGATCCTTCATTTCCTGTCCACCCTATTCGACCTCAAGACGGAAGTCGATGAACGGGCTGATGATCTATTCGAATACCGAGGGCTCCGGTGCCTGATCGCGCCGACGGCCCGGGTCAATGTACTGAGAACTGAGCAAGCAGCAGCAATCATAATGGCGATTGTTGATCGGACCGAGGGCGGTAACTACGTCGTCGCGGGGGCGGAGAGCCTGTCGGCGGAGGATTTTCTCGAGCGGGTAGGTAACATTTACGGCGTAAGCCTACTGCCATTGGACGGCAAGGCACTGTTCTCTCAGCGGCTAACTGCCATCGACGCGCTGTTCGATCGACGGTTGATGAATTTCGCCGAACACCTGGGTCAGCCAGACTGCGAAGTGATCGAACATGCCTACAACGCCGCAGGTATGAGGTCTGTTCAACCTGGCCTGGATCCGGCCGAGTTCGATGATTTAGTGGAATTGGCGCATCAGGCGCAGTTGTCCGAACATAGCGCATTCGTTTCTCACGCATCGAAGCTGCCGGACATCCGAACGACGCATCGTGGCGGCCGAAAGCTTTCTTATAGTTCTACCAGCAGCGATGGCGAGGCGGTTGTGCTGCTCAATGCCCTGGGCCAGGGACCGAAGCCATGGTCTCGGCTGATAGCTCATCTGCGCCCGCGGTTTCGGGTACTGAGTTGGGATCCGCGCGGGCTCGATGAGTCAGAATCTCAGCTCTCGCTTCTCGATCATGTTGCCGATCTAGCGTCGATCATCGAGCGGGAGTCGGTGACTCGCGTCCATTTGGTCGGATGGTGCACTGGCCCTAAAATCGCGGCAGAATTCGCTCTACGTCACCCTGATCGGTTGCTCTCCATGACTTTCCTGAATATGCAGGTGAAGTGTCTCGAGAGCTCGCTCGATTTTGATACGCCGTATGAAACTGATTTTCAGGCCCTTTTCAACGAGCTTGAGCAAAGTCCGTCGACGGCCTCGTCGATAGCGGCTTCTCTCACGTCACGTGCGAGTGAGGCCGGCCCAGACCTGATGATAGAGACAGAAACCGAGGAGTCGGAGGCCGTTCTCCGCGCCATGAACCGTGACCTGAGAATGCCGGTTCTACGGCCGTTTCGCGACGCGAACACAACGATCAGATTTGCGCATCAGATGATCGACTTTTGGCACTACGATGTTAGCCAGGTCGCGGGCCAAATCGACGTTCCGATCTTGCTTTTCGCGTCGGAGTACGACCGTATCGCAGCGCCCAAAGCTTCGGAATGGGCGCGCGGGTTATTTCCCCGGGCTCGTCTGCTGCAGGCTCCGGGAGCGACGCATTACTTTCTCTATGATCGAGCTGACGTCGTGGCACGCATGATTGAATGGTTTGCCTCCGGTGATGGAGTGCCCGAACGTAGCGATGGACAGATGCTTTCGCTCGATCCGACATATGTGAGCAACTCAGCTGACACGGCCGGGTTGCTCCGGGCCGGTGAGTGAGCCGGGAAGACAAAGATCGGGTGCCTCGCCGGGCGGCGATGTCCCCAAATGACAGCGGCACGGGCTAGGTTCAGACGTCGGGATTTCCCGCAAAAGTGGAGGTGCAATGTTGTCCACGATCTCTCAGGCACCAGATCAATCGCACGGCTCCGCGTCCCAGTTCGTCAAGGATGGCGAGCGGCGTGCTCGTCCTTTGTCCTTTGCGCAATCCCGGTTGTGGATTCTCGACCGATTGCAACCGGGCAATCCCGCGTACAACATTGCGACGTCGGTCCCGCTGTATGGTCGGGTTGACGTAACGGTTCTCGAACGAACCATAAATGAAATCGTGCGACGGCACGAAGCCTTGAGGACGACATTCGAGGTGGTCGACGGACAACCCGCACAGGTCGTCAAGGCTTCCTTGAAGCTCAAGCTCGCCATCGTGGATCTGCGTTCGCGTTCCGGGGTGGCCCGGGAGGAGGATGTGAGCCGCTTCGTCTATGCGGAAAGCCGACGGCCGTTCGATCTTAGAACAGGCCCATTGCTATATGCTTCGCTGGTGCACCTTAATTCCAACCAGAGCTTTCTGATGCTGGTGATGCATCACATCGTCTCCGATGGTTGGTCGATGTCGGTGCTCAATCGGGAATTGACGACGATATATATGGCATTTTTGCGCAGGAGCCCCTCTCCATTGCCGGAACTAACGGTTCAATACCCGGACTTCGCGGTATGGCAGGCAGAGTGGTTCCGCGGCGAGCTTCTGCAAAAGCAGCTCGGTTACTGGCGCAAGCAGCTCAGCGGCCTGCGGCCTGTGCTCAATCTTCCCACCGATCGTCGCAGACCGCCCGTGCAGACCAGTAACGGGTCGGTCCGCGTCTTCACGCTGGACCAGAAACTGTGCGAAGCACTCAAGACGCTCGGCAACGCCAGCCGCGCCTCGCTGTTCATGACTCTGCTCGCCGCGCTCAAGGTGTTGCTCCACCGTTTGAGTGGTGAAACCGACATCGCCGTCGGATCGCCTATCGCCAACCGGACCCGTTCGGAGCTTGAAGGATTGATCGGCTTCTTTGTCAACACGTTGGTGTTGCGGACCGATCTCTCGGGCGATCCAACCTTTGTCGAGTTGCTTGTGCGCGAGCGTGACGTGGCGCTGGAAGCCTATGGCAATCAGGACATGCCGTTCGAGAAGTTGGTAGACGAACTTCAGCTCGACCGAGACTTGAGCCGCAATCCATTTTTCCAGATTCTGTTCGGGGTCCAAAACATCGGAACGCTAGACCGCAGCGCGGCTCCTATCCAGCCGTTGGGATCCCAGATTCAGGCTGGCTCGGTCGGCAACGGTACTGCCAAGTTCGATTTGACGATGTCGGTGCTTGATACCGGAGCCGGTGCACGAGGAGCTCTTGAATTTAACACCGACCTTTTCGACGAATCGACCGCCGAGATCATGATCGGGCGCTATATAGCGTTGCTGCACAGAATTGTGGAGAATCCTCACGAAACGCTGTCGCGCCTCTCCGTATGGATGCCCGACGAGGTCATCAAGACCGCGGATTCGGCCAACGCCCCGGAAACAGCGGCGGTGCCGACGGAAGTCCTGGGAGCGCGCATCGCCGCCCATGCGGCACGCTCACCGACAGCCCTTGCCACCATCGATCCCAGTGGTACGTGCACCTATTTCGAGCTGAACCAACGGGCGAACCGGATCGCGCGTACATCTTTCCTCCGGAAACTGAGCGCCGGCAGCACCGTCGCGATCGCTTCTAGGCCCGGATCGGGAGGGCTCGCGGTCATCTTGGGGATCTTGAAGGCGGGTCTGGTCTGGGCTCCGATCGATCCTGCCGACATCTTGGCATCAGGCGGAATCCCGCTGAACTCCAATCGGGCAGAGCGCATCCTGACGGCGCTTCGGCCGGCATTGGTGGTCGTAGACGAAGCTACCGAGCCGTGCTTCCGACAATTCGGAGTAGAGACGGTCCGGCTTGACGAAGTTTGGGCAGATTCGGCGACCCAACCGGACGATGAACTCACAACCTGCGTAACGCCCGACTCGCCCGCCGTGATGCTTGTCCAGGTTGACGGCACAGCCAAAATGACCACTGTGCGCCTCAGCCATCGGATGCTTAGCCGCGCCGGATGTGACCGTTTCCTTTGCCTTTCGCCGGAGGATCGCGTTGCGCATCTTTCCAATATCGGCTCCGACTGCGCGCGGTACGAAATCTTCGGTGCGCTGGCCGCCGGGGCGGCAATCGTATTTGTGCCGCCCGAATTGTCGTTTCGCTCGCGGCGCTTTGCAACACTGCTGCATGAGGCCTCCGTTACCGTCATGTCTCTCGCTCTGGCGGATTTGGAGCGGTTAGCCCGGGAATTTCCGCGGTCCTTGCGGAGCGTTCGGCTGGTGCTTTCTGCCGAGCGCGGGTTGGATTGGGGCCAACTTCAGGAAGCGCTCACGCCTGAGCTAATCGGACGGATTCATATGGTGTCGGGCGATCCGGCCGCGGGTGGCTTTTATTTGATACAACCACTGGCGCTGCTCAAGCCGCATGCCGCGGTCATTCCACTTGGAATTCCAGCTGCCGGCGTCCGAATCGACCTTCTAGGACGCGACCTCGAGCCCGTGCCGGGGCGAGTGCCTGGAGACATCTATGTACAAAATCCCGATTTGCCCCACCCCGAGCCAGGCTATCGGACGAGTGACTTCGCTCGGCTCGAGGACGGGCAGTTTGTCCTGCATGGGCATATGGACGATGCTCTGCTAACGGGAAATTCGAAGATCAGCTTTGTCGAGATCGAGGCTGCTCTTTGCGACCATCCGGCAGTGGAGGCAGCGGCCGTTGCGGCAAGAACCCGCCAGGGGTTGCATGACCGGGGGTTGGTCGCATTTCTAAAGCTGTCTCGGGATGTTCCCGTATCGGAGCTACAGAGCTTCTTGGCTGCGCGGATACCGGCGCGGCTGATACCCTCGACGTTCGAACTTAAGCGAAAGATTCCCTATAACGGCAAAGGCGGCATCGACCGGCGTGCGTTGGCAGAAATCGTCGCGCGCCTCGACGCCCCAATATCCGGCGTCGAAGAATATCTCGCGCCGCGCGACAATTTGGAAATTCACCTGACGCAGATCTGGATGGGCGTCCTCCACACGGACGTGGTCGGAATCCGCGACAATTTCTTTCGGCTTGGCGGCCATTCTTTGATCGCCACACAGATCATCGCGCGGATTAGCGATACTTTGCAGATCGAAGTACCACTCCAGCGCTTATTCGAAGCGCCGACGATCGAGCAACTGGCGGCAATTATCAAGCCGCTCGTTGGCTCAGATCCTCGGCCCCAAGTCTCCACGATCGCTCGAGTTCCTAGGGATCGGCCGATCCCGCTATCATTTGCGCAGCAGCGCCTATGGTTCTTGGATCAGTTCGATCCGGGGAGCGCCGTTTACAACATCGCGATGCCGGTGCGCTTCGCAGCGGTCGACGTGGCAGTGCTCGAAGGCGCCCTCAATGACCTCATTGTGCGCCACGAAACGCTGCGCACAACTTTTGACACGGTCGCGGACGAGCCAGTGCAAGTGATCGCTCCGTCTCTCAAAATCAAGATGCCCGTTCATGATCTTCGCAACATGCCCGAGGAGACCAGAAAACTCGAGTCACAACGTCTGACTACGCAGCAGATGCGGATGCCGTTCGACCTCAAGCACGGACCGGTCTTGCGGGCTGAACTCATACGTCTGCACAATAATGACAATCGATTCCTTCTAACCATCCACCACATAGCCGCGGATGGTTGGTCGATGGACATCATATCCCGAGAGCTTGTCGCATTTTACGAAGCCCGGCTTAGCCGGAGGTCTCCATCGTTGCCCGACCTTCCGATCCAGTATGCGGACTTCGCCTGCTGGCAGCGTCGATACTTGTCCGGCCCGGTGCTGCAGCGCGATGTCAACTACTGGAAAAACAAACTCGAAGGTGTACCTCCGCTGCTCGACTTGCCGGCGGACAGACCACGGCCGGCGATGCAAACCTTCACCGGAGGCTTGTACCCGTTCACCATACCCCCATCGCTCCTGAAGAGCGTCAAGAACTTCTCCGAGCAGGAGCAAGTAACCCTTTTTTCGACATTGCTGTCAGCGTTTTATGTTCTTCTCTATCGCTATACTGGCCGCGAAGACTTGGTGGTGGGGTCTCCGATTGCCAACCGGGTACGCCCCGAACTCGAAGGGTTGATTGGTTTTATGGCCAATACACTCGTGCTCCGCACCCAATTTTCGGCAAATTCCACTTTCCGCGCGCTCGTTTCCGAGGTGCGCGATGTGACGATGGAAGCCTTCGCGCACCAGGGTATTCCTTTCGAGAAGCTGGTCGAGGAGATCCAACCGGAGAGAAACCTCTCTTACAATCCGCTCTTCCAGGTCATGATTGCCTTGCAGAACACCGGCCGCCCCATGGAAACCGGCGGCGTGCTCGATGAGGATACGTCGACACTGAGCGCCGGTGTGGCCAAATTCGACCTGACCATGTTCCTGTCGGAAACGGCGAGCGACCTTTGTGCCGGAATCGAATACAATTCCGATCTATTCGACCTGTCGTCGGTTGTGCGCATTGCGGGACATTATGGTGCCTTGCTCGCCGCGGCGATGGACGAGCCGGACCGTCCGATATGGTCGCTGCCAATGCTTCTGCCGACCGAGACAACAGCTCTGGCGGACTGGAACGACACCGAGGACCCGATTCAACCGGAAATGTGCCATGTGCTGTTCGAGAGGCAGGCTGAGCTCTTGCCGGATACAGTTGCGCTTGTCGCAGGGAAGGAAAAAACCACCTACAAGGAACTCAACTGTCGCGCCAATGCTCTGGCGCACCGCCTGATTGGGCTTGGCGTCGGACCGGGCTCTCGCGTCGCTATTTGCGTCGATCGTGGTGTGGATATGATCGTCGCCCTTATCGCAACGCTAAAGGCTGGGGCGGCTTACGTTCCGATCGACCCTTCCTATCCGAAAGAGCGCATCGCCTTTATGGCGGCAGACGCGCGCGTCGCACTGGTGCTGACGCAGAGTGCGCGACGCAGTGAATTGTCGGGAGCGACTGGCGCGCTCCTAGCCATCGATGACCCTGAACCCGCTATGTTCCCTCACGACAATCCAGCCGTGCCCGTTTCTGCCGGCAGTCTCGCTTATGTCATCTATACATCCGGGTCGACGGGCAAGCCGAAAGGCGTAGCAATGCCGCATGGTCCACTCGCATCGCTGATCCGCTGGCAAATCGCCCGATCCGCGCTGCCGACGGCAGCGCCAACCTTACAATTCGCCTCCTTGAGTTTCGACGTCTCGTTTCAGGAAATATTCTCGACGTTGGACGCCGGCGGAACGCTCGTACTCATAACAGAGGAGCAGCGCAGGGACCCGCCCGCTCTATGGAAATTGCTGTATCAGGAAAATGTGCGTCGGCTCTTCCTTCCTTACGTCGCGCTCCAGCAACTGGCAGAGCACGCTCGACATGCCGCCGATCTTCCGCATTCGTTGACAGAGATTATAACGGCCGGCGAACAACTGCAGATCACACCGCAGATAGCTGCAATGATGACTCGGCTCGGCGCGGATCTGTATAATCAGTACGGACCTACCGAGTCTCATGTCGTTACCGAACTCAGGCTGGCCGGGGCGGCAAGCGACTGGCCGGCGCGCCCGTCGATTGGCCGGGTGATCCCCAATGTGGTGATCCAGATCCTTGACTCGCATGGACAGCTTTGCCCGATCGGTATTCCGGGCGAGCTTTGCATTGGCGGTTCTGCACTGGCGCACGGCTATCTGGAACGGCGCGCCCTGACGGCCGAGCGCTTCGTCCCGGATGGGCAAAGCACGAGAGGGGGACGATTGTATCGGACAGGCGACCGCGCGCGATTTTTGTCGAACGGAGAGCTTGAGTACCTCGGACGGGCGGACCAACAGGTCAAGATTCGTGGTTTTCGCGTTGAACTCGGCGAGATTGAAGTTGCTCTACGGACGCACCCGTCGGTCCGCGAAGCCGTTGTGGTTGCGCGCGAAAGTCGCGGGGAGCTTCGTCTGTTCGGCTACATTCAGGCCGATCCGGAATCGCCCGCGTCAACCGAGGACCTCCGGGCGCATCTTCGAGCCATATTGCCCGAACAAATGATTCCGGCGACCTATGTCGTTGTGGGATCACTGCCGCTTACGCCGAGTGGCAAGCTTAGCCGAAGCAACCTGCCCGACCCGCAAGGGGAAGCGTCCCATTCCGTCACCGGCGCAGTCCCGAGGACGCCCGTGGAAATTGCGCTGGCGCGCATGTGGAGTGAGATCCTTCAGGTGCCGAGCGTTGGCATTAAAGATAATTTCTTTGAGCTCGGGGGGCATTCATTGTTGGCCACTCGCGTCATTTCTCGGATCAGGGATGAGTTTGGGGCCGAACTGCCCGTCCGCCTTATGTTCGATAATCCCACGGTCCAAGCGCTGGCACTGGCGACCGTCGAATCCATGCTGGAGAAACGGGGGGACGATCAAATCGATCGCCTGCTCGCGGAGCTTGAGCAAATGCCAGAGGAGGCCGCCCACAGCCTCACTTGAAGATCGCCGTCCCGCGAACCGGGCCCGCCTGCAAGATTTGCTTCTAACACTCCTGTATCCAAACCAGGCAATTGAACGAGGAGAATCCGGTGAACAGGCAAGAGAACCAGGACGGCCAATTCCAGGTCGTCGTCAACGGCGAGGAACAGTATTCAATCTGGCCGCTCGGGCGCGAAGTGCCGTCCGGCTGGCAGCTCGCCCCGAAAACGGGCAGCAAGGAGGAATGTCTGACCTACGTTGAGCAAGTTTGGGGCGATATGCGGCCCGCAAGCCTCCGCGGCGAACGCTCGCCAGAGCGATGATTTCTGCGAGCCCTGGTCGCCGTCCGTCGGTCGCCCACGCAAGCCATCAACGTCGTTGCCAGCTAATTCCACTGGAATTGCCTACGGTTCGGATAGGAACGCACGCGAAAATTCGCTTGATTTTCTGGTCGCGGGAGACCGCTACCGCCTTTCTCCACACGAACCAAACCTACTTCGCCCGAGGCAGTTTGTGGGTGCCTCAACCGGGCTCATCCCGCGAGCTGTTCGGGGAAACCGCGCCCTCGTTACCGGTCGGAACCCAGGGCTTAACCGGCCAAAAATGGGCATCCTCGCATGCCGCCGCGCAATCTTCCGCCGGACTCTGGGTCTAGCAGCACAATGCCCTTCGAAACGCGAAAGGAGGCTTGGTGATCCCCGTTCGCTCGGCCATCACTTTACCCGCAATTGCTCCTGATGCGCCTTCGCCAGGTCGTGCATGCTGTTGAACCGGAAGTCGACGTGCGGCATCTGGTCAGGATTCATGGTGGCCCCGAAGCCCTGCTGGGCGTGACGACGATAGATCCAGCACGACTTCAAGCCGTGCTCGTTTGCCGGCTTATGGTCGTGGAACATGCTCTCGGCCGTGTGCAGGATCTTCTCCTTCCTAACGCCGATCTCGCCCAGCTTTTCGATCATGTAGTCGAAGTTTCGGGGCGATGGCTTGTAGGATCCGATGTCCTCGGCGGTGTAGATCGCATCGAACTCCGCCTGGAGCCTGCGGTTGCTCGCCTGGAACGTCACGTTGTCCACATTGGAAAGGATGACGAGCTTGAAATACTTCTTCAGATACTGGAGCGCGCCCGGGGAGTCCTCGAACGCCGGCCAATTTCCGACGGACTGGCCATACTCGACGCAATCTTCGTGTGTCGCGTGCACGCCCCATTCCTCGGCGAGGCGCTTGTAGACGATCGGCAGCAGATCCCGATATCGCTTCGCCGGGGTGTACTTCTGCTGGCTTGATTCATGGCGCGCATGCGCTTCCAGAATCTGGTCGCGTGTGAGCGGACGCTTCACCCTATCCGTAAGGCTCTTCAGAGCCTCGACCATCCCGCTCTCCCAATCGATCAAGGTGCCGTAGCAGTCGAAGGTCAGCGCGTCGAAATCGGTGAGCAACATGTCGATGTCTCCTCTTTGCTTGTACCAGTATGGGTGGCACGGATGGCAGGGTCGCCGCGTCGACGCGGTCGGGTCCGCAGAACCGATCGGATTTCGGCTTCGGGACGGCACCATCTGCCGCTATCCCCGACATCATCCACATCCTCGACGAAATCCCGAAGACGATCTCCAAAAAGCCGATCCAGCGCGCCTGCATCGAGTAGCTGCGTGGGTGCTGGGCGGCTAGACTGAAGCCCGAGTCTACGCTCTTGACCAATCAGGTTTCAGGTGTGGCCTCCGCCGATGACCAACTTCACGAGCAAGCCACGCCCGCATATCAGGGAACGAGCAAGCGGCTCCCTGGCCGTCTCGTGATCCCGCTGGATGACAATAACCACGCGCGGCTATCGTGGCCTCGAACTTTCACTTTCACTTCACGACGAAGCCGTGAGCATAGGGATCGCGATCGTCGATGAAGATCGTGTTGATGCCGGTCATGCGGGCCCAGCCGGCAATCGAGGGGACGATCGAATCCCGGTTGGCGACCTTGACGGCGGCCTCGACTCGTCCCTTGAATAGCGAGCCGATGATCGATTCATGCACGAACTCGTCGCCGACCTTCAGCTTGCCTTTGGCAGCGAGCTGCGCCATCCGCGCCGAGCTGCCGGTACCGCATGGCGACCGGTCGATGGCCTTTTCGCCGTAGAAGACGGCGTTACGCCCATGCGCCTCCGGCTTCGTCGGCTTGCCCGTCCACTGAATATGGCTGAGGCCCTTGATCTCCGGATGCTCGGGGTGGACGAAGAAGTCGTACTTCCGGTTGAGCGCTGCGCGTAGGCGCGGCGACCAGCCCACCAGTTCCCCCGCCGTATGATCGGCCATGTCGCGGAAGTTTCTTTGCGGCTCGACGATGGCATAGAAATTGCCGCCATAGGCGACGTCGACGACGACTTCGCCGAGACCATCGACCTCAGCCGTCAATCCCTCAGCGTAGAGAAAGCCCGGAACGTTGGTGAGGCGCACCTCCTCGACAAAGCGGCCTTCCTGGCGGTAGGTGATATCGACCTTGCCGGCCGGCGCGTCGATCGAGAGCTTTCCGGGTTCGCGCGGTGTGATGAGGCCATTCTCGATGCCCATCGTGACAGTTCCGATAGTGCCGTCACCGCACATCGGCAGACAGCCGGATGTCTCGATGAACAGCACCGCAAGATCACAATCGGGGCGCGTCGGCGGATAGAGGATCGAGCCAGACATCATGTCGTGACCACGCGGTTCGAACATCAGGCCGGTGCGGATCCAGTCATAGACGCGCAGAAAGTGGGCGCGCTTTTCAAGCATGCTCGCGCCGTCCAGACGCGGCCCCCCACCGGAGACCAGACGAACCGGGTTGCCGCAGGTATGCCCGTCGATGCAGGAGAAGGTATGGGTGGCCATGGTCAGAATCTCCGAAGCGAGAAAGGAGAAAGGTCGATGGCGGGCATTCGCCCCGCGACCAGGTCGGCGACAGCCGAGCGGTGCCCGGCCGACTGCGTCAGGCCGAGATGGCCGGGACCGAAAGCGTAGATGATGCGCGGTGTCGCTCGAGAGCGACCGATCACCGGGAGGCTGTCGGGCATGGACGGACGAAATCCCATCCATTCGACGCCGCCGCCGGTCTTCAAACCCGGAAGGAAGGCGCTGGCCTTGGTGAGCATGGCGCGGGAGCGCGCGAAGTTCGGTGGCAGCGAAAGGCCACCAAGCTCGACTGCGCCACCAACGCGGATGCCGGTGGAGAGGCGCGTGACGACGAAGCCGTGCCCGCCGAATGTAATCTGCCTGCGCAGGTCGAAAGCATCGATCGGAAGTGTCGTGTTATATCCTCGCTCGGTCTCAAGCGGGAGCGTTCGCTCATGGTGTGGGCGATCTTATGCGAGAAGGCCCCTGCCGCCACGATCACGTGATCGGCGCGGCGCGCGACGCCGGCTAACACCTCGACACCGTTATCGAGCGGGTGCAGAGCAGACACCTCGGCGCGTTCAATGATGCCGCCATCGGCAGTGAAGCGCTCGGCAAGAGCTAACGTGTAAAGCTTCGGATCGGAGATCGAGTACCAGCCCGAAGTGAACGTGCCGCGGGTAAAGCGCGGGGCAATGCCGGGCTGGATGTCCGCCATCTCCGCTGCCGTCATGTGCTGGAATGCAATTCCGTGATCGGCGCGCGCCTGCCACCCGGGCAGCGATGCGCGGAATTCGGACTCGCTCTCATAGACCTGCAAATTGCCTTCCTTGCGCAGCATGGCGAACGTGCCGGTCCGCTGCAGAAAGGGCTCGAGTTCGGCTTTTGACAAGTCCATCAGCGATCTCTGCGCCGCCGTCGATTGCGCCACACGATCCGGCGCGCAAGCGCGCCAGAAGCGGAGCATCCATGGCACGATCCGCAGCGCATAGGCTGGCGGGACCGACAGCGGCCCAAGGGGGTTGAGCAGCCATTTTGGCGCCTTGCGCAGAATGCCGGGCGAGGCGAGCGGCAAGATGTCCGTAAAGGCAAAGTCGTCCGCGTTGCCGGCGGATGCCCCCACAGCCGGACCTTCCCGGTCCAGCACGACGACCCGGCGCCCCTCGGCCTGTAGAGCCAGCGCAGCAGACAGGCCGACGGCGCCTGCGCCGATCACGATCGTGTCGCGAACTGCCGTGCTGGACATCGTCTGCTCACTCAGCTCCCGCTGAACGGCTTTTCGTATTTGTCGTCAGGCCGCTTGCTTTTGCGAGGCGCCGAGCTCTTTCGACCACTGAGCATACCAGGTATCGAACAGTTTCAGCTGAGCCTCGACATAGCCGCGCTGGCTGTCGGTCAGCGCATCGGCCTCGTTGAAGTGAAGCTTGTATCCGGGACTACCCTTCAGCACCATCAGATGGTTGAAGTATGGAAGCGTTCGTCATTGGGATGCGGCTGAGCTTGCGCGCCATGCTCTTCATCGAACTCTGTCCTCGGACCCCACGCTCCGAAGCCACGGTTTACGCGGTGACGAGGAGTAACATCGCGGAACCGCGCAGTAACAACCATGGTCGCGCCGTTCACCGATTTGCTGTTGCTTCGAACGGCCGGCTACAATGGAGAAGCAATGGAATTATTCTTGCCAGCGAAGACCTCGCCTGGCTTGTTGGTATTTCTGTTGGCATCGGCAGCAACCAACGCCAAGAATTACCCTGAATTCAAACAGTTATGGCATTGAGCGGTTGTCGGCCAGGCGAAAGCCTCCAAGCTGTCACGAGTCATGGGAATGCGGCCGAGCTTCGCTAGATGTCCCTCGAGCAGCGCCACGGCCTCGGCCGCCACGCGATGGATGTCCATGCCAATGATGCGCATCTCTCCCTCCATGGTCAGTGCGAAAGGGAGCTGCGGGCAACACGACAATTACGGATCCGCGCTCGCAGCGCATCCGGGCTAGTCGCAGGGGCGGCCAGATAACGACCTCGAACTCGCAGTTCATGTCAGTGCGACGGCCTGCCCGCACTTGCGTGCTCCCGGTGCCCCGAGGCCCGGATCGGTCTACGCTAATGGGCTAGATCGAGTCTGGAAACACGGGACACCGGCTACATCATGCCGGACAACGCGTTCATCGAGGCCTTCAACGGCCGCTTCCGGGCCGAATGCCTCAACGTCCACTGGTTCCTGTCTCTTGCGGACGCCCAGCAAAAAGTGGAGACTTGGCGCAGATACTACAATGAAGAACGGCCCCATGGCGCGATCGGCAATCGACCGCCGATTTTACTGCAAAACCACGTCGGCGCATCCAGCCCGCCAACGTGATCACGGCGAAAAACTCTAGCACTACTTTGGCAGATTTGGTTTGTGCTGTGGTTTTTCACGGATTCGTCTTCTGCAGTGCGGGCCTCGCTGCGATGGCGGCCGAAGAATGAGATCGACGATGGCGTGGCGTACGGCGGGCATG
>NZ_JADYVY010000033.1:0-38528 GCF_020194215.1 Bradyrhizobium sp. BRP20 | reverse complement strand
TTTTCCTGCATCGCAGGGCATGGCCGGCGATGTTGCCATCTTGCTCAATTGGGTGACCCAGTACGTGCCTCCGAGGCTACCCGTCGCCGCGCCGGTCGTGGCCGACATCGTTAGCCGCCCTGCAATGCCCCGATCGGCGGGCGCTTCCGTATCATGTCTGTCGTCCACTTCGGAAAGCGCAGCGCCAAATCGCGTCGAGCTCACGTACGAGACCGTCGAATGGTCGCCGCCGGAAGGCGCCCGCCTCACCGATGCGCTATATGAGGAGTACGGATTACAGTCCATCCGTATTCCCGGATCGTGCTCACATCCGACGAAACTCGTGCAGTCCGCGGCGATGGCGTCCGTTGCGCCGCCGAAGCCGTCCTACCGTCCGCATCTGCCTTCAAGTCTGGTGGCAGATGGAGTTCTATCGGACGCCCAGGTCGAGAGCATCATTTATGCTGGCGAGGCGCATTCCGAATTCCTTGCGGGCTCCTGGACCGTCGATGCGACCTTTGATGTTGTGGCGGCCGCGCGCGACGACGCTGAGAATGCCGTCCGCTTTCGCCGCGGCTGGTTCTTGGGCGATGGCACCGGCGCGGGCAAGGGGCGGCAGGTCGCCGGCATCCTGCTCGACAATTGGCTCAATGGCCGCCGCCGGGCGGTCTGGATCAGCAAATCCGACAAGCTGATCGAGGATGCGCAGCGCGACTGGTCCGCACTCGGCATGGAGCGACTGCTCGTTACGCCTCTGTCCCGGTTTCGCCAGGGCACACCGATCCGGCTTTCGGAAGGCATCCTTTTTGCCACCTACGCCACGCTACGCACCGACGAGCGTGGCGAGAAGCTTTCGCGCGTAAGTCAGATCGTTGAATCGTTGGGCTCCGACTTCGACGGAGTGATCGTCTTCGACGAGAGCCATGCCATGCAGAATGCGGCCGGTGGCAAGGGCGAGCGCGGCGATCAGGCGGCCTCTCAGCAGGGGCGCGCAGGCCTGAGGCTCCAGCACGCTTTGCCCAATGCTCGGGTGGTTTATGTGTCGGCGACGGGCGCCACCACGGTCCACAACCTCGCTTATGCCCAACGCCTCGGCCTTTGGGGCGGTGCCGACTTCCCATTCGCCACACGTGCCGAGTTCGTTGAGGCAATCGAGCAGGGTGGGGTCGCGGCGATGGAGGTTCTGGCGCGCGACCTCAAGGCGCTCGGTCTCTACGCCGCCCGCTCATTGTCCTATGAGGGCGTCGAGTACGAACTCGTCGAGCACCAGCTTACACCGGAGCAGGTTCGCATCTACGACGCCTATGCCGATGCGTTCAGCATCATCCATAACAACCTCGATGCGGCGATGCGGGCCGCCAACATCACCGGCGAGACCGGAACGCTGAACGGGCAGGCAAAATCCGCGGCTCGATCCGCCTTCGAGAGCGCCAAACAGCGCTTCTTCGGTCATCTGCTGACCTCGATGAAAACGCCGTCGCTCATCCGGTCGATCGATCGCGATCTCGACGCCGGCCATGCCGCCGTCATCCAGATTGTTTCAACAGGCGAAGCGCTAATGGAGCGCCGGCTCGCCGAGATCCCGACCGAAGACTGGGGCGACGTCCAGGTCGACATCACTCCGCGCGAATATGTGCTCGACTATCTCGCCCATTCCTTCCCGGTCCAGCTCTACGAGCCCTTCACCGGCTCGGAGGGCAATCTCTGCTCTCGGCCTGTCTATCGCGATGGCCAGCCAGTCGAGAGCCGGGAAGCCGTCGCACGACGCGGCCGCCTCATCGAGAAACTCGCCTCGTTGCCCCCGGTACCCGGCGCGTTGGATCAAATCGTCCAGCGCTTCGGCACCGACATGGTCGCCCAAGTGACCGGCCGCTCGCGCCGTATCATTCGTAAGGGCGACCGGTTGGTGGTCGAAAACCGAGCCGGTTCGGCCAATCTCGCTGAGACATCGGCCTTCATGGACGACGTCAAGCGAATCCTCGTGTTCTCCGACGCGGGCGGCACGGGGAGGAGCTACCACGCCGAGCTGTCGGCCCGGAATCGCCGCTTGCGGGCCCACTATTTGCTTGAGCCCGGCTGGAAGGCGGATGCTGCGATCCAGGGGCTCGGCCGCACAAACCGGACCAATCAGGCGCAGCCCCCGCTGTTTCGGCCCATCGCGACCGACGTGAAGGCCGAAAAGCGCTTCCTCAGCACCATCGCGCGCCGGCTCGACACATTGGGGGCCATTACGCGCGGCCAGCGCCAGACCGGAGGACAGGGCCTCTTCCGGCCCGAGGACAATCTCGAAAGTCAGTACGGGCGCGATGCTTTGCGTCAACTCTACATGCTGCTGGTGCGTGGCAAAGTCGACGGCTGTTCGCTCGAGAAGTTCGAGGATGCAACCGGCCTGAAGCTGACAGATGCCAATGGGCTCAGGGATGACCTGCCGCCGATCACGTTCCTGAACAGGTTGTTGGCGCTCACCATCGACCTGCAAAATGTCCTGTTCACTGCTTTCGAGCAGCTCTTGACCGCCCGGATCGAGGGCGCGGTCGCATCGGGCACGTACGATGTCGGATTGGAAACGCTCCGCGCCGAAAGCTTTGTCGTCAGCGGCCGGCGGACGATCTATGTCCATCCGCGCACAGGTGCCGAGACGCGGCTGCTCAGCGTCATCCAGCGCCAGCGTAACCATCCCGTTGGTTTGGATGACGCCCTTACTCGTCTTTCCAATCCTGCCGTCCTGCTGATCAACGAGAGCTCAGGAAGGGCCGCCGTGCAGGTTCCGGCCGCGAGCATCATGCTCGACGACGGCGACATCGAGCGCCGCGTCCGCCTGATCCGCCCTATGGAGCAGCACCAAGTCCGACTGAACATGATGGCGGAGAGCCATTGGGTCGAAGCGGATCGCGAACGTTTTGCCGCGGCCTGGCTGGCGGAGCTCGCCGAGGTGCCTGAGTTCACGGAAAGCACGATCCACGTAGTGGCCGGCTTGCTGTTGCCCATCTGGAAATGCTTGCCGAACGAATCGACCCGCGTCTATCGGCTCCAGACCGATGCGGGCGAGCGCATCATCGGCCGCAAGGTTTCTGCGGCGTGGGTCGCAAACGCCTTCGCGGCGGACGCGCCCACGCTGACGCCGGATGCTGCGTTTGCCGCGATGATGGAGGGACGTACCGTCCTCGACCTCCCGGAGGGGCTCCAGCTTCGCCGCGTCCCGGTGATGGGCGCTTGCCGCATCGA
The DNA here is from genome assembly GCF_020194215.1 of Bradyrhizobium sp. BRP20. NCBI lineage: Bacteria > Pseudomonadati > Pseudomonadota > Alphaproteobacteria > Hyphomicrobiales > Nitrobacteraceae > Bradyrhizobium > Bradyrhizobium sp. BRP20. The sequence continues at coordinate 35,324 of NZ_JADYVY010000033.1, read as the reverse complement.
GCTGTCGGGATTCAACGACACGATGCGCGATCGCCTCCGTGCTTACGGCCTCTTTGGAGAGATCATCTCCTGGAAGCTGCGGATGTTCGTGCCTACGGACGAAAGCGGCATAGAAATCCTGACAAAGGTGCTCGACACATATCCGGTCGCGCGAGTCAGTGAGCGGGAAGCCGCGTGATGTCCCCCGCGCCTTGCGAACTGGCACGCCGTCTCGCGCGCGAGGCCGAGGCAGTGTGCCGATACTATCTCTCCAATGGCAAGCGGGCGGGGCGGTACTGGGTGGTCGGTGATGTCCACAACACGCCGGGCCGCTCGATGTTCGTGCGGCTCCAGGAATCGCCGAAGGGCCCAGCCGGCAAATGGACTGACGCTGCAACCGGCGAACATGGCGACCTCCTCGACATCATCCGCGAATGCCGAGGTTTGCGCGACTTCCGCGAGGTTGCCGAGGAGGCGAGGCGCTTCCTAAAGCTGCCGCGTCTCGAGCAGCAAGCTGCTCCGAAACCCGTTCGTTCGCTTGCACCGGCCGGATCGCAGGAAGCCGCCCGCCGGCTCTTTGCGATCTCTAGCCCGATCGAAGGTACCGTGGTCGAGACGTATCTGCAGCGTCGTGGAATAGCCCGCATCTACCATGGGGGCAGCCTTCGCTTCCACGCTCGTTGCTACTATCGGCCGGACGAGCACTCGCCGACCGAAACCTGGCCGGCGATGATTGCCCGCGTCACGGACCTTGAGGGGCGGATCACGGGAGCGCACCGAACCTGGCTCGATCCACACGGCTTTGATCGCATTCGTCTCGGCAAGGCTCCGATCGACACGCCACGACGGGCCATGGGCGACCTGCTCGGCAACGCCGTCCGCTTCGGCGTGGTGGACGACGTGCTCGCCGCGGGCGAGGGGATTGAGACCATGCTTTCATTGCGTTACGTGCTGCCGACCATGCCTATGGCCGCGGCGCTCTCGGCCAGTCACCTGTCAGCCATGTTGCTGCCGTCTGGCCTGCGTCGGCTCTATATCGCCCGCGACGCCGATGCCGCCGGAGATGCCGTGCAGGCTGCTCTCACCCAGCGCGCGCAAGAAGCCGGCGTTGAAGCGATCACCCTGTCGCCCCGGCTGGGGGATTTCAACGAAGACCTGCACATCTTCGGTCTCGAGGCCCTCCGAGCAGAGTTACGGCTTCAACTCGCACCAGAGGACGTCGTCCGCTTCCTGCATTCGTCGACAGTAGCCGCAGAATAGGCCGGTGCTTCGATCGACGTTGATAGCTCGGTCGTTCCAAGGCCATTGCCGGAAGAGGACGCGACCTCGGCCTTCTAGAGGGCGATCGGACGGCAAGCGGACCGGGCCGGCAATGGCTACGCCCGGCTATTTTCCGCCGCGCGCTGGCGATGAGAAGACATCAGCCATTAGACCGGCGCGCTTTGCATCGCGAAGCAAAATAGCCGGCCTCCGCCATCCTCCGCTGCCGCTTCGGCCCTTGCGGGTTCTGGCCCGTTCCGCCCGCCGTCTGAGTGATCGCCACGAAGGCCGCGATGGGCGCGGCCGATCCGGAAAAGGATCACTCCAATGACCGACAACGACGATATCGAACCGCCGCACGCCTCTTCTCCAACTGACCACGTGCTGACCGAACTACAGCTCTTCGGCTACCGTCCCTTCGACGACCAGCCTGACCCACGACCGCTCCCCGAGGGCAAGATGATCGCTGGCGCCGTCGCCGATGTGTTCGACGCCCTGGTCGCGACGTTGAGCGACACGCGGCTCGAGCCGGACCTGGGCGATCTGCTGTGGTCGACCGTCAACCTGTTCCATCGAGCCGTCGACCGCATCGAACGCCATCTAGACGATAACGAGCAGGCGCAGCAGAAGAGCCAGCGCGAGCAGAATGGCTCTGAGGTCCGATCAGTCGAACTCGAGCGCTTGACGGCTGAGGGCATCACTTTGATCGAGCGCCGCAACTGCCTGGAACTCTTCCGCGATCAGGCCATCGAACGCTTTGAGACTCACACCGGATCCTCCTGGCGCCCTCGATCGGGATCACTGGTGAATCATCGCACGCTGACCGCAGCAATGATCGACTCCCGCGACTTCATCGCAGCAAAACGTCGCGCTGAAACCGAGGTCTTGTTGGCGGAAGGACCGAAGATCGCACTCACCGGCGGGCTAGACTTTAATGACTACCACCTCATCTGGGACCGCCTCGACAAGGTTTACGCCAAGCATCCCGACATGGTCCTGCTCCATGGCGGCTCGCCGAAAGGTGCGGAGCTTATCGCCTCCAAATGGGCGACTAATCACAAGGTGCCTCAGATCGCATTCAAGCCTGACTGGACCAAGTACGCCAAGGCAGCCCCATTCAAACGCAACGACGCCATGCTCGAACTCCTGCCGATTGGCGTCATGCACTTCCCGGGCACAGGAATCCAGGACAACCTGGCGGACAAAGCAAAGCGCCTCGGCATCCCGGTCTGGAGGTTCGGCGGCACATAAGCCGTCTTCTCGCCTCCAAACAGTTGGAGCGGGGGCATGCGCCGCAACTCCGCCTCCTTTCGGTCTCATGTTCAGAGTTGCGCCGTGGTGGTGGTGGAAGGCGCGACTGGTACATCTATGCACATGGAGCCACCACCATGCTTGCCCTTGGGCTTGCCATCAACACACTCGGCATCGGCTTGTTCTGCTGGGCGATCTTTGCGCTCGCTGTGTATGCACTGCCGTTTTTCGTCGCTCTCAGTATCGGAATGACTACGTTTCGGAGCGGCGCCGGCCTCATTGGTGCGGTACTTATCGCGACGGCCGGCGGTGCGCTGACGCTCGTCCTCGGCCAAGTCGCCGTCGCAATTACCCGGTCCTTGGCTTTGCGCATCGCGATCGCGACAGCATTTGCTATTCCCGCCGCCGTTGCCGGCTATCATGTGGTGTTCGCCCTGTCCCAGATTGGGGTGCCTTCGTTGGTTTGGCGTGAAGTCTCCGCTTGCCTGGGCGCGGTTTGCATTGGCGTTACGTCATGGACGCGCTTGATCGTTCCGGCGGAGACCCGCCCGTTCGAGCCGGGTAGGGTGGTGGAGAGTCCGTCCTAACCAGTTCTTACGGCCGGAAGGCCTGAGAGATGACCATTTACCTCCTTCATCGTCGAACAGGTTCGCATAGATCGGCGCGCTGAACGGGAGCGATCGAGCGCGGTAGAGGCAGTCCGCCTCGGAGCTCTCGATCAAGCCGCCGGCGTTCGGGTCTGGCCCACGCAGCCGCGGCGGAGCGGTGTTGCGCCGATCCATTCGTGGGAGACGATACCGCCCTTTGCAGAAAATTGTTTCTCTTTCTGCGCTGAATGGTTCCGACCTCTTGTTCAGCAAAGCCGATATGAGTCATGTCTTCTCCTGAGATTGCGGTTCAGCACGCCGACGCACGTGGCCTCATGGATGGCTTGATCTGGCCGAAGACCGGCTTCGCCTCGATCGTCTGAGCCGCAACGCCGTTGATGCGACTTTCTTCCCCTGGGCTTCGCCCATTCCTCGCGAGTCAAGAAAGTCGCCACAACGGCGTCCTCCGCTGCGCTCCGGCCCGCGGGCGGGTGCGTCGCCGATCGTCTTCGCCCCTAGATCGCCATCGAGGCCGCGGTGGTCGCGGGCTCGAAACACAACAGGAGAAGTGACATGGCTAACATCGGTTCTTTCAAGAAGGTCGGCAACGATTTCCAGGGCGAGATTGTCACCCTGAGCCTGCAAGCCAAGGGCGTCCGCATCGTCGCCGAGACCAACCGGTCCAACGACAACGCCCCCAGCCACCGCATCTATGTGGGGCGCGCGGAGATCGGCGCAGCCTGGTCGAAGCGTTCCGAGGAAGGCCGCGACTACCTCTCACTCAAGCTCGACGACCCCTCGTTCAACGCTCCGATCTATGCGAACCTCTTCGAGGACGAAAGCGGCGAAGGCTACACGCTCCTCTGGTCGCGGCCGCGTAAGAACGGTGAGTAAGCTCGCTCAATCAAGCCCCGCCCGGTTCGCCGGACGGGGCACTTCGCGCCCGGGCTGAGGTGCGGATTACGATTTGCTAAGCCGCGCAGCCCTTTTGAGCGGGTCTTCCGGCTCGCCCCCTAATGCTTCAGCAATCTGCCCGAGCACGGTATCGCTTGCTGATGCGTCGCCGATGGCGCCGACATAACGGCGATTAGACCCGCACGCTCGGCCAGCTCCTCCTGCGTCATTTGTAGATCATGGCGTTTCCGACGCAGAGTCACAGCCATGATCTCTTGAGATCCATGGCGATATGGGAAACTGACCGGAACGATCGTTCTAGCAACGATCGTTTCTATTCGTGTCCGAACATGCTATCGATGTGACGACGCTACGTGCGCGACCGAGCTCGGCCGTGTGTCTACCCAAGGGCTATCCTGGATTCCAACGCGCATCGGAGACCATGGCGTAGCTTATAGGCGTTCTAAAAGCGGGTATGATGCAGGAGCGAGCCCCAGATCCAGACGTAGCTGACAGTGCGCCGAACGAGCCGACGTTGACGGCCTATAACGAACAGCATGTCGTCACGTACGTTCGCCTTCTGCACGGCCGACGGTGAGGGGGCGGACTGGGGCGAAGTGGCTCAAGTGGTCCGACCGAGAGCCGGACCGTGCGCGGCGCGCATATCAGAGTCATCTTGCTCGTGCCAAATGGGTGACTGAGCAAGGGCGACTCTTACTCGGCGCCTGTCCGGCAAGAACCGCGTCCCCGATCGCGCTTAGAAGACCCACGATCTGCGTAATCGAACGATCCGCCTGGTGCAAGCCGGCCTCGCGTTGATGCGCGGTGGTCACCGCAAAAAATTCTGCGGCCCGGGCGCAGGGATGGGTAGCGTCGTTCCCAAGGCGTGCCGAAAACCGCTCCCTCCATATTCGGCATCCCCCTCCGAGAACCTGCTCCTCCATGATGGCCGCACACACGCTAGCGCCGCCATCCGTGGTGCGCTGTCATCCTGGAATCCCCAAATGCCCGATCCGATGGCCGGTCTACCCCCGCGCTTCCTGCGTACCCCGGAGGCCGCGCGTTACCTCGGTCTCTCCGGTCGCACGCTGGAGAAGCACCGCACGTACGGCACCGGACCAACATATCGGAAGATTGGCGGACGTGTCGTCTACGCCGTCGATGACCTGAAAGCGTGGGCCGACCGCGGCGCCAAGACCTCGACATCCGATCCCGGCAAGGGGACCGTGCTGCCCGCCAAGAAGCATCCGGCCCTGCGTCCCTATGCAGGTCAGGAACGTCGCTGATAGCCGCGTGAGAGCAGTGACCATGCGGCGCAAACACCATTCCGAGCGCGGCCAGCTTGAGCTCTTTCGGGCGCTGCCCGGCGATCTCGCGCCGCGAGATGCGCAGGATCTGATGGCCTATCCGTTCTTCTCGCTCGCAAAAACGAAGCGGATTGTGCCGATCGATTTCCGCGCAGGTGCGATCTCAATTCGTGTCGAAGCTGTTCCGGAACACGGCATGGCGACCATTTGGGATGCAGACGTTCTGATCTGGGCCGCGTCTCAGATCGTCGAAGCCCGGGATGCGGGCCTGAAGACGTCGCGTCTGATGGCTGCAACGCCATACGAGATTCTAACGTTCGTTGGCCGCGGCACCAGCGCACGCGACTATCACCGTCTGAAGGCGGGCCTCGACAGACTTCAGTCAACGACGGTGCTGACGTCGATCCGCCAGCCGATGGAACGACGACGGCATCGCTTCTCCTGGATAAACGAGTGGAAGGAGACGGCGGATGCAAATGGCCGCCCATTCGGGCTCGAGCTGATCCTGCCGGATTGGTTCTATGCCGGCGTCATCGACGACGCGCTCGTGCTGACGATCGACCGCGCCTATTTCGAGCTCACCGGCGGACTTGAGCGGTGGCTTTATCGTCTTGTGCGCAAGCACGGCGGTCGGCAGGACGATGGCTGGAGCTTTGACCTTGCACACCTCCATGCCAAGTCCGGCATCCTCTCGCCGCTCAAGCACTTTGCTTACGACGTACGTCAGATCGTCCAGCGCCAGACATTGCCCGGTTATCAGCTCGTGCTCACACGGGATCTGAACGGCATCGAGCGGCTGAACTTCGCGCCAACGCCTGTTGATCCCCTGACGGCACGCTTGCGCCGGCGCGGTCTCATTCCAAATTCGGAGGACAACCTGTGAATCAGTTCGTGCTATCGAGGACCGCAATGCTCGTGCTATCGGGGACCCGATCCTCGTGCTATCGGGGACCGGAATCGACCTTAAAGGCTTGTTTCTCTGCGCTTTCCGGCCGCTCTAACTTTACTAACCAGAAATCCTTCGGATTTCTTCTAACGGACCAGGCCGCAAAGCGCTTGGGAGGTGGCCGGCAAAGCCGGCCCGTTCGCCCTGCTGGCCTTCACAAGCCGTACACGCACTTCCCGGCCGTCGAAGCGAACGGCTCCGAGGTCGAGCGTAGGGGAGCGGCGGTATGAGTGATCTTACCGAAGTAGAAGTGCTGTGGCTCGACCAGCGTATCGAAAACCGGATTCGGTTCGGTCGTGTCGTCAAGGAAAGGGAGCTTGAGCGCCATCGGCGCGTCCTGTCATTTGCGCCGGGCAGCATCTTTGCTTTCGCCCGATGGACCTCCAACGACTTTGGGGCAATCATTTCGCGGATCGACATCTTGCGCGCAGTCGCTCCGGGACAGCGCTGCTCGACCGTGCCGTATGTGAAGCCCGGCGGAGAGATTTTGCTGCGTCTGTCCGGCTGGCCGAAGGTCGAACGAGTGCTGCAAATGATCGATGCCGTTGAGGCACTCGGCATCGATCCTGCTGATGTCGCGCCCGATCATTGGCATCACGTTCATAACCGCCTGTCGGTTAACGAAAACCCGCGCCCGTATACGAAAGCGCGCCACCAGGCTTGGCTTCACCGTCAGAGGATCATGCGATGACGGGCCGCATGAAGACGCTGACCACCACGTTTGGTGTCGCTGCTGCGCTCATCGCGACGATCGTCCTGGAGCCGCTTCCGCTTTACATCTGGAACGCATCCGCAAGCGTGCCAATCGGTCTCTACCGCCTCCGACCGGCAGACCAATTCCAAGTTACTGAATTAGTCGCCGTGCAGCCGCCGGAGCCGCTCGCGACCTTCCTCGACCTAAACGGCTATTTACCCATTGGCGTCCCCATGCTGAAGCGCGTGCTCGCCCTTCCGGGGCAAAGTGTTTGCAGAACCGGCCTCGCGATTTCGGTCGACGACGTCGCGGTGGGCGAGGCGAAGGATCACGACAGACGGGGCAGGCCGCTGCCGAAATGGCAGGGCTGCCGCGTCGTTAGCGACGGCGAGCTGTTTCTGATGAACTGGCAGTCGGACGACTCTCTTGATGGCCGGTATTTTGGATTTCTTCCGGCGTCTAGCGTGATCGGCCGTGCGATGCCGGTGTGGACGTGGAGGAGTAATCATGCGTATTCGAGGTGTTCTCCTTGCCATTCCCTTGCTCGATCGATTGTGGGATCATTCCGTCGTCTCGATCGATGTCTGCAAGGCTGGCGCGAGCCCGACCGCGTCCTTTGGTCGGTTGGGCACGCGTGTTTGCGCTGTCGTGCCCCCGATGCTTCTTCTGACCGCGGGTGACAGTGCTGCTTTGGCCCAGAGCGGATCAGCCGCCCAGCCGACGATCAGTCAGACCGCTCACTCATTTGCCGGTTTCATCAATGAAGCCTCACAACGCTTTGCGATCGCGCCGAACTGGATCCGATCAGTCCAAAGCATCGAGAGTGCTGGTGACGTGCACGCCAGATCGCCAAAAGGCGCAATGGGCCTGATGCAAATCATGCCGACGACTTGGGCGGAACTTCGCGAGCGCTACAATCTCGGGAACGACCCCTACGACCCGCACGACAACATTCTGGCCGGCACGGCGTACTTGCGTGAACTGTTCGATCGGTATGGCTCGCCTGGCGTGTTCGCCGCGTACAATGCGGGACCATCTCGCTATGAAGAGCATCTCGCAGGCGGGTCTCTGCCAGAGGAGACGCGAGCATACGTCGCAAAGCTTGCAAATTTGCTTGCCATCGAACTGCCGCCGGGGTTGACGTCCAGCGCACAGTCATCAGCAGCTGCGACGCTATTCGTTACTCGACCCGATCTCATGAAGACGCGCGATCGGTTGCTGGCGCTTGTGCCATCGAGCGGTGTCATGACCGCAATTTCGGCGCCCGATGTTTCGCGCATGGTCCCCCGACCTATTGGCGTGTTCGTCCCTCGATCGGATTCGGGAGCATCGCAATGACCAAGTGTGCGGGTTCGCAAGCTGATGGCGTGTGGGCGATGCCTTCGGCCCGCGCTCTACTCGTCGCTTCGCTCCTCACCGAGCCACCCTTCGGGTGTCTCGGCCCTTCGGGTAACGATCGCTATCGCAAGCGCTCGGAAGCAGCGGGTGCTTCGCGAGGTGGCTGCCAAGTCGCGGCGGCTCTTTCGGGAACCGACGACCGGGAGACCACGACGGCAGGACGGCGAGATAAAAGGGGCTCGCCGGTCGAACCGCAAGCCATTGGCATGGCTTGGGTTCTGGCGTGCCGGTCGGTCGGCGCGCGTGCCGCGCGTTGCATTTTGGCGAATGCAATCAAAGGCGTTTTCGGCACTATGCGTGCTTTTGATCGTTTGGAGGCCCGGCCGTGAGCGTGGGCGACAGTGATCTGCGTGTTCGGCCGGGGCGCATCCGCAGCACACGCTCGCCTAAGCCGAAGAGCTTCATCAACCAGGTGCTGCGGGCGGCGAAGAAAGCAGGACACACCTCGGCTCACGCCGTCGTCGGCAGGCGTTCTGCAGCCCATGGGCGCTCGACCTTTGGCCGCGGGCGCCTCGCCTTTAGCCGCGCCAGATTGTTTAGCCCGACGCGGCGCGTCGTGGTGAAGGCCCGCGTGGTTCGTCACAAAGGGCGAGCCTTCCGCTCCGCGCCACTGACCGCCCACCTCTCATATCTGAAGCGCGAAGGCGTGACCCGGAGTGGTGAGCGGGCCGAGATGTTCGATGCCAGCAGCGACCGCGCCGATAGCGCGGCTTTCGCCGAACGGTGCAAGGACGACCGGCATCATTTCAGGTTCATCGTCTCGCCGGAGGATGCCGGCGACATGACCGACCTGAAGGCCTTTGCCCGCGATCTCGCCAGGCAAATGGAGACCGATCTCTCCACGCGGCTCGACTGGGTGGCTGTCGATCATTGGAACACCGACAACCCTCACGTCCATCTTCTCGTTCGCGGAATAGATGAGGAAGGGGCGGACCTCGTGATCTCCCGCGACTACATCAGCCAGGGCCTGCGCTCACGCGCCGAGGAACTGGTCGCCATCGAACTGGGACCAAAACCCGAGCACGAGATCCGCAATACGCTGGAGAGGGAAGTCACGGCGGAACGGTGGACGCGGCTCGACCGGGAGATCCGGCTTGCAGCAGATGAGACCGGGTACATTGATCTTCGCCCAGAGAATCCCGGCAAGTCCGATCCCGAGATCAGGCGCCTGATGGTCGGTCGCCTTCAACACCTGGAGAAGATGGGCCTTGCCGCACCCACCGCACCAGGCGAATGGATGGTCGGCCTTGAAGCCGAACGTAGCTTGCGCGATCTCGGGATGCGCGGTGACATCATCAAGACCATGCACCGCGCCTTTGCCGAGCGTGCGGAGGCGCGCGGTATTGCCGACTTCGTCATCGAGGGCGGCGAGCCGACATCCCAGATCGTCGGACGGCTGGTCGACCGTGGACTGCATGACGAGCTGACCGGCGAGGCCTTCGCCCTGATCGACGGAACAGATGGACGCGCGCACCACGTGCGCTTCCGAGGGCTCGAGGCGTTCGAATATGCACCGCCCGTCGGCGGCATCGTCGAAGTCCGGAGTTTCGGTCCACCCGGCGATCCGCACCCCACCGTGGTGCTCGCGACCCGTTCCGATCTCGATCTTGGTGGTCAGGTCAAGGCAAGAGGGGCAACTTGGCTCGACCACAGGCTCGTCGAACGCAAGGCCATGCCGCTCGCCATGGGCGGCTTCGGCCGCGAGACACGCGACGCCATGGAAGCCCGTACCGAGCATCTGATCCAGGAAGGCCTGGCGCGGCGGCAGGGCCAACGCATCATATTGCAGCGCGACCTCTTGAACACTTTGCGCCGGCGTGAACTGGATGAGGTGGCCGCAAAAGTCTCGGCCGACACGCGCCTCCCTTACATGAAGCGTGACCCCGGGGAGCATGTGGCGGGCACATATCGCCAGCGGCTGACGCTCAGCTCAGGACGCTTCGCCATGATCGATAACGGGCTCGGCTTCCAGCTCGTGCCTTGGTCGCGCGAACTCGAAAAGAAACTCGGCCAACACGTCACCGGCGTCGTGAAGGACGGCGGTGGCATCGAATGGGGTTTTGGTCGGAAGCGCGACCTTGGCCTCTAGCAGTCTCTCCAATTCAGTTGCGGAAGGGCGTTCGGGATGTCCGGAACCAAAATCCTCTGGGGACAGGTGATCGTTGTCGGCCTGATCGTCTTGCTGGCCATCTGGGGAGCAACCGAGTGGACGGCCTGGCGGCTCGCCTGGCAACCGGAGCTTGGGCGGCCCTGGTTCGAACTGTGGGGCTTCAAGATTTACTACCCGCCAGTGTTCTTCTGGTGGTGGTTCGTTTACGATGCCTACGCGCCACAAATCTTTCTCGAGGGTGCCTTCATCGCGGCGTCGGGAACCTTTGTTTCGATCGCGGTGGCGATCGGCATGTCGGTGTGGCGCGCGCGTGAAGCCAAGAATGTCGAGACCTATGGTTCGGCGCGCTGGGCTGGTCTGGAGGAGGTTCGAGCGGCCGGACTTCTCGGTCAGGATGGTGTGGTGCTCGGCAAGCTCGACCGGCACTACCTCCGCCACGACGGACCGGAGCACGTCTTGTGTTTTGCGCCCACTCGGTCCGGTAAGGGTGTTGGCCTAGTCGTTCCCTCGTTGCTGGCCTGGCCGGGCTCGGCCATCGTGCACGACATCAAAGGTGAGAACTGGCAACTGACGGCCGGCTTTCGCTCGCGACATGGCCGCGTCCTACTGTTCGACCCCACCAACCCAAAGTCCTCAGCCTACAATCCGCTGCTCGAGGTCCGGCGCGGCGAATGGGAAGTTCGCGATGTCCAGAACGTGGCCGACGTTCTCGTCGACCCCGAAGGATCGCTCGACAAGCGGAACCATTGGGAGAAGACGAGCCATTCGCTCCTGGTCGGCGCCATCCTCCATGTTCTCTACGCGGAGGTGGACAAGACCCTAGCCGGCGTCGCCTCCTTTCTGTCCGACCCGAAGCGGCCGATCGAGGCAACGTTGAAGGCCATGATGACCACGACGCACCTTGGCGAGCAGGGTGCGCATCCAGTGGTCGCCTCGACCGCGCGCGAGCTGCTCAACAAGTCGGAGAATGAACGTTCTGGCGTCCTATCCACCGCGATGTCGTTTCTCGGGCTGTACCGCGATCCTGTCGTGGCCCAAGCAACCCGCCGCTGCGATTGGCGGATTGCCGATCTGATCGCAGATAGCCGTCCCACGACGCTTTATCTCGTGGTGCCGCCCTCCGATATCTCGCGGACCAAGCCGCTGATCCGCCTGGTGCTGAACCAGATCGGCCGGCGCCTGACCGAAGATTTGCACGCCCGCGACCGCCGGCATCGAGTCCTGATGATGCTCGACGAGTTCCCGGCACTCGGTCGGCTTGATTTTTTCGAGTCCGCGCTCGCCTTCATGGCAGGATACGGCATCAAGAGTTTCTTGATTGCGCAGTCGCTCAATCAAATTGAGAAGGCCTACGGGCCTAACAACGCGATCCTCGATAACTGCCACGTCCGGGTCAGCTTCGCGACTAATGATGAGCGGACCGCCAAGCGGGTCTCCGACGCGCTAGGCACGGCGACCGAGATGCGCGCGATGAAGAACTACGCCGGGCACAGGTTGAACCCATGGCTTGGGCACCTGATGGTCTCACGGCAGGAAACTGCGAGGCCGCTGCTGACCCCAGGCGAAGTCATGCAGCTTCCGCCGGCAGACGAGATCGTCATGGTGGCAGGGACGGCGCCGATCCGGGCGAACAAGGTCCGCTACTACGAGGATCGGCGATTCACCGAGCGGGTTCTGCCGCCGCCCGATCCTGGGACAGCCGGCCGATCATCGCGAACGGACGGATGGTCAGCGCTCCAAGTGCTGAAACCAACTGGAGGTCCAACTGCCAAAGCTGCGGAGGCCGAGGAAGACACAGCAAACAGCGGGCTCCGTCGTGAGCCCGAACTCCCCGATCACATCGCGATCGCCAAGGAGACGACCGAACCAACGCCGGCAGAGGAATTCGCCGCCGTTCTTGATGATGACGAGGACACGGTCCGGCAGTCCCGGGTTATACGCCAACAGCTCCGTGGTGTCGCCCGTCAAGTCGCCATGGACCCTAATGACGGTATGGAGCTCTGAGCAGTATGCGCGACCGGATGAACGTCTATTTTCCGCCAGAGCTTCTGAAACAGATCTCGGAACTCGCCGATCGCAAGAAGCTTTCCCGGTCCGCGATCGTAGAAGCGGCTGTCGCTTCATTTTTGTCACCGGACGGCGCGGACAGACGGGAGGCGGCGTTTACCCGGCGCCTGGATCGGTTGTCGCGTCAGATGCAGAGGCTCGAGCGTGACGTTGGTTTGGCGGCTGAGACCTTGGCTCTCTTCATCCGTTTCTGGCTGACGATCACGCCACCGTTGCCCAACGACGCGCAGGCGGCCGCGCAAGTAAAGGGAAGGGAGCGCTTTGAAGGATTTGTCGAGGCGCTAGGGCGCCGTTTGCAAAAGGGGCAAAGCTTTCTGCGCGAGATTCCGGAAGATATTCGCCGTCAGGAACCGGTCGAAGAAGCTTAATTGAATCATGGAGAAAGACCGTTTCGCCGTTCCCTTCTTTTTGTTCGCTAACTTACGCCCGCAGTGATTTAGCTGAACTAACGAAAAGCTGGTCACGCTATCGGCTTGCACCAGCTGACAGCAAGAGGGGCCAGCATGCAGATTTCCGGGGCATGGCGCCTCACCGCGCGCGTATTTCTCCCGTTTGCGGTCGGATACTATCTTTCGTATCTGTATCGTACGATCAACGCTTTGATCGCCAGTCGTCTCAGCTCGGATACCGGGCTTGGGACTGCCGACCTCGGGTTGCTTACGTCGGTCTATTTCCTTGTTTTCGCGGCGGCCCAGATCCCCGTCGGCATATCGTTGGACCGCTTTGGTCCTCGCCGCGTACAGAGTGTTTTGCTCTTGCTCGCAGCAGTGGGCGCTTGGCTGTTTGCGGTATCGACCGGCTTCCTGTCACTTTTGATCGCACGTGCAATGATCGGGCTCGGCCTCGCGGCGGCGCTGACGGCTGGACTGAAATCCATGATCCTTTGGTTCCCCAGGGAACGCGTTGCCTTGCTGAACGGCTATATGGTCATGCTGGGCTCGCTAGGAGCGGTGACCGCTACGGCTCCCGTCGAACATCTGCTGGCTTGGATGGGCTGGCGGCAACTCTTTGAGGTCTTGGCGGCGGCTACCGGTGTGACGGCCGCTCTCATCTATGTCGTGGTACCCGAACGAGGCATTGTCTCGTCTATGGCGTCAACCCCCGCGACCCTTAGCTCCGTTTTCGGCGATTGCCGCTTTTGGCGAATGGCCCCGTTGTCGGCGACTTGCATTGGATCGGCCTGGTCCCTGCAGGGATTGTGGGCATCGCTATGGCTGGCCGACGTGGAGGGGCTTGATCGCGCAAGTCTCGTCAGACAGCTTTTCATGATGTCGATCGTACTTAGCGGTGGCGCTTGGTTATTCGGTATGACGGTCCATTGCATCAAACGAAGGGGAATTGGGGCGGAAACAGTATTGGCGCTGGTTGCAGCGCTATTTATCGCAGCTGAGTTTGCTTTGATCTTGCGAGCGCCTCTGCCATCCGTCTTGCCCTGGTCCGTTGTCGCAATTGTCGGAACGGCAACCGTGGTGAGCTTCGCGGTGATACTGGATTACTTTCCGCCGGAGCTTGCCGGTCGTGCGAACGGCGCCTTGAACGTTTTGCACTTTGGTTGGGCCTTTCTGGCACAATACGCGACAGGTCTTATCCTGGAGCAATGGTCTGCGAATGATGGCCGTAGGCCCGTCCAAGCTTATCAAGTCGCGTTCGGTCTCTACATAGCACTGCAGATCGCAGCGTTGGTCTGGTTCGCGCTGCCTTGGCGCCGATCCGTCGCTTCATGGATAAGTTCAATCGTCTTCTTCGAGCCGACCGATGTTTCCTACGCTGTCGAGACAGTTCGGCTCTATGAGGACTCGGTCATCCTCCTGCCAGCGGATGATGATGCGGAGTGGTGAGCAGCAATTCGCGGCGAGCGGATAAGATTAAGTAGCCGTCAAATATCGGTTTCTCAGTCTTTCTTTTTCTACGCCAGCCTACGATCACCGAAAGCGCTTGTTGCGCCAAGTCCATTGGTGCCTTTTCTAATCCTCCCCATATGAGGGAGTCTGAGGACGCTCTCATTCGGTGGGGGCGAACAGTGGCAATCCATTCCATTCAATCCGAAGCGAGCTCACGCGGTGCGCGAATGCTGCGTAGCGCGCTTGGCTCCGCGATTGCCGGCTACCTCGAAGACGAAGCGATCGTCGAGGTGATGCTCAACCCAGATGGGCGGCTGTGGATCGATCGGTTGTCGGATGGTCTGATCGACACAGGCGAAACTCTGTCCGCGGCGGATGGCGAACGCATTGTTCGCCTGGTAGCGCATCACGTGGGTGCCGAGGTGCATGCCGGTTCGCCACGGGTCTCGGCCGAATTGCCAGGGACCGGCGAGCGCTTCGAAGGTCTCTTGCCTCCGGTCGTTGCAGCACCGGCCTTTGCTATCCGCAAGCCCGCCGCCGCCGTGTTTACGCTTGACGACTACGTCGCCAGGGGGATCATGACCTCGGAGCAGGCCAAGATCCTGAGAGGCGCGGTCGACGCAAGGAAGAACATCCTCGTCGCCGGTGGGACATCGACCGGCAAGACAACGCTGACGAATGCCCTCTTGGCCGAGGTAGCAAAGAGCGCCGATCGGGTCGTTCTGATCGAAGACACGCGCGAACTCCAATGCAAAGCGCCCAATCTCGTGGCGCTGCGGACCAAAGATGGCGTGGCTACGCTATCCGATCTCGTTCGGTCCTCGCTGCGACTGCGTCCTGATCGTATTCCGGTTGGCGAGGTGCGCGGTGCGGAAGCACTCGATCTGCTCAAGGCCTGGGGCACCGGTCATCCCGGTGGCATCGGCACTATTCATGCGGGCACCGCGCTCGGCGCACTGCGGCGGCTCGAGCAGCTCATCCAGGAAGCCGTCATCACGGTTCCGCGGGCCCTGATCGCCGAGACCATCAACGTTATCGCCGTGCTGGCAGGGCGCGGCGCCGGCCGTCGCCTCGCCGAGCTTGCCCTCGTCACCGGGCTAGGGGCCGCCGGCGACTACGACCTTTCATCAGCAGGAGACTGACATGCGTCAGCAATTTCGCTTTCTTCGAGGTGCATCGTTGGCCGCCTTCGGCACGGTGGTCTTGGCAGTTCAGCCAGCATGGGCGGCTGGCTCGAACATGCCCTGGGAGCAGCCACTCAACCAGATCTTGCAGTCGGTCGAGGGACCGGTCGCCAAGATCATCGCCGTCATCATCATCGTGGTGACCGGTCTCACGCTCGCGTTTGGGGACTCGTCGGGTGGTTTCCGCAGGTTGATTCAGATCGTGTTCGGTCTGTCGATCGCGTTTGCCGCCTCGAGCTTCTTCCTTTCGTTCTTCTCCTTCGGCGGCGGCGTGGTTATCTGATGGATGAACCCCTCACAGGCTTTGCCGTGCCCGTTCACCGCGCGCTCACTGAGCCAATCCTGATGGGCGGCGCGCCGCGATCAGTTGCAATCGTGAACGGCACGCTTGCGGCAGCCCTTGGGCTCGGACTTCGGCTGTGGATCGCGGGACTTGTCCTCTGGTTCATCGGCCACATGGCCGCCGTCTGGGCCGCCAAGCGCGACCCCGCATTCGTCGATGTGGTGCGCCGACATCTGCGCATTCCCAGTCATCTCAATCTTTGAGTTATCGGTCATGTTGAACCTTGCCGAATATCGTCATTCCAGCGCGCGCCTCGCCGACTTCCTGCCCTGGGCAGCCCTCGTCGACGAGGGAATCATCCTGAACAAGGACGGCTCGTTCCAACGGACAGCAAAGTTCCGGGGGCCTGACCTCGACAGCGCGGTGCCGGCTGAGCTTGTAGCCGTCGCCAGCCGTCTGAACAACGCCGTGCGTCGCCTGGGATCGGGCTGCGCCGTGTTCGTTGAGGCGCAGCGTCACTTTGCGGGGGCGTACCCGCCTAACGTCTTTCCCGACATCGCGTCAGCGCTGGTCGATGCGGAACGAAGGGCTCAGTTCGAAGAGGCGAGTGCCCACTACGAGTCCAGCTACTTCTTGACCTTCCTCTATCTGCCACCCGAAGAGGGAGCCGCCAGGGCAGAGCGCCTGCTCTATGAGGGACGCGATCGGACTGTGGGAGCAGACGCCCGCGAGGTGCTCCGCGGATTTATCGACCAAACCAACCGTGTGCTGCAGCTCGTTGAAGGATTTATGCCGGAATGCGCGTGGCTCGATGATCAGGACACGCTGACCTACCTGCACTCGACGATCTCGACCAAGCGTCACCGCGTTCGCGTGCCTGAAATTCCGATGTACATCGACGCGCTGTTGTCCGACCAGCCGCTGACCGGCGGGCTAGAGCCGATGTTGGGCTCAGCCAATATTCGGGTCTTGACGATTGTCGGCTTTCCGGGTGCGACGACCCCGGGTATCCTGGACGATCTGAATCGTCTGGCATTCTCGTATCGTTGGTCGACGCGCGCAATCATGCTCGACAAGACCGACGCCACCAAACTGCTGACCAAGATTCGGCGGCAGTGGTTTGCCAAACGAAAGTCGATTGGCGCCATTCTCAAGGAGGTCATGACGAACGAGGCGTCGACGCTGCTCGATACCGACGCCCACAACAAGGCGCTTGATGCCGACGCAGCGTTGCAGGAACTGGGGTCGGATCAGATCGGACAAGCCTTTGTTACGGCGACCATCACTGTCTGGGACCGCGATCCCAACACTGCCGATGAAAAGCTGAGGCTGGTCGAGAAGGTCATACAGGGCCGCGATTTCACCTGCATAATCGAGACCGTGAACGCCGTCGAAGCCTGGCTCGGCAGTCTGCCCGGGCACGTCTACGCCAATGTGCGGCAGCCTCCGATTTCGACCCTCAACCTCGCCCATATGATTCCGATGTCGGCTGTTTGGGCCGGCGAGGCGAGGGATCTGCACTTCAAGGGTCCGCCGCTTCTGTTCGGCAAGACCGAGGGATCGACGCCCTTCCGATTCTCGCTCCACGTCGGCGATGTCGGCCATACGCTAGTAGTGGGACCGACTGGAGCCGGCAAGTCGGTCCTGCTTGCCCTGATGGCGCTACAGTTCCGTCGTTACCCGAATTCGCAGGTCTTTGCCTTCGATTTCGGCGGTTCGATCCGGGCGGCCGCGATCGCCATGGGTGGCGACTGGCATGATCTCGGCGGTGCATTGTCTGACGGGGACGAAAACCCAGTCGCGCTGCAACCTTTGGCCTGGATCGACGATCCTTCCGAGCGAGGGTGGGCGACGGAATGGATCGGCGCGATCCTGGCACGGGAAAAGATCGAGATCACCCCTGAGGTCAAGGATCATCTGTGGTCGGCGCTAACATCTCTCGCTTCGGCGCCGAGGGAGGAACGCACCCTCACGGGCCTGTCAGTCCTTCTTCAATTGAACTCCCTGAAGCGCGCCCTGCAACCATACTGCCTGGGCGGACCTTCCGGGCGCTTGCTCGATGCCGAATTCGAAGATCTCGGCGAGGCGTCGGTCCAGGCGTTTGAGACCGAAGGCTTGATCGGAACGAGTGCTGCGCCGACCGTGCTGGCGTATCTCTTCCATCGCATCGGGGACCGCCTCGACGGTCGGCCTACACTACTTATTGTCGATGAAGGCTGGCTTGCCCTCGATGACGAAGATTTTGCCGGCCAGCTCCGGGAATGGCTGAAGACGCTTCGCAAGAAGAATGCGTCCGTTATCTTTGCGACCCAATCGCTTTCGGATATTGACGGGTCCGCAATCGCGCCGGCGATCATCGAAAGCTGCCCAACGCGGCTGTTGCTGCCGAACGAGCGGGCGATCGAGCCGCAAATCACAGCGATCTATCGCCGCTTTGGCCTCAATGACCGCCAGATCGAGCTTCTGAGCCGCGCTACGCCCAAGCGCGACTACTACTGCCAATCTCGCCGCGGCAACCGGATGTTCGAACTTGGCCTTGGCGAGGTCGCTCTGGCCTTTACCGCAGCCTCTTCCAAGACAGACCAGGCAGCCATCTCGCAACTCCTCGCCGAACATGGACCTGACGGCTTCGTGCCGGCCTGGCTACAGCACCGTGGCGTCGCCTGGGCCCTCGACCTGATCCCCAATCTCGTCAATCTGGAGAAATCGGTATGAGGCGTCTTGGCCTATTGGCGGCCGCTGGCATGGTCGCGCTGATGCTCGACCTCAGGGTGCCCGCGCGGGCGCAGTGGATCGTCTTCGATCCCAACAACTACGTCCAGAGCGTCCTGACTGCCGCCCGTGAGCTGCAGCAGATCAACAACCAGATCACCTCGTTGCAGAACGAGGCGCAGATGCTGATCAATCAGGCAAAGAATCTGGCAAACCTGCCGTATTCATCCCTGCGCCAACTGCAATCCTCGATCCAGCGGACCCAGCAATTGCTGGCCCAGGCCCAGCGGATCGCCTACGACGTCGATCAGATCGATCGCGCGTTCTCGACCAGCTACGCGCCAGCGACCAGCAGCCAATCGAACCAGTTACTGATCTCCAATGCTCAATCGCGTTGGCAGAATTCCTATGCCGCAACGCAAGACGCGCTTCGCGTCCAGGCCGGCATCGTTGGCAATCTCGACACCAACCGTGTCCAGACCTCCGCGCTCGTCATGTCTAGCCAGGGCGCAAGCGGCGCTCTGCAGGCAACACAAGCTGGTAACCAGATTCTCGCGCTTAACGCGCAGCAGCTCGCCGACCTCACCGCTGTCGTGACGGCGCAGGGCAGGGCGCAAAGCCTTGAAGCAGCGCAACGCGCCTCGGCCCAGGACCAGGGCCGCGAGCAGCTTCGACGGTTTCTTACGCCAGGGCAGGGTTATCAATCATCCAGCGTGCAGATGTTCCACTGATGACGGACATTCGGGCATTCAAGGCGTTGTCGCTGCTGACGACAATCGGCGTTTTGGTGGTCACAGCCTGCACGATTCAGCTTCGCGGTAGTGACGAGTCGCCCGCGCTGCCGAAGACGGAGCGGACGACAGATGCAGCCAACCCTGATCTCGCACGCTGCCGCAGCGTCACTGCTGAGGAAACAGCAGGTTATCGGCATTGCCAGCAGATTTGGGCCGAAAACCGGCGCCGCTTCTTGGGCAGGAAGAACGTTCCCGCAGATCCTGGCCAAGACGATTCCACCGCAGGCTTGGCGTCCACCCGAAAGGATCAGAGCCGGATGCCGCAAGGTTATCCGGGACCGGCGATGCCTGAGGCGAGCAAGCCATGACTGGTACGGGGATCATTGACCAGTTCCTTGAAACGTTCACGCGTTATATCGATAACGGCTTCGGGCTGCTGGGGAGCGAGGTCGGATATCTCGCAACGACCCTTGCTGCGGTTGACATTACGCTCGCAGCGTTGTTCTGGAGTTGGGGAACGGACGAGGACATCATCGCGCGCCTCGTCAAGAAAACGCTCTTCGTAGGCGTCTTTGCCTACCTGATCGGCAACTGGAACAGCTTGGCGCGCACCGTCTTCGAGAGTTTCGCCGGTCTTGGACTGAAAGCATCGGGCGCAAGCCTCTCCGCGGCAGATTTCCTGCGACCGGGAAAGATCGCCCAAGTCGGCCTCGATGCCGGTCGACCATTGCTTGATTCGATCTCCAACCTGATGGGCTACATCAGCTTCTTCGAGAATTTCGTCCAGATCGTCGTTCTCCTATTCGCCTGGATTGTGGTGCTGCTCGCCTTCTTCATTCTGGCGATCCAGCTCTTTGTCACCCTGATCGAATTCAAGCTCACGACGCTGGCCGGCTTCGTGCTCATTCCCTTTGGCTTGTTTGGCAAGACTGCCTTCGCGGCGGAGCGCGTTCTGGGCAACGTCATATCTTCCGGCATCAAGATCCTGGTCCTGGCCGTCATCGTCGGCATCGGCTCCACCCTGTTCTCGCAGTTCACCGCAGGTTTCGGCGGTGCACAGCCGACCATCGAAGACGCGATGACACTGGTGCTCGCGGCGCTTTCCTTGCTGGGCCTCGGCATCTTCGGTCCGGGTATCGCAAACGGCCTAGTGTCGGGCGGACCTCAACTTGGCGCCGGCGCCGCGATTGGAACAGGCCTTGCTGCTGGCGGCATTGTTGCAGCTGGCGCGGGACTTGCCGCTGGCGGTGCCGGTCTCGCTGGCGGTGCGGTTGCAGGCGCCGCGCGCGGTGGCGGCGCTGTCATAAGCGGAGCAACAGCCGCCTATCGAAGCGGCGGCCTTGCCGGCGTCGCGGAGGCTGGCGCTTCGGCTGCGTGGAGTCCATTGCGCCGGGCAGCGGCTACCTTCGGAGGTAGCCAAGCGGGCGACCAGGGCGCGAGCGCTCCGGCCGACGGGCAGCCTGATTGGGCTCGCCGCATGAAGCGTGCTCAGATCATTCAGCACGGTGCCTCGGCTGCTGGCCACGCCGTCCGCTCGGGCGATCATGGTGGCAGCGGCTCTTCCGTCGATTTGTCCGAAGGAGAACGCTGAGACGCACCACTACACCTCCGCCGCACAGCAGCGCCTCAAATCCTTCTATCGCACACTTGAAACCGATCACTCGATATCAGGGGCACCCATCGATGTTCAAACGACCAACAGTTCACTACGGGCGCATGCCCGAGCCGATTACGCCTTATCAAAAGGCCGCTCAGGTTTGGGACGAACGCATTGGATCAGCGCGCGTGCAAGCTAAGAACTGGCGCCTGATGGCGTTCGGCTGTTTGATGTTGTCTGCCGGTCTCGCTGGCAGCCTTGTCTGGCAATCGAGCCAAGGCTCGATCACGCCCTGGGTAGTTGAGGTCGATCATCTCGGTCAAGCAAGGGTTGCGCCGGCCAACATCGACTATCAACCTACTGACGCTCAGATAGCCTACCATCTGGCGCGCTTCATCGAGGACGTCAGAGGTTTGCCGGCAGACAGTATCGTTCTGCGCCAGAATTGGCTCCGGGCCTATGATTTTACGACGGATCGTGGCGCGGCTGCACTGAACGACTATGCGCGCAACAATGACCCCTTTGCCAAGCTGGGCAAGGCACAAATCTCAGTGGACGTCTCAAGCGTCATTCGCGCGTCTTCGGAGAGCTTTCGAGTCGCCTGGACCCAGCGCATCTACGACAACGGCTCGTTGAGCGCGACTGAGCGTTGGACCGCAATTCTCTCGATCGTGATCGAGACACCCCGCGATGCCGAACGCCTGCGCAAGAACCCCCTTGGCGTCTACGTCCGCGCCATCAACTGGTCAAAGGAGTTGAGCCAGTGACCAAGATGCCATTTGACGTTCATTCGAAGCGTTCCCTCCAGCAAAGCAGGCTCGGCTCGGCTTGGCCCGAGTTCGTGAGCTCGAAGCGTGCATTTCTATCCGCTTTCCTGCTTTGTTCGTCCGCGCTCGGAGGCTGCGCGACCTACATTCCGCCGGAGATCAGCTATGACGCTGATGTTCCTCCGCTGCCGGCGGCGCCAGTGGCTCTCGACGACAGATCGCGACCGCTTCACGTTCCACCTCTCTGGAAGCCTGCTCTCGGCGGCAAGTCAGGCGCGAAAGAAGACGCTGAGCCGGTGAGCCGCGTAGAGACGGCAAACAGCGCAGCCCGGGTCGAACCGCGCAAGCGGGGCTATTTCAACGCAGCGCAAATCTACGCCTACAGTCCCGGGGCGCTCTATCAGATTTACGCCGCACCGGGGCAGATCACGGATATCGCGCTCGAGGAGGGAGAGCAGTTGACGGGATCAGGACCGATCGCGGCCGGAGATACCGTACGCTGGGTCGTGGGCGATACCGAAAGCGGGAGCGGCGACACACGGCGGGTCCATATCCTGGTCAAGCCGACCCGAGCTTCGATTGAGACCAACTTGGTGGTCAATACGGACCGGCGCACCTACTTGATTGAGCTCCGCTCCCGCGAACGGCCATACATGCCGTCTGTTGCTTGGTACTATCCAGAAACTGCACGGGAACGATCGCGTTCGGTCGCGCAGCCTGTTCTTCCGGACCCGGCGCAGCGCACCTTCCGCTATGCCATCGAAGGGGACAGTCCTCCCTGGCGGCCGCTCGCCGCATATGACGATGGCCGCAAGGTCTATGTCGAATTCCCGGCGGGGATCGTGCAGGGCGAGATGCCTCCGCTTTTCGTCATCGGTCCAGACGGCAAGACTGAACTCGTCAATTATCGCGCTTACGGCAACGTATTGATCGTCGATCGGCTGTTTGCTGCCGCCGAACTGCGGCTTGGCGGCGAGCACCAGCAGAAGGTCCGTATTGTCAGGACCGATGGGAGACCGTCGTCATGAACACTCGGAATATGAACGATCAGGAGCAAGCGGCTCCGCCTGAGACACAAGAGGATCAGTCCAGGGGCTTCCGCTTGAGAGCGGAGCACCCGCGCGTGACACGGTTGTCACGGAAAGTACTGGCGGGAGGGAGCGCGGTCGCCCTGCTTGTCATCGGTGGAGCCGTGCTGTGGTCGCTGCAGAAGAATCGCCCTCGAGACCAGGCGGCCGATGAGCTTTACAGTACCGACCATCACAATGTCGCTGACGGTATTACGGCGCTGCCGAAGGACTACACTGGCATTCCGCGCCAGCCAATCCCGCAACTGGGTCCGCCCCTTCCCGGGGACCTCGGTCGGCCGATCCTTGCGGCCCAAGGCCAGTTGCCGACGATCGGCGCTGATCCAGAACAGCAGCGCCGGGATCAAGAGACCGAAGCAGCCCGCATCAGCCATCTATTCGCTTCGGCGAATGGACGAGAAGTGCGTCCCCCCGCCGCTGCGGCGGTTGGAAACGAGCGCGTCGTGCCTGCGAGCGCGACGAGCACCGGCGACGACGGAAATGCGCAAAACGGTCAGGACCGCAAGCTTGCCTTCGTGAACGCTTCTGTGGACCGTCGCACGGTAAGCCCTGATCGCGTCACCAAGCCGGCTTCACCGTATATCGTGCAGGCTGGGACGGTTATTCCGGGAGCCCTGATCACCGGAATCCGGTCGGACCTGCCGGGCCAGATCACGGCGCAGGTGACCGAGAATGTCTATGACACGCCGACCGGCCGCTCTCTGCTTGTCCCTCAGGGAGCGCGTCTGATCGGCATCTACGATAGCCAGGTCACTTTCGGCCAGTCCCGTGTCCTGCTCGTCTGGACCCGGCTGATTATGCCGAACGGACGTTCCATCGTTCTCGAGCGGCGGCCTGGCGCTGACGCTGCCGGGTATGCAGGCCTCGAAGACCAGGTCGACAATCACTGGGGTGAGCTGTTCAAGGCTGCGGCACTATCGACGTTTCTGGCGGTCGGGACCGAACTGGGGGCCGGCTCGGACACCAACAGCAACGACAGCGCGATCATCCAGGCATTGCGGCACGGCGCCTCAGACTCACTGAATCAGACCGGACAGCAGGTCGTTCGCCGCAGCCTCAACATCCAGCCCACTCTGGCTGTACGACCTGGCTTCCCGGTTCGTGTTCTTGTCAATCGTGACCTCATACTTACGCCCTATAGAGGGTGACAACATGCCAAAACTCAAAATTGGAGAGCTTCCAGACGACAAGCCGGTCAAAGTGAGTACCGAGCTGCCTGCGGCCGTGCATCGTGATCTCATTGCATATGCGGAAGCGCTTACGCGTCAGGGTGGCCAAGTGGTCGATCCGACTAAGCTCATCGCTCCCATGTTAGCGCGCTTTATGGCCACGGATCGAGGATTTTCTAAACTGAAACGTGAAGGCCACGTACCGGCCGCTGGCGAAGGACAGTGATGCTCAAGGTTTCCGAAACTGTTGGTCGATGCTAATTCTAGGCGCTGCCGAGCTGGCGCCAAGAGCCGAGATATCTTGTCGGAAAGGTGTGTTCGCGCCGGATACAACTCCGATTATCAGGTTTTCTCGGTTTTCAGACGCGAGGCGCTGGGCCAACTGCAGTTATTCGGTCGCCTTGAAGCGCGTTACACTGCTCCGGCCATCGACGCTGACAGGCACGTCACCCTCGACCGTGGCCCGCCGTACGACGCGATGCTGGTCCCCGTAATCGTTGACCGCGTAATGCTGCGTTGCGCGGTTATCCCATATTGCAATATCGCCCTCTAGCCAGGTCCAGCGCACAGTGTTTTCGGGCGCGGTGATGTGAGATTGGAACAGATCGAACAACTTTTGTCCGTCGTATTTGCCGACCCCAACAAAGTGCTTCACCAAGGCGCCGAGCACTAGCGTCCGCTCGCCTGTCTCGGGGTGGACGCGTACAGCGGGATGCTCGGTCTCAAAAGCCGTTCTGGTGAACACCTCGTCAAAGTGCTTCTTGTCGACCTCGCGGAC
Organism: Bradyrhizobium sp. BRP20; assembly: GCF_020194215.1. NCBI lineage: Bacteria > Pseudomonadati > Pseudomonadota > Alphaproteobacteria > Hyphomicrobiales > Nitrobacteraceae > Bradyrhizobium > Bradyrhizobium sp. BRP20. The sequence goes on along the minus strand of NZ_JADYVY010000033.1, from coordinate 10,678 downwards.
ACGCGCGATCCCGGCGTAATCGAAAACGTTACTGTGAACGGCCCATAGGCCGTCGGCAAGGCGTTGTAGAGGCGGCGGCAGATCAAGATAAGCGGCAGCTGTGTTCGACCACACGGTGTCGCCTCCGAACCTTGGCATTACAACGGCCCGCAGGACCAAAATCTTGGGATAGGCGTCGGCGAAGGTCCCATCCGTATGCCAAACGTCTGCGCGACCGCCGCCGCGAGTGGAGTCCAGTTCGAGGAGCGACGCCATCCCCTTGGTGGCACCAAGCATCGGATGCGGCACTAACTTTCCGAGACGAGCGGCAAAGCGCTCCTGCTCGGCGTCATTGAGATGTCCTTGATTACGGAAGAAGATCACCTTGTGCTTGAGCAATAAGCTGTTGATCGCAGCGATCGCGTGATCCGGTAAATCGCCTGATAGCTTGATATTTTTGATTTCGGCGCCGATGCGCGCTGCTCGTTTCACCACATCGGTGCTCGGAATGACGCCACCGATCAAAGCCGTTGTGCTCATGTTGCTTTTGTAAGCCCTTGCAGTTTCTCTCTCTCGCCTCTCGGAGCGAATGATCTTCAGCAAGCATCGTGCCAGGCGAAAGACGACCATGTACCGCCAATGGGCACTGAACGAATCGTGGTATTCGGCGCGAGTCATCGAACTGAGCCGATGGTTGGACCGAGTGACGAAAAAACTCGATCACCGACCTCCCCCTTCTAATGTCGAACCGTGAAAGCCGAAGCGGACAGCAGGAGGCGCCAACCCAGGCGGCGCTGGCAAGCCACAAGGCCGAATGGACTTTCGATATTCGCGCTGTACTGGACCTGACACGAGATTGTGCCTCTGTCAGAATACAGACAAGTGTCTACAGCGCGGTAAGCCCGAGCTGACTGTTCGGTTAATAAATGTCGCGAGGTAATTGTATGCCCGGGTTAATCTCTACTAATGCCGCTGGAGCGTGTGAGAGCTGCAGATGTAATGTCCATCGGCGCTGTTGGCCACGGTCATGCACATTATCGTCTCAGTCCTGAGCCAGGATAAGAGCTGCAACTTCCAGGTCCTGTGCCAGTTTGCTCGCCGCTAGGCCGGTGGCGACACCAACGCGATCGGGCGCAGGGCGGTTCTGGCTCATCTTGCGCTTGCCTTCGACCATGGTGATCGGGATGCGCACGCCGACGATTTCACGCAACTGGACGGCAATGAAATCCGCGGGCGCATCGCTGACGGCCCAGGGCGTCGCACGTGACGTCTCATGGATATTCGTCAGACGCGTCACGATCTCAAGCAGGCGTTTAGGATCCTCGAAGAACTCAATCGGTCCATGGGCGTGGACCGCGATGTAATTCCATGCAGGCACCACGTGTTCAGTTTGACGCTTGCTTGGATACCAGGATGGTGTCACATAAGCCTCTGCGCCACTAAAGATCGCCAGAGCTTCTCCAATCGGGGCCGTGCGCCATTGCGGATTGCCCTTCGCCAGGTGCCCGTAAAGCGCCGTGTTTGCCTTCGCTCTCATCGAGGAAGAGCGGAAGAGGCGTCGCAAGTGGCCCATCTGATGTCGCTGTGATCAGGTTGGCCAATCGGGCGCAGCGGATTGTCGCTTGAATGCTCTTGAGGTCGTCATCTCGAAAGTGGGATGGTATGTACATAGAGGGTCTCCGTTGGCTGTCGTCCAGATAAAACCCAAGTCAAGAAGCTAGAAAACCGCCAGTTTCGGTAGCTCCCGTAGAGGTGCTCCGCTTCCTCTTTTGACGTGAAGTTTTCGGATTTGTCCTGGACGTGACCCGCCACTAAGTATTTGTTCCAGAAGGCGAAGGAGTTAGAGTCCGGCCCGAAGAGGGACGGACAGATGAGGCGAGCAAGGTTCAGGAAGAGCAGATTATCGCGGTATTAAAGGAGGATGAGGCTTGGGCGAAACGGCTGACCTGGCTCGCAGGCATGGGATCTCCGAAGCGACGATCTACAATTGAAAGGCTAAATTCGGCGGCATGGATGTCTCTGAGACCAAGCGCCTGAGGCGCTGGGAGAGGAGAGCGCGAAGCTGAAGAAGCTTCTGGCCGAGCAGATGCTCGACGCGGCCGCCCTTCGCGAGCTGCTTTCAAAAAAGCGATAGGGGCCGTCCACGCCGGGGATCTGCCGCGTGCCGATCTCCGCGCCTGCGTCCACCAGCCGACGTTAGCTCCTTGCGCAATGCAGGAAGCTTCCCCCCGGTCCGGCAGCGCGACAACGAAGTAAGCGCGCGACGCGAGGGAGAGCCCTGGTTTAAGTGAAATACAGCCAGCCCCGGTTTCACCAACGCTACGGCGTGCACCGGTTCCGACTCCATACATGTGAATCGAAAGTTAGGGGCGTGAGGGAAGGCCCTCCGGGGCTGGCTGGCGGACCCTCGACCCCGAGCCTGAGCACAAGGCCGTGCATGTCCTCACGGCTCGTCCCAAGAGCAAACTGCAGATTCTTGCTAACGATCGGCTAAGATCCTCACCGGGTTAGCGCGCGATGTGCTAGGTCAAGCCGCAGCGCCCATCGTGCGGAACGTCGCGGCACAGGCCCCAGGAGCTGTCTTGAGGCCGCGACTGCGGTCTTCTCGCCCGGCCTTCTGAGAAGTGTTCGCTTTGTAACACGGCTGACCGCCCCCGAGAGGGCGTGGTATTCTGCCGAATGCCAGACCGATCTCCCGCCGAATTATTCGCACCGCTCGCTTGAACTGCTCGGCCGGCACCAGGCCGCCCTAACCGGCAATCCGAAAGCGAAGCGCGAGCTCGAGCAGATGGCCCGCGAGTACAAACAGATGGCGGATTGGCACGACCACAACCCCCAGCATCGAGAGTAAGGCCGCCTCGGCCTGTCCTGATTCACGGCTGGGGCCGGATTAACCGCCTTCGTCCAGTGTTAGTACACGTATGGATCGAAATGATCCTGTATCGGCAATTGGCGGTACAGCGGTCTGCGCGGCGACCTTCGAGATCAAGGTGGCAATGGATCGTAGGCGCTTCAAAAGTAGCGCCGCCTCATGGCGCAGCTATCGTTTACGAACTTGTGGCGAAGGGATTGGATTGTTGATGCGCCCTGGCCGATAGCCCCCGCCGTGCCAGAGCACAACGGCCCCGGCTGTCGCCGATTGGCTGGGGCCGCTTTTATGCGGGCGAGGCGCACTTGGGGCTTGCAATGCGAGGGGGCGCAAATGACAAGCGCGGGCCACGCTTTCGGTAAGCGCCTTCACGCCGACCTTGCCGCACAGCATCAATCCCCTTTGAGATTCGCTCTGGAGGCCAACAAGGATCGCCTGATGGCAACATAGCTATTTCCTTAGGTGCAGCGGTTCGGGATTGGCCCGACGGGGCGCTATGCCACTTTGATCCGATCGAAAGGGATGAGGTGGCAGTTTGAACAGCATTCCCGCGTTCGGCTCAGTGCGGCAGGACTTCCATGTTCTTCACCTCACTACGACGTCCCTTGGCAGGCAGGGAATCGCTGAAGTCAACTGGAGTGATGCGAATATTCCTGCCTCATTCCCTGGATCGTAGCGCAACTGTATCGCAACATTTCTCGTTCGGCTGCCGGTCCGACGGACTTTGAGACGATAGCCGTAGCCATCCAGCGTACTGGCTCTGACTCACTTCAGATGAAGTTCGACGGACGTCTGGCACTTTGATTGGAGAGGATCTCACAGTTCTGCTTCAGAAAGTCGGTTTGAAGCTCAGGAGCCGCGGTGATTGCGCAAACGCGCCCGCAAGGACCTACCAAGAATGGCCGGTCGCACTGTCGCGGGAAGTTGGTTATACTGTCGCTCTCAACGGAGGGGGATCCGTGTCCTACAGTATTAGGTGTCATCGAACGGGGTTTAGCCGGAGGCATTTTTCGGTTCAAAGTTTGAGCGCAAGAGAAGCCCTGTGTAAGGCGGAGTGTCTTGAGAGATCGGGAGTAGACATAGACTATATTGATACTCCCTCAGGCGGACGTGTCGACCTCCGCACGTTCCGGAAGCTGGCTGAGACGGAGGGCGGCTTCGAACAAGAAATTCCCAGCCAATGATGATGATCATACCTGCGCTTTCAGGAAAATACTCAAACATTTGAGCTCGCACCTACGAAGCCCTGTCACTTCAAAGCTGGCGCCTTCACGTTTCGATGCGTCGCGTTTCGGCCTGGAATCTCCCAGGCCCTTCGGATACCCTGGGCCGGCCAATTTGCGTTGTCTCGAATACGCGCATCGTTGCCCTCGCTAGCATCCATCAACTTCGCGCAGATTCCACCATGCACAAGAACTAACAAGACGAGCGGCTGCCATGAACGATGGACATTGATTTGGTTCACTCTCAAGAAAGCGGCTTCTCAAGCGACTTCAGTATTGCGAGCTGCCTCGGACTGCCACCGATAAGGCATCGCTGCCTCGATGTGTTACAGTTGGTTCAAGGAGTTGTCTGACGACGGACGTCAGCTCTCAAACGAATGTCGACAACTTGACCCTGCAGCCCGCTACGAAGTCCCTGCTGAACCTCCAATTCTCAATTCGGCACGGCCCTTGCTTGGTTAGGGTTACCATCACGTATTGCTCCAGATACGGCGATGTTAGGGGCGGGCTCGGCGTCGCGAGCGTCTGGTCCGCCCCGCCGATTTGCTGTGGCTTGCGACTCCGGCGCCTAAGCGGCCATGCCATAGCCTCGAACACACGTTAGATCAGAGATGCAGACTGGAACAGCAGTCTCCTACAGTGTTGAGAAGGGCTGGGGCTTCATCAGACCCGACAGCTGCGACGGCATGGATTTGTTCGTTCACATTTCGGACCTTTGCGACTGCACAGGGGCTGATCTGGTGCCGGGGACGCGCGTGTCTTTCGATCGTCGCTTCAACAAACGCCGCTCAAAGTACAGAGCCGCCGAGGTCAGACTAATCAATTGAGATGCCGTATTTTCTGAAGCACGCGTTGCTTATCATTTGATATCGGAACGGCGATGCAGGAGCGCTTCCCTTGCAGGGCGCATTAAAATTTACGGTCGATCTTCTGAAGAATCTTGCCAACTCCAAGACTCCTTTTGGCGTAGTGACGTGCCACCTGGATGTCGTGCGCAAACCTGGTCAAAATCGTTCAATGAAGCATCGAAGATGTTGAACCAGTTTAGAACGACGGCGTCATCTGACGGCAGCGTTTTGGCACGGACCTCGTACAAATGCGATCGTCCCCAAACAGCCGAAACTGGACGGCGGCGCCGACCGAAAGACTATCATACACGGATTCGGCGACGCCCGCGGTGACGCTCAGCGTATTGCGGTCGACGATCTTGACGAGATCCTAGCCACGCCGCGTGTATTGGCCATCGGTATATTCCAGGCATGCCAACAACGCCGGCGTTGAGCGTAGCGAAGATCAGAGACGAACAGGCTCGGCACGATTTGCCGGTCGAGGTGGACGATGCGCGCTTTCACTTGCTCGCTCTCGACATTAAGCTCGGCCAGCCGCTGATCGAGTTCTCGGATCGAGTTAATTACCTCGAGGCCGAACTTGCGTGAGCCCGCGACGGAGTCTTCATCGGGAGCCCTACAATGATGCTCCTTCGCTGGGTCGAAGTGCGCAGCACCTCCAGCGCTTTAATGTCACCGTGATTGTTTCAGCTCTCGCAGGAGAGCCAGATCTCGGCTGCGCGATTGGGAGTACTGGACGCGTTATCTTCACCGGCGTCCCGATCGCACAATTCCGTCGGTTTCTTACGCGCTACGGGCTCTGATGCTGCTGCCCTCACGACTCTTTGCGGCTTTCCACGGCCTTTGTCGCCGTACTTGACGCCGATTTCGTTTTGCAGACGCCGCTTTCAGAATCGGGCTCCGCCTTACCGTCGTTTCGTTGCTCAATCCGACAAAATGGTATTGGCGCGCTCTTCTGGGAGTGGCTGCCATAGTGTCTTAGCGCCATGTGGTTCGCCGACGCTTGTGCCACTCGACTGGACTGCGACGCGCTTCCCCATGCGGACTTAATCGAGCGAACGTTGGCACTGTTTAACGAGCCGAGCGTTGGTCGAGTTGAGGATTCGCATGCTCGAAGCTCTACTGTGCCGTCCTCGTCCATTGCGACTCGAATCAACCCGGACCTAACGCCTTATCGTGGAGGAATACGGTGAACTGTTGCGGTACTCGAGCGCGGGTTCCTATCGACGAACAGATACTCTTCAGATCGTCCCACAGCTATTTGGGGGATCAAGGCGGGCTGGAGGACAGGCGCAGTCTGCCCCTGCCATAACTTGCGCGATCGACGATGCTTGTCAAAGTAGAGATCCAAGACAGCGCGTCGGCCAAGTCGGCAGCGTCCTTCATCAAAAGCCCCGTGAAGGTGACGTTGCCCTGGCATGCGGCCTGCCCGGTCACAACACCGATCACAGTCCATCCGAACCCATCGCGTCAGATCGCGTAGCGAGCTAATCTGGGTGAGAGCTCGATCGCGTTTCACCACTGCTGCTCATAGCCGACGTGGTGCTACGGGATGCTTTGCCACTCAGATAAGTCTCGCGGGATACCCATCTTTGTAGGATCTCCAGCCCACGGCCAATGACATCTCCCGTTCGCTAACTCTTCTGCTGCGATGACTGGCGAGATATACTGGCCTAAAACCTGACCATCAAACAGGAGAGCGCATCCTCCCGGCACGATAATGATCTCGGCTAGACCGGCGTATGTTTCATACCTCCATTTCATAGCTAACTACCGGGTTAACCCCTTTGATATTGACGGCAACGCAGGTGCGACTCGGCGCCTTCACTCAAGAGAACTCGACGCTGTCCCTGCCGCGCCCACGCTGCCGGTGAAGTTAGCCCGACGTGACTCGGCGCTTGTGCTGGTCCGAAAAAGCGCTGTCCCTACCACGCCCACTAACTTCAGTGGCCAACCTTGCCATAACAACGCTAACCACCCTCGCCTTCGCGGGAGTGTCTCAAGCTCCCACGGGCTGCGGAATTGTAGCGCCAAGAGCGATCATGGGACGCCTACCAGGATTGGTGGCTGGCCCACGGCGTAAAGGCGCACTATCGGTGTGGTAATGGCCGCACGAGATGGGCACATGTACATACACGATTGCCCGCGCCAAGCTTGGGCAACTACGGGCGCTCACCTCAGCCACGTAGAAACGGGCCCCGAGCATATCTGGCGAGGATGCAGACAAGCCGGCACTACAACCGTGGTGATACGGGGCGCGGCGTGTGCGATGCGACGAGCCGCATGCAGGTTGACGACGTGCTCAAGCTTTACGTCAGCAACAATGCGGGCGCTACGGTGTCCTTGTCAGAACTCGTCACACCGGTCATGGAAACCAGTCCCCTCCAGTTCGTGCGCTCCAACGGCTACCCGGCCATGCGCATTGCCGGCAAGGGCTGCACCCGGGATAGCCAGCGGCGACGCGATGATGGAAATGGAAAGACTAGCCTCAAACTGTCCCCAGGTTTCACAGTCGAGTGGATTGGACAGTCTCTGCACGAAAGCAATCTGCCTCGCAGGCGCCAATCCTGCTTGCTCTCCATGTTGGTCGTCTTTCTGGTGCTGGCTGCGCTTTACGGGAGCTGGTCAATTCCGTTCTCGGTGACGCTTGTCGTGTCGCTTGGAATAATCGGTTCCGTTCTCGCGGCCCATCTGCGCGGGCTCGAAAATGACGTCTTCTTCACCATCGGCTTTACTACTATAATAGGTTTTTCGGCCAAGAACTCGATCCTGATCGTCGAATTCGCCAAGAACCTTCGCAGTCAGGGCGTGGGCTTACGAACGCCGTCGTCGGAGCAGCCAGGCTTCGATTGCGTCCGATCCAAATGACCTCACTGGCCTTTCCACTCGGTGTGGTCCCATTGATGCTTGCCCGCGGCGCTAGCGCCGAAACCCAGCGCGCCATCGGGACCGGGGTATTCGGTGGCATGATTTCAGCAACGCTCCTCGCTGTGTTCTTTGTGCCCGTCTTCCACGTCTTCGTCACGGAACATTTCGGTGCACGCAAAGACCGGGCCTCCATGCAATAAGCGAAGGGTGACCTCGACTCTGGAAGAGATCTCAGGGTCAATTCAAGGTGATCGACACGGTGCGGGAGAAGTTCAGTTGTCGGACTACGAGGCGATCACGCACCCGCAGGCGATACTTGTTCTGCCGTCGCTTCGCCCGGTTTGGACTTGTGGTTCATCTTCGCTTCTGATGGCTACGATGAACCACAAATCTCCTCGTAGAGAACTTGGGCAACTCGTCCGAGCAGATGGCCGGTGGACGTCATCCGCCGCCGGCCATCCTACGCTGCCCGGGGCCTGGGGGCTGGATAGGGCAGCGGTCGACTTAGTGCTCGAAGCCTGCCGATCGCCGATTCGCAACCCGCCCACCATTCCGGCAAGCTCCGAACCCGAGAAATCGGTGGTCTTACGCGTCCAGCAAGCGCCTGAGCTTTCCGGTTTAATGGACACGGGGTTCAGCTAAACCCGTCTTGCGTCCGAACTCAACCGGGCTGACATAGGCGTGGTCGAGTCCCTGCGGGTATTGTTGCAAAATCTTTCAGTTTAGCTGAACCCATCGGCGCGTGCCTTGTCTCTGGTTCTGTAGATCTTTCCTGCCGTCCGTTCGGTCTTGAGAAGAGAAGAAGCTCTCCGTGGCCGCATCGTCCCACACTTCCCGGAACGGCTCATGCTGCAAACGATGCCATGGTCGGCCATCAGGCGCTAGGAACTGCTCGCTCGTGTGCTGGCGCACCAGTCGGGTGCTTCGTGATGATGGATGATACCTGGGCGACAACGCTACTTTCACGCCGCCACCAAATATCTCGCTGGTTGCCGACGCATTCCTCGGGATCGCGACAGCAAATGACGCCGCATGGCCGGCGCTACGGGCGACCTCATCAGTTCGAGAGGTCGCCGGGCCCAAAGATATCGATTTGGCCCTGCTTAGACTACGCATCCTCACGATCCGCAAACAGCATTGGGAAAACGGCCTTAAACTGGCTCCAAGGCTGCAAGCCAATTCCGCTGTCGATCGTGTTTTGAACCCAGCACCAGTTCCCCCGGTTCGGTGGACATCAATGCCAATCACCCGTCGCATTCGCACCTCCTGCCAGACACGATGAGCCGAGAACTTAGGGCTGGTCGCCTCCGACTCGCCCGGTTGCGCCAAGAGTGCGAATGCGTAGTTGTCGTGTCGCCCGCAGCTCTCGTCGGGTCATTTGGAACCGAGAGTTTTTAGGCGCGAGCCGCCTTTTCGGAGTTTGTGCTGAAGCCGATGCCGCGCCCTCAGCTAGCGCGTGTAGCAGGGACAGCGTGGGGTTCTCACTCACTCGAGGCGTCGAGGCACGTCCGCGCTGCTCCGGAAGCTACATGCGTGCATCGACAGCTAGGAGTCCAAGCCGAGGCACCGGAAGCACGGTGCGGGCAGCCCGATACACACGACACATGCAGGCCGCATTGTATCACGCGGACTGCGCTGCAGGATCAGCCGGTTCAACAGCCCGCAGAAGCTGGTGAGCGATTTCGGGCTCAACACGCGGGTGCGGCTGTCGGGACTGGGAGCTGCCCCTCACGGCCGCATCAGCAAGATCGGCCGCAGTTATGCGCGCGCCATGCTGGTCGAGCCGGTCTTGGCTGCGACCAAGGCGCCCGGTCCACTGCATGCGTTTGGTACTGCCGGTTCCGGCCGTGGCGGGCGATCCTAGCGATAGGCTGCGGATTCCGACGAAGTCGCCCAGGCGTACCGATATGAAGTCGCCCGTGGATTCCGAGACGATGTCGCCCACCTTTCCGATTTGATCTCGCCCAGCGGCGAGGCGTTCTGGCCGGCTGGTTCTCTGGCATCGGTCAAGCCGCGCGGTCAATCTGGAATCGCGACTTCAACCTTTTTTCTTCTTCTGCGGTTGCTGTGGGCATGTGGGCAACGCGATTGCGTTGTCCAAGCGCAGCGGCATGTCCACAGCGCTCAGGTCTTTCGGGCGGATTGCCGGGTTCGGCGCAGGCTCTCACCGGTGAGGTCGAGCCGATGGGCATTGTGGACGAGGCGATCGAGCACGGCGTCGGCATAGGTGGGATCTCCAATGAGCAGATGCCACTGGTCCACGGGGAGCTGGCTGGTGACGATGGTGGAGCGATGACCGTAGCGATCTTCGAGGATTTCCAGGAGGTCGTGACGGGCGCCGGCATCGAGCGGCTCGAGCCCCCAATCATCGAGGATCAGCAGATCGACACGGCCAAGGCTGCGCAACAGGCGTGGGTGACGACCGTCGCCGCGGGCGAGCGCCAGATCGTCGAACAGGCGCGGGACGCGCTGATAGAGCACGGAGCGATTGTCGCGACAGGCCTTGTGGCCGAGCGCCGAGGCGAGCCAACTCTTGCCGACGCCTGCCGGGCCGCAGATCAGGAGATTGACGTGGTCGTCGATCCAACGGCCCTCGACAAGCTTGGCGAACAGCGGGCGGTCGAGACCGCGCGGGGTGCGATAGTCGATGTCCTCGACGCATGCCTGCTGGCGCAGCTTGGCGTAGCGCAGGCGAGTGGCGAGCCGTTTGTCGTGCCGCAGCGAGGCTTCACGTTCGAGCAGCAGCGCAAGCCATTCGGCGTGCCCGAGGCTGCCAGCCTCACCGGCGGCTTCAATGTCGGCGAAGGCCTTGGCCATGCCGTGGAGGCCGAGGGCGTTGAGGCGGTCGAGGGTCGGATGGGTGAGCAAGGGACGGTCTCCTAATTGTAGTA
>NZ_JADYVY010000032.1:0-44271 GCF_020194215.1 Bradyrhizobium sp. BRP20 | reverse complement strand
CACGGAGGAGAATCGGGCCGCGCCATCGCACGGCGCGACCCGATTCTCCTCCGTGTTCGGCACCAGGAGACGCTGAGATGACCCGGCATCGTGGACGCGGCATGGCGTCGATCAACTACCCCATCGGCATGAATCTCGGCGGCGATCCGAGCCAGGCGCTGGTGCATTCCAACCCGAGCGGCAAGTTCACCGTGGCGCTGTCGTCGATCGACCTCGGCCAGGGCATGAAATCGGTGACGCGGCAGATCTGCGCGGAGACGCTGGGCGTGCCCGTCGAGGACGTCTATGTCGACACGGCGGATTCCGACACCGGCCCGCACTGCATGGGCTCGTTCGCCTCACGCGGCACCCATCGCGTCGGCAACGCCGTGATGGCTGCGGCGCGCGAGGCGCGCGGCGTGATGATGGAGGCCGCCGCCGAGGAGCTCGAGGTCAACGCCGCCGATCTCGAGACCGACGGGCGCGGCAACATCCATGTCAAAGGCGCGCCGCACCGCTCGATCTCGACAAAGGACGTGGCCATTGCCGCGCAGTTCAAACAGGGCAAGACCATCTCCGGCCGAGGCATCTTCCTGGTGCCGCTCTCCAACGTCGACCCTGAAACGGGCGAGATGTCGCCGGCAACCTGCTATGCCCATGCCTGCCTTGTCGCCGAGGTCGAGGTGGATGATGAGACCGGCGAGGTCGCGATGGTCCGCATGGACTCGGCTTATGAGCTCGGCCGCGCGCTCAACCCGCGCCTGGTCGAGCAGCAGCTGGTCGGCGGCGCCTGGATGGGCATCAGCCACGCGCTCTACGAGACGCCGGAGCCGTACTATCCCGATCCCGTCCATGGCCCCCGCGACTTCGTCGAATATCTGATGCCCGGTCCAGGCGATATCTGCCCGCACGATATCGCGGTGCTTGAACGCCCTGCGCCTGATGGTCCGTTCGGGGGAAAAGGCCCCGGCGAGATGTGCGCCAATCCGGTGCTGCCCGCCGTGGCGAACGCAATCTTCAACGCCGTCGGCGTGCGGATCGACGACCTGCCGATCACGCCCGAGAAAGTGCTGCGGGCGATCAAGGCGCAGGGCGGCGCGCGGCCGCAGGCGCGGCGTTAGAGGATCGGCCGTGGCGGTTCGCAGCAACATCGTCGGCATCGACAGCCCGGAGGCGCTGGAGCGGGCGCTGCGGGCGGCCTATTATCTCGCCGACGAAGGGCTCGCGACCGCCGCCTATCTCGGCCTCGCGCTCGGCAAGCCGCTGCTGCTCGAAGGCGCGCCCGGCGTCGGCAAGACGGAGGCCGCCAAAGCCATCGCCGCCGTGCTCGGCCGCCGCCTGATCCGCCTGCAATGCTACGAGGGCATCGACGCCTCTGCCGCGCTCTATGAGTGGAACTATCCACGCCAGATGCTGGCGATCCGTCAGGCCGGCGACGAGAGCATCGACATCTATGGCGAGACGTTCCTGATCGAGCGGCCGATGCTGGCGGCGCTGCGCGCACCTGATTCCACCGTGCTCCTGATCGATGAAATCGACCGCGCCGACCAGGAGTTCGAGGCCTTCCTGCTCGAATTCCTCTCCGACTTCCAGATCTCGATTCCCGAGCGCGGCACGGTCCGCGCGACCGAGCGGCCGGTGGTCGTGCTCACCTCGAACCGGACCCGCGATCTGCACGAAGCCTTGCGCCGCCGCTGCGTCTATCACTGGATCGATTATCCGACGGCGGAGCGCGAGGCACGCATCATCATGATGCGCGCCTCCAGCGTCGCCGAAACCACGGCCCGCGCCGTCGTCGCGGCCGTCGAGAGATTGCGGCGTGAACCGCTGAGCAAGGCCCCCGGCATCGCCGAAGCCGTCGACTGGGCCGAGGCCGCGACCCTCCTCAACAAGGGCGGCGCGCGCTGGCCTGATGCCTTCAAACGCTCGATCGGCGTGGCGCTGAAGGACGAAGAGGACCTGCACTTCATCGCGCCGCGGCTCGATGCCATGCTCGCGGAGGCGACCGCATGAGCATCGAGCCACAGCTCCCGCGCGCTGCCCGCACCTTTGTTTCCTTCGTCGCCCTGCTGCGCGCCAACGGCTTCGCCGTCGCGCCGGAGCAGACCACCGCGTTCCTCGCCGCGATCGCGCTGCTCGGACCGCGCAAGCTCGAGGACATCAAGCAATCTGCGCTCGCCACCCTCGCCCCTCCGCCCGAGCGCCGCGCCACTTTCGATCGGCTGTTCGACCTGCATTTCCGCGGCAGCGAGGCGATCGAGCATGCCGCAGACGGCGAGGACGATGAGACCGTCCGTCTGCAGGAGGAAGGTCGCGGCGACGAGGAGCCCCTGCTCTCCGACGAGGCCAACGAGTCCGGCCTGACTGCATCGCGCACTGAGGCGCTGGTCGAGCGCCGCTTCGTGCAGCTATCCACGACCGATGCCCTCCGACGCCTGGCACGCGAGGCGCCGCGGCGCCTGCCACGGCGGCGCGGGCACCGCCGCATGCGGGCGCGCCGCGGCCCCTTTGCCGACCTCCGCCGCACCTTGCGCGACTCTGTCCGCAGCGACGGCGAGATCCTGCGGCTCGGCCACATGAAACGGCGGCAACGGCCGCGCAAGGTGTTACTGCTGATCGACGTCTCCGGCTCGATGAAAAGCCGCACCGAGGAGAATATGAAGCTTGCGCATACGCTGGTGCAGGCCGCGCCCAATGTCGAGGTCTTCACCTTCGGCACGCGTCTGACCCGTGTCACCCGCGCGCTGCGGCTGAAACGGCGCGAGCAGGCGCTGAGCGCCGCGGCACATCTGGTCAGCGACTGGGACGGCGGCACCCGGATCGGCGACGCGCTGCAGGCGTTTCTGGCGGTCCCGCGGTTCGGCGGCTACGCCCGCGGCGCCGCTGTGATCATCGTCTCCGACGGGCTCGAGCGCGGCGAGCCGGACGCCCTCCGCGACGCCGTCGCGAAACTGTCGCGGCGGGCGTGGCGGCTGAGCTGGCTGACGCCGCTCGCGACAGGCCCCGCGTTCCGTCCGCAGACAGAAGCTCTGGTCGCGATCGAACGCTCCGTCGACGATCTCGTGGACGGCGGGTCGAGCGCATCGATCGTCGCCCACGTCCTGGCACTGGGAAGGAGAGCTGCGTGAACGATATTGTCGACGGCCATCATCACATCTGGCGGCAGGCCGACCTGCCCTGGCTGACCGGCCCCATGCAGCCCCGCATCTTCGGACCGTACGAGCCGATCCGGCGCGATTATCCGATCCAGGAATATCTCGACGATCTCAAGGACAGCGACGTCACCCGTTCCGTCTATGTGCAGACCAATTGGGCGCCTGAGCATTTTGAGGAGGAAGCAGCGTGGGTACAGCGTACCTCCGACGAACATGGCTGGCCGCACGCCATCGTTGCCTACGCCAATTTCGCGGCCGAGGACGTCCGTCCGCAGCTCGACCGCCTCAATCGTTATCCGCTACTGCGTGGGGTGCGCATGCAGCTGCATTGGCACGAGAACCCGCTCTATCGCTTCGCGGCGCGTCCGGATCTCTGCGCCGACCCGACGATCCGTCGCAATGTCGCACGTCTTTCCGATTACGGCTGGAGCTTCGATTTGCAGGTGTTCACGCCGCAGATGCCGGATGCTGCGCAGCTGGCCGAATCCTGTCCCGGCGTGACCTTCATCCTCCAGCATGCCGGCATGCTCGAGGATCTCTCGCCGGCTGGACGGGCGGCCTGGCGCGCCGGGATGGCCCGGCTCGCGAGTTGTCCGAACGTGGTCTCGAAACTGTCCGGGCTCGGCACCTTCATCCATCGCAACGATCCCGCGCATATCGCCGCCGTGCTCACCGATACCGTCGCGATCTTCGGCGCCGAGCGCTGCCTGTTCGGCTCCAATTTTCCGATCGAGAAATTGTGGACCAGTTATCGCGAGCTCGTCGCAGCCTTTCGCGCCGCCGCCGCCCCGTTCAGTGCGGAGCAGCAGGATGCGATCTTCAGGACGACGGCGACGCGCGTCTATCGGCTTTGACAGACAAGAAACGAGACGGGAGGGAAACGAATGGCGCTGGAGATCAAGATCCTGGACTACGGCGATATCGAGCTGGAATCGAGCTTCCTGGTGCTCGGCCGCGACTGCGGCCGCACCCGCCGCGTCCTCACGCTCGGCTTTTTGATCCTCGGCGGCAAATATCCTGTTGTCGTCGACACCGGCTATCGCTCCAACCAGATCATGGAGACGCTGGGCATGCGCGGGCTCCAGTATCATGAGAACATGATCGAGAACCAGCTCGCGCGCCACGGCGTTCGCATGGGCGACGTTCGCTTCGTCTGCCACACGCATTTGCATATCGACCATGCCGGCAAGGACGACCTGTTTCCGATGAACACGACCGTCGTGCTCAACCGCAAGGAGCTCGAATATTCCGTCTCCGGCCTGATGCATCCGCAATATCCCGCGCCAGACATCAAGCACCTGATCGACCGGCTGCATACCAAGAGCGCGCTGCGCTTCCTGGACCTCGAGATCACCGGGCCGATCGAGCTGATGCCCGGCGTCTATTGCGATGCCGCCAACGCGCACACCGAGGGCTCGATGAACATCATCGTCGAGACCGCCGACGGCATCGCCACCATCTGCGGCGACGTGATCTACGACTTCAACGACCAGATCGTCACGCCCTTCCATGAGATCCACGATTGGGAGCCGCGTACCACCGGCAACCATGGCACCACCAAGCGCGCGGAAAAGGCGGCGATCAAAAAGCTGCTGAGCAGCTCGCGCTACCTGCTCCCGGTCCACGACCGTCCCGCCAAGATCGAAGGCGGCAATGTCGTGGGGCGTCTGCACGATCAAGTCCCTGGCCCGATCGTGCAGTCGCTGCCCGAGCGCAACTGGTTCCCGGCTTGACGTTGTCGAGGATCGACCGATGACGCATGTGACGTTGCGAAGCGAGTTCGAAACCCTGATCGACCCCTATGCGCCGGTTGCACAGATCGGCACTGGCTTCGACTTCACGGAAGGGCCCATCTGGCATCCGGTCGATCATTATCTGCTGTTCTCGGACATGCCGGCCGACGTGCGGCGGCGCTGGGATGCGCGGCGCGGCGTCGTCGAGGTCAAACGCCCGTCGAACAAATGCAACGGCATGACCTATGACGCCGAGCTCAATTTGATCGTCTGCGAGCACGCAACCTCGTCGCTGATCCGCGAACGCCCGGACGGACGGCGTGAGGTCCTGGCCTCGCATTTCGGCGGCCAGGAGCTCAACAGCCCGAACGACGTCTGCGTGCACTCATCCGGCGCGATCTATTTCTCCGATCCATGGTATGGCCGCATGCCGGTCTATGGCGTCGAACGGCCGCGCCAGCTCGGCTTCCAGGGCGTCTACCGCGTCGTGCCGGGCGGCGAGCCGAAGCTCGTAGTCGAGCGCAATCTGTTCGACCAGCCGAACGGGTTGTGCTTCTCGCCGGACGAGAGGCTGCTTTATGTCAACGACACGGTGCAAGCGCTGATCCGCGTGTTCGACGTCAACAGCGACGGCTCGCTGTCCAATGCGCGCGTGTTCGCCAGCGGCATCAAGTCCGAGCTCGAGCCTGGCTTGCCCGACGGCATGAAATGCGATCAGCACGGCAATGTCTGGGTCACCGCCCCCGGCGGCGTCTGGGTCTGTTCGCCGCGCGGCGAACTGCTCGGCAAGGTCCGCGTGCCCGAGCTCGTCGCCAACCTCGCCTGGGGCGGGCCGAATTTCCGCACGCTCTATCTCACCTCGACCCATTCGATATATGCGATCCCGGCCCGGGTCGGCCCGCGGCATGAGCCCTATATGAGCGGCAGGCGCACTGGTGGCGGAGCAAGCTCGAGCTCGTCGCCAGCCGCGCCTATTCTGAGCGAAGGCGAGATGCGGCTCGATCCGCAACGCTGCGCCATGATCATCCAGGATCTCCAGAACGACGTCATCATGGACGGCGGGGCTTTCTCCGAGTCCGGCGCGCCGGGTCATGCCAAGCAGCAGCATGTCGTGGAGAATGTGCGGCGCCTCGCGGAGGCCGCGCGCGCCCGCGGCGTCACCATCATCCATGTCTGGTTCGTGGTCGAGCCCGGCGCGCCCGGCGTCACGCTGAACGCTCCGTTGTTCGAGGGCCTGGTCGACAGCAAGGCGATGGTGCGCGGGAGCTGGGGTGCGGCCCCGGTTTCAGGCCTCGAGCCCCGGCCCGGCGATTTCGTGGTCGAGAAGATGCGGATGAGCGCCTGGGAAGGCACGCGGCTGGAGACGATCCTGAAAGCGACCGGCCGCGACATGATCATCAATACCGGCGCCTGGACCAACATGTCGATCGAGCACACGGCGCGGACCGGCGCTGACAAGGGCTATTTCATGATCGTGCCCGAGGATTGCTGCTCGACCATGAATGCCGACTGGCACAATGCCTCGATCAACTTCGCCATGCAGAACGTCGCGGTCGTGACCAGGGCCGATGCCGTGATCAGAGCGCTGGGATGAGCTGTGGCAAAGCTCCTGCACTTGTCCTGCTCGCCGCGCGCCGAGGCCGAATCGACAGCCGGCGCGCGGCTCTTTCTCGATGGCTTCCGCCAGGCCCGGCCGGATTGGGACATTGATGTCGTGGACATCTGGCGTGAACGGATGCCGGAATTCACCGGTCCGATCGTCGAGGCCAAATACGCGCGCATGAAGGCTCAGGTCTTCACCGATGCGCAGCGCGACAGCTTTGCCGAGGCCGAGCGAATGGCGTTGCGCTTCTCGCTCGCCGATCGCGTGCTGATCTCGACTCCGATGTGGAACTTCGGCCTTCCCTACAAGCTCAAGCAGTGGTTCGACATCATCGTCCAGCCCGGCCTCACCTTTCGGTTTGATCCGTCGCAGGGATATCTGCCGCTGCTCAAGGACCGGCCGACGCTGGTGATCATCGCCAGCGGCAGCGATTTTGCCACCGGCATGAACCGCGGCCGCATCGACATGGCAACGCCCTACTTACGGGAGATCCTGCGCTTCATCGGGATCAGCAATGTCCGCTTCGTCCTGATCGGTCCAACCACGGGACCACAAGCGCCGATCGATGCCGCCCGCGAACGGGCCCATCAACGTCTCGCTGCAATGGCCGCGACCTTCTGAATCGCGATGGCGGCGTGTCGAGCCGGATCAGATCAGGCTCGACTTGCCCCGGCTCAGCACTTGGCCTGCGCCTTTGGTGCCGACGATCCGGCCCTCGCTGCAGACCACCTCTCCCCTCGCGATCGTCGTCACCGGCCATCCCGTAACCTCGAAACCTTCCCAGGGCGTGTAATCCGCGCCGTGATGCAGATCGGCCTGCCGGATCGGCTTCTTCAACTTGGGATCCCAGAGAACGATGTCGGCATCGAAGCCGACGCCGATCGAGCCCTTCCGGGGATAGAGACCGTAGATGCGGGCGTGGTTGGTCGCGGTCAGCTCGACGAACTTCTGCAGGGTGATGCGGCCCTTCGAGACGCCTTCGGAGAACAGAATCGGCAGACGCGTCTCGACGCCCGGGATGCCGTTCGGCACCCAGCGGAACGAGGTACGGGCGTTCGGCGTCAGCTTGCCCTTGGGATCATCGTAGCGGAACGGGCAGTGATCGGACGAGAAGGTCTGGAACACGCCCGACGTAATGCCCTCCCAGATCGCCTCCTGGCTCTCGACATCGCGCGGCGGCGGCGAGCAGACGTATTTCGCGCCCGTAATGTCCATGTTGAGGCCCTTCATGTCGTCGGCCGTCAGCGTGATGTATTGCGGGCAGGTCTCGGCATGAACGGGCAGACCGCGCTGCTGCGCCCAGCGTACCTGCTCCATCGCCTCGCGTCCGGAGACGTGCACGATCATGATGGGAACGCCGATCAGCTCGGCATGGCTGATGGCCCGGTGCGTCGCCTCGCGCTCGACCGCCTGCGGCCGCGAGGTGCCGTGATAATACGGCGCGATATGACCTTCGCGCTCCAGCTTGCTGGTCAGGAAACGGATGGCGTCGTAGCCCTCGCAATGGACCATGACCAGCGCCTCCTCGCGGCGCGCGACCTCGAACACTTCGAGCAGCTGCTTGTCGCTGAGCACGAGGTCGTCATAGGTCATGAACACCTTGAACGAGGTGTAGCCGTCCTTGACCAGCGCCGGCAGCTCCTGCCCGAGCACCACGGCAGTCGGATCGGAGATGATGAGATGGAAGGCCGTATCGATGTAGCACTCACCTTCGGCGAGCTTGCGATAGTTCTCGACACAGCTGCGCAGCGAGGTGCCTTTCTCCTGCAGCGCAAAGGGCAGCACCATGGTGTTGCCGCCGGCTGCGGCTGCGCGCGTCGCCGAGGCAAAATCGTCGGCCATCACCACGTCGGGGCCCGAGGGCTGGGAAATATGGACGTGGCTGTCGATGCCGCCCGGCAGCGCCAATAGGCCCGACGCATCGATCTCGCGCGCTGCGCCCGCGATGCTATCGGCGATGCTGACGATGCGGCCGTCGCGAATTCCGATATCAGCGCGAAACTCGTCGCTGGCCGTCACGATGGTGCCGCCGCGGATGGCGAGGTCGAGCTGCGTCACTGATGTCTCCGTCACCTGATATTTGGCATTGTCTGGAAGATCCGTCCCCATTTCGCAAGGGCCGTCACATCGCCGCCGGCGAGGCAGAGGGTCCGCCACAGCGTCACCGCGACCGAATCGAGCACGGCGATATCCAGCTCCCGCTCCAGCGTGGCCGCAAGCGCCGCACCATCGAGATTGGTGCAGAGGATGACGATCGCGTCAGTCCCCTCCGCCGCCACGGCGCGGATCATATCCGTGATCGTCGACGGCGCGACTTCGCCAAAGGAAAAGTTGTCGCGCAAGCCGAGATGCCGCTCGGCATGCGGGGCGATCCCCTCCTCAGCCCAGACGTCGGCAATGCGCCGCTGCACGTCGTCGGTATAGGGCGAGACCAGGCCGACGCGCCTGGCGCCGAGCGCGCAGGCGGCATCGATGCAGGCCAGGGTCGATGTCGTCGCCGGCACATTTGTGCGGGCCGTGATCGCCTCGCACAGGCTGCGGTCGCGGCCGATGCCGAGCCAGCTTGCGGACGTTCCGTTCCAGGCGATCGCGTCGACCTTGGCATCGGCCAGCAGATCTGCCGCCGGCAACATCACCGAGGCATCGAACTGGCTCAGCGCGGCGGCATCGAGCGCGATCTGGGTGACGCGGAAGCGAGAGAAATGCGCGGTGACGCCGGGGGTGCCCGCCAGCATAGCGCTGGTGACGGGCTCGAGCACCGAGTTGGAGGACGGCGTGATCATGCCGAGGCGCTTGCGCATGGCTGACATCGATCACAGTCGCTCCGTTGCCGCAGGGAGCATCAAACGCTCCCTCGAAACGATCATCGGCATCCCCGGCGCCGTGCGCAACCCGCAATTTGCATACTGCATACAATTTGTTCGATATGCATTTGTTTTACGCCACATACGTCGCCTATTTGAGCATCGCGTTCGGCTCGGTATGGCTAGGATGAGTTGCAAGCAGGAAGCCTCGCGTGCAGCAAAAATCCGAAACGAACCCGGCGCGAAAGTCGCCCAAGCTCAAGCGGATGGGCCTGCATGAGCGCGCCGCCGCGCGGATGCGGACGATGATCATTCGCGGCGAGCTTCCGCCGGGCTCGCAGACTCAGGAGACCAAGCTGTCGAAGGAGCTCGGCGTGTCGCGCACCCCCTTGCGCGAGGCGATGAAGGTGCTCGCGGCGGAAGGCTTGATCGAGCTCCGTCCCAACCGCAGCCCGCGCATCGCCGATATCGCGGTCGACGGCATCTCGGAATTGTTCGAGGCGCTCGCCGGTATCGAGCGGCTCGCCGCCGAGCTCGCCGCGGAACGCGCCACCGAGCGCGATCTCGTCCGCCTACGCACGCTGCAGACCCGGATGGAGGGTCATCACCGCAGCGGCAAGCTCGACGATTATGCCGCGATCAACGGCGAAATCCACAACGCCATCGTCCGCATGGCCCGCAACACCCCGCTGCGCGAGGCGCACGAGACGCTGATCTCGCGTGCCGAACGTGCGCGTTATCTCGCGCTCGGCGCCGACAGGCGCTGGAGCAATTCGGTCGACGAGCACGCCGACATCCTGGCTGCGCTCGAAGCGCGCGACGGCGAAGCGGCCGGCCGGCTGCTCGGCGCGCACGTCGCGCGGACCGGCACGGCGCTGCTGGAAGTCCTCGCCGCCTCTCAGGCCAAGCGGCCGGCGGCGTGATCATGAAGCTGCTCCTGCTCAACCCAAATACCAGCACCGAGGTCACGCAGCTGATGCTGGGCGTCGGGCGGCGCGCCGCCTCAAAAGGCACCGAGCTGATCCCCTGCACCGCGACCCGCGGCGTGCCCTATATCGCCACGCGCACCGAAGCGCAGATCGGCGGCGCCATCGCGCTGGAGATGCTTGCCGAGCAGCACAAAAAGGTCGACGCCGCGATCATCGCGGCCTTCGGCGATCCCGGCCTGTTCGCGGCGCGCGAGACCTTCGACATTCCCGTGATCGGCATGGCGGAAGCCGCGATGCTGACCGCGTGCATGGCCGGACGCCGCTTTGCCATCGTTACCTTCGCGCAGGCGCTGGGGCCCTGGTACGAGGAATGCGTCCGCGCCCACGGGCTGTGGGAGCGCTGCGCCGGCATCCGCATGCTGGATACGCCGTTTCAGGCGATCTCCGAGGTCGGCACCGAGAAGGAGGACATGCTGGTCGAGCTCGCCCGGCGCGCCATCGTCGAGGACGAGGCCGATGTGCTGATCTTTGCCGGCGCCCCGCTCTCGGGTCTTGCCGAGCGCGTCGCCGACCGGATCCCTGTCCCCGTGGTCGATCAGGTCATAGCTTCAGTGAAGCAAGCCGAGGCGCTGCATGCGCTGCGTTTGCGCAAGGCCGTTGCGGGCACCTTCCGCCGCCCCGCCGCCAAGCCGACCATCGGCCTTGCCGATGCGCTCGCCGCCCGGCTCGAGCATCGCGACAGCTGATCAGAGAGGCGGCCGGCGATGCGAAAAACCCAATTCGTTCTCGAGCACGCGGCCGAAGGCAAACAAGCGGGATTCGCATCCCGGCGGTGCGACGATCTGCATGCCGAAGGGCAGCACATTCTCCCCGCGCGGCACCGGCACGGTCAGCACCGGGAAGCCGACCAGCGACACGATGAAGGTCACGGCGAGATAGTCGATCGGCGTCTCCAGCGCGGCCCCATCGATGGCCGTGACGTCGGCGATTTCATTCGGCCAGGGCAAGACCGACGCAGCCGGCGCGACCAGGAAATCGGCGCGAGTGAACAGCTGGCGAAAGCTGCGGTAGATCGCGGTGCGGCGCCGCTCGGCGTCGAGGTAGTTCTGCGCGGACAGTTTTGCCCCGGCTTCGATATTCCAGATCACCGTCGGCGTGAGCTCCGCACGCCGCGTTCTCAGCAACTCGCCGTAAGCGTTGGCAATATGCGCGGCGCGCAAGGTGCGGAAGGTTTCGATCGCCCCGCCGCAATCCGGCGAGGACGGCACGACATCGGCGACACGCGCGAGCGCCTCGCACGCCGCCGCGAAGCGGGCACGAGCCTCGCGCGCAACGGGCGCCACACCGAAATCGGGCGTGACCGCAATCCGGGCACGGTCGGGGACTGGTCGATCATCATCGGTACTGCCGAGCGAGAGCGGATCATGCGGATCGCTTCCGGCGCAGACCGACAACGCGAGTTCGAGATCATCGACACCGCGGGCGAGGAAGCCGTGGGTCGCCAGCATGTCCCAGCCGAGCGGCCGGCGCGGCAATGCAATGCGGCCGGGTGTCGGCCGGATCGAGGCGACACCACAGAAGCTGGCGGGCGTGCGCACCGAGCCGCCGAAATCGGTGCCGTGCGCCAGCGGCACCATGCCGGATGCGACCGCGACGGCAGAGCCGCCGGACGATCCGCCGGAGGTCAGCGCCGGATCGAAGGGGTTGCGTGTCGGCCCGCACAATCTGTTGGTGCAGACCGCGCCGAAGCCGAACTCCGGCGTGTTGGTTTTGCCCAGAATGACCGCGCCGGCACGCCGCAGCCGCGCCACGACGAGATCATCCTCGGCCGGGACGTGATCGCCGAACAGCAGGGATCCGTAAGTCGTCGCAAGTCCCGCAGTGTCAGTGAGGTCCTTGACCGCAATGGGCACGCCGTGCAGCGGGCCCATCGGCGCAGAGGCGGCATCGCACATCTGCGCTGCACGGCGGGCACCATCCGCATCCACCGTCACGAATGCCGCCAATCGGCTGTCGAGGCTCGCCATCCGCGCCAGATGCGCTTCGACGGCCTGGCGGGAGGACACTTCGCGCCTTGCAATGGCGCGCGCGAGCTCTGTCGCCGTGAGGTCGCATATCGATCGATCCGATGTCATGGGGTCACCATGCCAAAACGCTCCGCGAAAAGCGACAGTCGCGGGCACGAGACTTGCTTTCTCCTCTGGAGCAACGGGAGGCAACACCATGGTTGATGCGCCAAGCAGCCGATCGCTTGTCGTCGATGCGGTCACCCACCGGTATCCGAGTGGCGCGCTTGCGGTCGAGAACATCAATCTCGACATCAAGGGCGGCGAGATCATTGCGCTGCTGGGTCCGTCCGGCTGCGGCAAGACAACGCTGCTGCGCATCATCGCCGGCTTCATCGCGCAGACGCAAGGGAGGATCATCATCGGCGACGACATCGTCGATGCGCTGCCGCCGAACAAACGCGCCGTCGGCATCGTGTTCCAGAACTACGCGTTGTTCCCGCACCTGTCGATCAGCGAGAACGTCGCCTACGGCCTCGCCGCCCGCGGCATCGACAAGGCCTCACGTCAGCGCGAGGCGCAGCGCCTGCTGGAGCTGGTGCAGCTGCCTGCTATGGCCGACCGGCTGCCGCGGCAGCTCTCCGGGGGCCAGCAGCAGCGCGTTGCGCTCGCCCGCGCGCTCGCGATCAAGCCGTCGATCCTGCTGCTCGACGAGCCCTTCGCCGCGCTCGACAAGAATTTGCGGCTGGACATGCAGATCGAGGTCAAGCGGCTGCAGCGCGTTTCCGGCATCACCACGCTGATCGTGACGCACGACCAGGAAGAAGCGCTGTCGATGGCCGATCGTGTCGCCGTGCTGAGCCATGGCAAGCTGGAGCAGTTCGGCTCGCCATCGGACGTCTATGACCGTCCGCAGACGCTGTTCGTCAACACCTTCGTTGGCTCCACCAACCGCATGCCCGGCATCGTGGTCTCAGCGGACCGCACGGCAGCGAAGGTGCGCCTCGATGCCGGCGCGGAGATCATCGCGCGTCCCGCGGGCGGTGCGCTCAGCGAGGGCGGCCGCGTCACCGTCTGCATCCGCCCCGAGCACCTGCAATTCGTCGGCGACGAGACCGGCTTTGCCGGCGTCGTTGGCATGTCGCTGCCGCTGGGCGCCACCGTCGTGCACGAGGTCACCACGGCCGATGGCTCCGGCGTCAAGGTTTCTCAGGCGCGCATCGGCGAGACGCGCGCCCTGGAGAGCGGCGCTGCGGTGCGCCTCGCACCGCTCGCCCCATCGCTCGCCAACGCCTTTCCCGCAACGCTTTAGATCCAGTCTTTGTCCAGAGGGGAGTTTGATATGATCATGAATCGCAGAAGCCTGCTGACCACGGCGCTCACGCTCGGGGCCATGAAGGCGTTTCCAGGCCTGAGCTACGCCCAGGCGCGTCCGCTGGTGTTTGCGACCTTCACCGGCAGCTGGGAGGAAGCGCACAAGGCCGTGCTGGTGCCGGCGTTCCGCAAAGCCAATGCGGACGCCGCGATGGTGCTCGATCCCATGCTCTCTGTCGACCAGATCGCCAAGGTCAACGCAGCGAAAGCAAATCCGCCGATCGACGTCATGCTGCACGATCCCGGTCCTGCCCTCGTCGCCGTCGGCCAGGATCTGGTCGAGCCTTATCCCGTCGAGAAGAGCGCCTACTACAAGGACCTGATCGCCGAGGCACAGGAACCGATGGGCCCCGCCCCGTTCTTCCAGGTCGTCGGCCTCACCTACAATCCGGAAGCGGTCAAGACGCCGCCAACGTCATGGGCCGATCTCTGGAAGCCGGAATTCAAGGGCCGCGTCGGCATCACCAACCTCAACTCGACACTCGGCACCGGCTGGCTGGTCGAGATCGCCAAGATGCGCGGCGGCTCGGAGGCCAATGTCGATCCGGGCTTCAAGGCACTGGAGGAGCTCAAGCCCAATCTCGCCGCGGTCGCCGCCAATCCCGGCGCGCTCGCGACCCTGTTCCAGCAGGGCCAGATCGACATCTCGCCCGGCAATTTCAACGCCATCCAGATCCTGAAAGCGCGTGGCGTGCCGGTCGAGTTCGTGGCGCCGAAGGAAGGCGCCATCGCCTTCAAGACCACGATTCACATCGTCAAGAACTCACCGAACCGCGAGCTCGCCTTCAAGCTGATCGAGGCGGCCCTGACGCCGGAGGTGCAGACCACGCTGATGAACCCGCCCTACCTGATCGTGCCGACGAATTCCAAAGTGATGATGGGCGGCGAGATCGCGCGCGTTCTGGCCAAGGACACCGCCGAGCTGAAGAAGAAGTTCGTGTTCCAGGACTGGAAGAAGATCAACGAGCAGCGCTCGGCCTGGATCGAACGCTTCAACCGCGAGATCAAGATCTAAAACCTCGAGGTTCAAGCCATGGGCGCAGCGCCGGCAGCACGGGACGTGACGTCCTACGGAATGGGATTGGCAGCGCCGCTGGCGCTGTTCTTCCTGGTCTTCTTCGTCGCGCCGCTGCTGCAATTGTTCTGGCTCTCGCTGCACAACGACACGGCCGGGCTCCATTGGGGGCTCGGCCAGTACCTGCACTTCCTCACCGATCCCTTCAGCCTCGGCGTGCTCGGCTCGACGCTGCTGCTGGGCGCTGAGGTGACGGCCGTCTGCCTCGTGCTCGGCTTTCCCATCGCCTGGCTTTATCAGCGGGTCGGGCCAAAGCTTCAGACCGTCATCATCCTGATCGTGCTGCTGCCGCTTCTGACCAGCGTCGTGGTCCGGACCTTCGCCTGGATCGTCATCCTGGGTCGCCAGGGCATCATCAACGCGACACTGCAATCGCTCGGCTTGATCGATACCCCGCTCAAACTGCTCTACACCCAGTTCGGCGTGGTGATCGCGCTGGCGCAGGTGCAGATGCCCTTGATGACGCTGCCGCTGATCACCGCGCTCGGCCGCATCGATCCCAATCTCGACGATGCCTCCTGCTCGCTTGGCGCCGGAAGCTGGCGCACTTTCTTCCGGATCTTGCTGCCGCTGTCGCTGCCGGGGGTCATCGCCGGCTGCACGCTGACCTATGCCGCCGCGATCACCGCCTTCATCACCCAGTCGCTGATCGGCGGCGGGCAGATGCTGTTCATGCCGATGTATCTCTACCAGCAGGCCTCGACGCTGCAGAACTGGCCGTTTGCGGCCGCGATCTCGATCATCTTCCTGCTCGCCGTGCTCGCGGTCGTCTCGGTCTTCACCACGCTCGGCCGCATGTCGCGCGGCTATGGAGGCGCATGATGAGCGGCCGCAAGCGCACGCTCGAGGCGATCAGCTTCGAGCTCGTCATGACCGTGATCGCGATGATCGCGCTTCTCATCATCATCGCCCCCTCGCTCGTGGTGCTGATCGTCTCCTTCACCAGCGGCTTCTCGCTGCGCTTCCCGCCGCCCGGCTATTCGCTGCGCTGGTACGTCGAGCTGTGGAATGCCTGGCAGCTGCATTTCGCGGCCAAGAACAGCCTGATCGTGGCGCTATGGGCGACCGGCCTGTCCGTTACCCTTGGCGTCGCCGCGGCGCTGGCGATCTCCAGGTCGCGGACGCTGTCGGCGCGGCTGCTCGATTCGCTCTTCATGTCGCCGCTGGTGCTTCCCGCGCTCGCCTTCGGCCTCGCCGCCCTGATGCTGTTCTCGCTGGTCGGCCTGCCCGTGTCGCCGCTGACGCTGGTGATCGGCCACACCGTGGTCTGCGTGCCCTATGTCGTGCGCAACACGGTCGCAGCGCTGGCCCAGCTCGAGCCGACCCTGCTCGAAAGCTCGGCCGTGCTCGGCGCCAGCCGCCTCTACACGTTCCGCCGCATCGTGCTGCCGCTGATCCGGCCGGGCATCATCGCGGGCGCCTTCATCGCCTTCATGTCGTCCTTCGACAACGTGCCGGTCTCGCTGTTCCTGCGCGATGCCGCCACCGACATGCTGCCGATCCGGATGTGGCAGGATCTCGAAGGCAAGCTGGATGTCACCATCGCAGCCCTCTCGGGCGTGCTGATCATCGCCACCGTCGCGCTGGTCGCGGTGATGGAGCGCGTCACCGGCCTGTCGCGGCGGCTGACCAACTGATCAGGCGCCGCGGAACAGCGAATAGCCCCAGCGCGTGAATTTCAGCGGCAGATGAAAATGCTCATCAACGTTCTTGATGCGAAAGCGGAACGGCGTCACGGTGAGGAAACCGTCGCGCTCGCCAAAGAACTCGCCGAGATGAAACAGCACCTCGTACGCGCCTTCCGTCACACCGGCACCTTGCGCGACGGCATGATCGAGCACGCCGTTGGCGCCGAGCCGCCCGTCGGCGATGCGCTGGGACTCCGGATCGATCCGCCAGATCTCGACGCGCAGCCCCTGCGCCGGACGCCCGCTCGCGACATCGACCGCGTGAATGGAAATACCGCCTGCCACAATGTTCCTCCCATGAGCACGCCGCCATGGTAGACGGAAACACGGCCGCTCGGCCAGCACCCGCGCTGCTGCCGGCCCTGGGCGCGATGACCGCGCTTCAGGCCCTGGTCGCGCTGGCCTTGTTCGCGCCCGGCGTGGTCGCCCCGCGAGCCCATATCGAGGTCTGGCAGCTCTCGATGTTCTCCGCCGCCGTGTTCGCGGTCGGCATCCCCGCCTCGTTCTGGGGCGGCAGCTTCATCGCGCGCCTGGGCTCGCTGCGGATCGCGAGCCTGTGCGCGGCGGCCGTCGTCGTCGGCATGGCGCTGGCTTCGTTCGGAACGAGCGCCGCCCTGCTGGCCGCGGGCCTCTGCATCGGCCTCGCCATGGGACCGGAGACGCCGGCGAGCGCGGCGCTGCTGGCGCGGCTCGTCACTGCCGAGCGGCGCGCCTTCGTGTTCTCGGTGCGCCAGACCGGCAACCAGATCGGCGCCGTTTGCGGCTCGCTGGCCCTGCCCGCGATCGCCATCGTGTTCGGACCGGTCTGGTGCTATGCGGCCGTTGCTGCCTTGGCGCTACTGGCGATCGCGCTGTTCGAACGGTTGCGGCCGGCCTATGCCGGCAAGGTCGCCCCGCCGCCGAAGCTCGATCTCCGCGCGCGGGTGGCGCTGGTGATCGCGGACCGGCGGATCGCGATGCTGGCGCTGGCCTCGATGCCGTTCAGCGCGATGCAGGTGTCGCTCAACACGGTCTTCGTCACGCTCGGCACACGCGAGCTCGGCCTCAGCCATATCGAATCCGGCATGGCGCTCGCCTGCGCGCAAGCCGGCGGCCTGATCGGCCGTCTCGGCTGGGGCTATGTCGCCATGCGGCTCGATGCCTCGCGCGCCGTCCTCGTCGTCATCGGCCTCGGCATGGCCTTCTGCGCCGCGCTGCTCGGCCTGAATGGCGCTTCGCTCGGCCGCAGCGGACAATTCATCATTGCCGCATTGTTCGGCCTGACGGCGTCGGGCTGGAACGGCGTCTTCGTCGCCGAGATCGCCCGCCTCGCCCCGCAGGACCGGATCGGCGAGACCACCGGCGCGGTGCTGACCGCGTCCTATGCCGGTCTCCTTGCCGCGCCCGCGCTGGTGTCGATCCTGGATCGCGTGGCCAGCCTCGGCATGGCCTTCTTCGCCCTGGCGTGCCTTGCCCTTGGCGGTACATTGGCGTTGATCTGGGGAGGCCATGACAACGCGGACAAATAGCGCGCGCGAGACCGTTGCCGACGTCAGCGCCGGGCGGACCAATGCCGTCGAGACCGCGAAAGCCGCGCTCGGCCGCATCGAGGCCGCCAGGGCCTTGAACGCGGTCGTCACGATCGATCCCGTGCGCACGCTGGCCGATGCTGCGGCGGTCGATGACCGCGTGCGCGCCGGCGAGACCATGCCGCTCGCCGGCGTGCCTGTCATCGTCAAGGACAACATCTGGGTCGGCGGCTGGCGCGTGACGCAGGGCTCGCGCCTGTTCCGCGATTTCATCGCGCCGCGCGATGCCATCGCGGTCGAGCGGCTGCGCAAGGCCGGTGTCGTTGTCGTCGGCATCGGCGCGACCTCCGAGTTCGCCTGCAAGGGCGTGACGACCTCGCAACTATACGGGCCGACGCGACATCCGCTCGATCCCGCGCTGACGCCCGGCGGCTCATCGGGTGGCCCGGCCGCAGCTGTTGCAGCCGGCTTGGTGGCGCTCGCGATCGGTACCGATGCGGGCGGCTCGAGCCGCAGGCCGCCGGCGCATGTCGGGGTTGCCGGCTTCAAGCCGTCCTACGGCGCGATCCCCTATGGGCCAGGTTTCGCCGAGCCCTTCTTCGGCCTCTCCGTCATCGCGCCGATCGCATCGGACGTGACCGATATCGCGCTGGCGTTTGAAGCCATGGTCGGCGTCGATCCGCGCGATCCGGAGTCTGCCGTCGTGGTGCAGCAAGCCAAAGACATCGGCAGTCAGCGCATCGCGTTCTCGCCGCGCCTTGGTCTCGACGTCGCGATCGACGACGTCGTCGCGAATGGCCTCGCCGCCGCCGTCGACCGGCTTTCCGCAGCAGGTTTGCACATTACACGACGCGATCCCGCCTGGCCGGCAGGCGCCACGGAGGATGCGATCATGCCGCTGCAGCATGCGGGGCTCGCAGCACTCCACGACGAACGCTTTCGCAACGATCCGACTGTGTTCGATCCTGACATCGCCAAGCAGATCGAGCGAGGTCTCACCTGGTCGGGTGCGGAGGTCGCCGCAGCGCTGCTCGCGAGCACCGCGATCGCCAATGCCTTCGCCGCGTTCTTCACTGAGGTCGACCTCCTGCTGGCGCCGACCGTCCCCTGCGTCGCCTGGCCGCTGACGCAGCTCGGCCCTGATATGATCGGCGGAAAGCCCGCAAGCCCGCGGGCCCACGCGGTGTTCACGCCCTTCGTCAATCACGCCCGCCTGCCGGCGATCTCGATTCCGTGCGGAACGGATCGGCGCGGGCTTCCCTTCGGCCTTCAGATCATCGCGGCGCGCGGGCAAGACCGCTCGCTCCTCGCAGCAGCGCAAGAGATCGAAGCGATCTTGCGCAGTGCCTGACGCAAGCGGAGACTCCCATGGTTGAGAACGCTCATTCGACAATTCGACCGCTCGACCCCCGCGACCGGTGGTCCGAGCTGTCTCGGGCGGAACGCAGTGCCGCCTATGACAACAACGCGGCGGTCAAGAACAGCCCCGCCCTGATCGCCGAGCGCAACGAAGCCTCAAGCCGGCTGCGGGGCACGCTCAGGTCCCATCTCGACCTGCCCTATGGCGAGCGGGCCAACAACAAGATCGACCTCTATCCGGCCGCGAAGCCTGATGCGCCCTGCCTGGTGTTCCTGCATGGCGGCTACTGGCAACGCAATTCGCGCGAGCTGTTCGCCATGCTGGTCGCAGGCGTCGCCGCGCATGGCTGGTCGGTTGCGATCCCCGGCTATTCGCTGGCGCCCGAGGTGTCCCTCAGCGACATCGTCGCCGAGATCCCGCGCGCGCTCGACTGGCTCGCGGCGCACGGCGCGTCCCATGGAATTGCCGGGCCGGTCGTGCTGTCGGGCTGGTCCGCTGGCGCCCATCTCGTCGCAATGGCGCTGGATCATCCGCGTGTCCATGCGGGGCTCGCGCTCTCGGGCGTCTACGATCTCGCGCCGATCCGCGATACGGGGCTGAACGAGGCGCTGAAGCTGACGGACGCGGAGATCGCCACGCTGTCGCCACTGCGCCTACCCGTCATCCAGAAACGCCTCGACATCGCCTATGGCAGCAGCGAACTGCCGGCGCTCGTTTGCGATTCCATCAATCTCTTCGACAAGCGCGTGGCGGCGGGAGCGCCGGGCAAGCTCATTTCGGTCGAAGGCGCCGACCATTTCACCATTCTCGAGGCTCTGCGCCGGCCGGACGGAGTCCTGGTGGAGGCCGCGCGGCGGCTGCTGGACTAAAAGTGCGAAAAACAACCCCATGCACAGTAGCGATGTCGTTGTTTGCAAAGGCGAATTGTTTGAGGGCCGATCGACACCGCCGCCGCCGCTTTGACTCGTCGGGCAAAACAGGGGCATGATGTCATCATCGCCCCGGCTGCCGCTCCTGCATCTCAATCCAGATTCGCTTGCCCGTGATCCGCACCGGATAAAGCCGCAGCGGCCGGCTCGGCCATCCCGCGGTGATTGCGCCATCGCGCAAATCGAACGACGCCGCATGGCGGGGACAATTGAGGCGCCCGGCCGTCACCTGCCCCAAGGCCAGATCCGCCTGCTCGTGCGGGCATGCACGTTCGCAGGCGACGACGTCGCCCTCGTTCCAGATCACGAGCAGGTCGCGCCCGGCGACGCGGACGATCGTCTCCGCCTTCAACCGGTCGAGATCGCAGACGGCAATCCATCCGGCGTCATCACCCACCGAGATAGGCCTTGCGCACATGCTCGTTCGCGATCAGCTCGCTGCCGGCGCCCGATAGCACGATGCGGCCGTTCTCGAGCAGATAGGCGTGGTCGCACATCTCGAGCGCAGCGAAGGCGTTCTGCTCGACCAGCAGCACCGTGGTGCCGGCATCGCGAATGCCGCGGATGATCGCAAAGGTGCGCTCGACGATATTGGGGGCGAGCCCGAGCGACGGCTCGTCGAACATGATCAGGCGCGGCCGCGACATCAGCGCGCGGCCGATCGCAAGCATCTGCTGCTCGCCGCCCGACAGCGTGCCCGCCGCCTGCCGGCGCCGCTCGGCGAGCCGCGGGAATTCCGAGTAGATACGGTCGCGGTCGGCCGCGATCTCGCCCGAACGACGCCGGAGGTAAGCGCCCATATCGAGATTTTCCTCGACGCTCATATGCGGAAACACGCGCCGCCCTTCCGGGCAATGCGCGATGCCGCTCGCCAGCACGCGCGGCGGCTTCGCGCCGGTGATGTCGATGCCCTCAAACTTCATCTGGCCCGAGCGCGGCGCCACCAGGCCGGAGATCGCGCGCAGCGTCGTGCTCTTGCCGGCGCCGTTGGCTCCGATCAGGGCGACCAGCTGGCCGGCCTTCACGTCGAGCGAGATGCCGCGCAGCGCGGTGACGCCACCGTAGCCGCAGACCATGTCGCGTATCTCAAGCACGTCCTGCTCCATGTCCAAGATAGGCTTCGATGACAACAGGATTGTTGCGGATCACATCGGGCGTCCCTTCGGCGATGATGCGGCCATAGTTGAGCACCACGATACGGTCCGAGACGGTCATCACCATCGGCATGTCGTGCTCGACCAGCAAAATCGTGATGCCGCGGTTGCGGATGCTGCGGATCAGCTCGACGAAACGGTGCGTCTCCGAAGCGTTCATACCGGAGACGGGCTCGTCGAGCAGCAGCATCGACGGCTCCGCCGCCAGCGCCAGCGCGACACCGACCAAGCGCTGCTCGCCGTAGGAGAGCGAGCCCGCCGCATCGTGGGCGCGGCGTTCGAGCCCGACCCATTCGAGCAGCTCGCTCGCGCGCTGCCGCAGCTTGCGCTCCGAGGCGCGCGCGCCTGGCAGGCCGAGGATGGCGTCGAGCAGCCGGACCCGGCCCTGCCGGTGCAGGCCGATCAGGAGGTTTTCATAGACGGTGTCGTTCGGGAATACGCTGGTGCGCTGGAAGGTGCGGATCAGACCGAGATCGGCGATCTCGTGCGGCTTCAATCCGGCGAGCGCAGTGTTGCGATAGGTGACGCGGCCGGCGCTCGGCGTCAGGAAACCGGTCATGACGTTGAAGGCGGTGGTCTTGCCGGCGCCGTTCGGCCCGATCAGGCTGACGATCTCGCCCTCGCCGACCTCAAAGCTCATGTCGGAGATCGCGACGAGGCCGCCGAAGCGGACGGCGACCTGATCGATGGTCATGGCGATGCTGCGCGCCGTCATCACGCCGGCTCCTTGGCACCGGTTTCACTGAGCGCGACCGGCGCCAGCGCCGTCGTCCCGCTCCGTCGCCGGGTCAACCGCTGCGCCAGCGACGGCACGATGCCGCGCGGCAACACGAACAGGATGGCGATCAGCACGCCGCCATAGGCGATCCACTGCGCTTCCGGCGCCATCACAGGCCGCAGCGCGACCGGCAATAGGCCGAAGATCAGGCCGCCGACGACGGGACCCGCCAGCGAGCCCTTGCCGCCGCTGATGACCATGATCACCATGGTGACGGTGTTGATGAAGGCGAAGACTTCAGGGTCGATGATCCGGATGTAGTGCGCATAGAGGCTCCCGGCCGCGCCGGCGATCGCGGCGGAGATCACCGCAGCAATCGTCAGCGTCCTGGTCACGTCGATGCCAACGGAGACGGCGAGCGTTTCGTTCTCCATCAGGCCACGCATGGAGCGGCCGAAATGGGAATGAACGAGGCGTGCGATCAGGAGATAGGCGATGAGCGCAACGACCAGGACGAGATAATAGTTGTGGAATTTCGTGCGCAGCGTCAGCTCGCCAAAGCCGGGCAAGGGCAACGCGACGGACGGAATATTGGTCAGCGCCAATGGACCCTGCGTCAGCTCGACCCAGTTCAGCGCGACCAGCCGGACCACCTCGGCAAAGGAGATCGTCACAATGACGAAATAGGCGCCGCGGACGCGGAACGACAACAGACCGACGAAATAGCCGCACAATCCTGCAATCAAAATTGCCAGCACGAAGCCTACGATCGGCGGCCATGGTGTGTGGACAAGACGAAAACCCCCTAGCAGGCCGATGTCGAAGCCGAGCGATATCAGTGCGCTGACATAGGCGCCGATGCCGAAGAAGGCGATATGGCCGAGGCTGAGCTGGCCGGTGAAGCCGAGCAGCAGATTGAGACTCATCGCGCCGATGACGAAGATGCCGGTCGTGATCAGCGCGTTGAGCAGATAGGGATCGCGCAGCCAGAGCGGCACCGAGGCAAGCGCCGCGACGGCGAGAATGGTGACGATCGCCTTCATCCGACGCGCTCCGCGCGGGCGAACAGGCCGGTCGGCCGGAAGATCAGCACCGCGATGATGATGAGAAAGCCCATGGCATCGCGGTAGCCTGACGAGACGTAGCCGGCGCCGAGCTCCTCGGCCAGCGCAAGGATGAAGCCGCCGATCACCGCGCCCGTGATGTTGCCGAGGCCGCCGAGGATGACGATGGCGAAAGCCTTGACCGCGGCGAGATCGCCCATCTGCGGAAAGATCACGTAGACCGGCCCGAGCAGCGCGCCGGCGGCGGCGGCGAGGCTAGAGCCGATCGCGAAGGTCGAGGTGTAGATCATGTCGACGTTCACGCCCATCAGCGACGCCGTGTCATGGTCCTGGAACGTCGCCCGCATCGCGCGGCCGAGGCTGGTCTTGTTGATGAGCAGATACGTCACAAGGATCAACATGGCCGCAGCGGCGAGCACGAACAGGCGCAGCCAGGAGACGGAGACCGGCCCCAGCACCAGCGGCGCCTCCGGGAATGGCGTCGCCACGGATTTCGCGACGCCGCCCCAGATCCACAGCGTGCCCGACTGCATCGCGATCCAGGCGCCGATCATCACCAGCATGGTGGTGTCGATGTCGGAGCCGCGCAGCGGACGCAGCAAGGTCAATTCGATGGCCGCACCCAGCAGCCATCCGGCCAGCACGGCCACGGGTAGCGCGAGAAAGAAGTTCAGCCCGAACTGCTGCACCACGATGAACATGATGTAGGCGCCGAACGTGTAGAGCACGCCATGCGTGAAGTTCACGACGTTCATGATGCCGAAGATCAAGGTCAGCCCGATACCCAGCAGCGCATAGGTGCCGCCGAGCACGAGCATGTTGATCAAATGCTGGAGGAATTCGCTCAAGGCCGTTCCTGGATATTCTGGATGCCGGCGAGGGCCGCGATGTGCCGCCCTCCCCTGCGAACAAGCGCGTCAGAGCGTCTTCATCTCGATCTTGCCGTCGGCTATCTCGATGAGATAGACGTTCGGCTGGCTCTGACCGCTTTCCTTGCCCTCAGGGCCCGACTTGCGGAACACGATGTCGCCGTTCAGCCCCTTGATGTTGATGTTCCAGAGCGCCGCCTTGATCGCGGCAGGCTCGGCCTTGCCGGCCTTCTCGATGGCGGCGGCGACGGTGCGGATGCCGTCATAGCCGCGAAAACTCTCGGTGCAGCCGGCGAAGTCGAAGCCGCGCTTCTTCCATTCCGCGATGAAATAGTTGGTGGCTTCCGGGTTCGGCGTCTTGTCCGGGAACCAGGGCAGGAAGGTCGTCAGATGCATGGTGCCGTTGGCGGCCGCTCCCGCCTGGGCGATGATCTGGTCCGGGTTCTGCGAGCCGCCGGTGGTGATGATGCGCTTCTTCAGGCCGAGCGCAGCGGCCTGCTTGAAGATCAGCGTGAGCTGGTCGACGGCGGTGGTGACGATGACGGTCTCGGAGTCCGAGCTCTTGATCTTGGACAGCTGCGCGCTCATGTCCTGCGCGCCCTGGTCCATGGTCTCGACCAGGCCGATGCCGATGCCCTTCTCCTTCATCATCTTGCTGAAATCCTCGGCGGTGCCGCGGCCCCAGTCGTTGTTGATGACAAGGAAGTCGACCTTTTTCAGCGCGAGCTTGTCGACGATGTTCTTGAACGCGGCCGCCTCGATCGCGGAGGGCGGCGAGATGCGGAAGATGAAGGGATTGCCCGTCGTCGTGATCTTGCCGGAGGACGAGGTCTCCACCACCATCGGCGTCTCGTATTCCATCAGCTTCGGCATCACCGCGAGCGTCAGGCTCGAGCCCCAGGCGCCCATCAGGACCGGCACCTTGTCGCTTGTGATGAGCTTCTCGGCGACGGCGGCGGCCTCCGTCGGGTTGCTCTTGTTGTCCTCGATGACGAGCTCGATCTTCTTGCCGAGGATGCCGCCCTTGGCGTTGATCTCGTCGGCGGCGATCTTGGCACCGTTGACGACGTAAGTGCCTGAGGCCGCGAACGCGCCGGTGAGCGGCTCGTTGACGCCGATCTTGATGGTCTGCGCCCCCGCGGCGCCGCCGAACAAGGCCGTCGCCAATGCGATTGCCGGAACGAGTCCGAGTGTTCGTGTCATGTTTGTCTCTCCAAATCCCACGCTGTTGATGTCAGGGCAGTCCAGGCTTCGTCACTCCGCGGCGCCGGTTCGCCGATCATTCCGCGCCACCTCTTCCGAAGGTGCGGCGAAATATTTGCGCGAGCCGGGCTCGCAAGACGTCCGATGCAATCGACCAGAAGCTGAGCTCCGCCGGACCTGCCTGCCCCGACGAGGCGCCGGACATGTGGCGGTCGAGATTGGCGGCGAACTCCGCAACGAGACGTTTTGCAAGGTCTCGCACGAGGCCGGGACGACCGACCTGAGCCAGCATTCCCGTGAGCGTGTAGCCGATCGACAGTTCGACCGCGGTCGCCGCGCCGCCTTCCAGTGGCAGCAGGCGGTAACGGATCTCGCCCTGCGTCGCCGAATGGCTGCGCTGGTCGGTGCCGATGCCGACGATGCGCCCCGAGAGTGTCGCGGGATCCCGCTCGACGCGCGCGGCACCCTCGAAGCTTGCTCCGACCGGACCGAGCCTGACGCGGACCGATCCTTCGACGCGCTCCGGCTTTGGTGTCGACGACAGCGATACGCCAGGGAGGCAGGCGGCAATGCCTGCAATATCCTCGAACATCGCGAACACCTTTGCCGGCGGATACGGCAACGTGAAGCGCTGATCGAGCACGGTTGCCGGCGTGAAGTCGGGGATGCTGCTTGGGGTGGCACTTTCCAGTGCCGGAGCTGGCGCGTGCCGCGCAGGCCGCAACTCGTTCCGGGCGGTTGCCGCTCGCCCCGAGCCGGCAGGACCAAGGACGGTCTGACCCCCATCCGCCATCGGCGCGACGTTGCGCGCGCGCCTTGCCTCGATCACGGACTGCACCGCGCGCACAATGCCGACATAGCCGGTGCAGCGGCAGAGATTGCCGCTGAGGCCAATGCGAATCTGGCGCTCGTCGGCGTCGGGCAGACGCAGCACCAGGTCGCGCGCCGAGACCAGCATGCCGGGCGTGCAATAGCCGCATTGCAGGGCATGCTCGCGGGTGAAGGCAGCGCGCAGCTCGGTCGTGATCTCGTCCTCATCGAGGCCTTCGATCGTGGTGACATCGGCGCCCTCGCAGGCCGCCGCATAGGTGATGCAGGAGCGCGCCGGCACGCCGTCGAGCAGCACGGTGCAGGCGCCGCAGACGCCGTGCTCGCAGCCGAGATGGGTGCCGGTGAGATCGAGCCTGTCGCGGACGAAATCGGCAAGACTGGTGCGCGGCTCGGCGTGCAGCTCCACCGCGCGGCGATTGACCTGAAGCGCGATCGTGGTCATGCCGCGGCCTCCAGAACGGCGCGCTTCAGCACGCTGACATGGATGTGGCGCTGCGCGGCATCGTCGATGCCGGCGCTTGCGAGCAGGGCATCGGCGACACGAACATCGAAACGCTGCTTGTAGTCGGCGGCGATCCGCCCGCCGAACAGCTCGGCATTCGTGACGACGATCGGCGCCGTGTCGATTGCACCGATGACGATACGCGCCGCGGCGGCGGCGGGATCGACCAGCACCGCACCGATCGCATGGGCGAATTCGCCGGTCTTGCGGCAGCTCTTGGCATAACCCCAATGCGCCGTCGCCGATCGCGCCGGCACGTGGACCGCCTCGACGATCTCGCCGGCATGCAGCGCAGGTTCCAGCGCACCGACCACAAACGCTTCGACCGCCATCGATCGCGCACCGGCAAGACTGCGCAATGTCACGCGCGCACCCAGGGCCGTCAGCGCCGAGATCCAGTCTGCGGCGGGATCGGCATGGCTGAGCGAGCCGCCGATTGTGCCGCGATTGCGCACCGCACGATAGGCGATGTTGGCAGCGACAGCCCGCATGGCACCCCGGGTCACGTCGGCGGTGCGGCCGTCCTCGATGTCGGCATGGGTGATAAGAGCGCCGAGCACGAGCTCGTTGCCGGAGACTTCTGCGCGCTTGAGCTCGGCAAGGCCCGAAATGTCGACGATCAGCTCCGGCTGCACCAGCCGCAGATTGAGCATCGGGCCGAGCGATTGTCCGCCGGCAATGATCTTCGCCGATCCGCCGCTTGCGGCCAGCATCGAGAGAGCCGCATCGAGGTCGCGCGGGCGCTCGTAAGCGAAGGGCGCCGGTTTCATGCCGCACTCCTCTCAGCCGCGCGCGCGGCCAGCACCGCCGCGACGATCCGATGCGGCGTGATCGGCGACTGCATCAGCTCGACGCCGAGCGGGCGCAGCGCGTCGTTGACGGCATTGGCGATCGCGGCGGGCGGTGCGATGGCCCCGCCCTCGCCGATGCCTTTCACCCCGAATTGCGTATAGGGCGACGGCGTCTCCATGTGATCGAGGCGCGCGGCCGGGACCTCGGTCGGGCCGGGCAGCAGGTAGTCGGCGAGCGTCGTCGCCAGCGGCTGGCCGGAGGCGTCGAACGGCATTTCCTCGTAGAGCGCGGTGCCGATGCCTTGCGCGAGGCCGCCATAGATCTGGCCGTCGACGACGAGCGGATTGACCAGCACGCCGCCGTCCTCGACGATCACATAGTCGAGGATCTCGACCTCGCCGATATCAGGATCGACCGCGACCACGGCTGCATGCGCGGCATAGCTGAAGGTGCCGCTGTCGCGCACGGGCTTGTAGCCTTGGGTGACCTCGAGCCCGCCGGGATCGACGTCTGGCGGCAAATCCTGCGGGCGGCGGTACCAGGTGTGGGCGATCGCCTTCAGGCTGACGCTGCCGTTGACGCCGCGCACCTCGCCATTCTGCAACACCACCGAGGCCGGATCGTGCTGCAAGAGTTTCGCGCCGATGCGGCGCGCACGTTCGCCGAGTTCGCGGCAGGCCGTCGCGACCGCACCACCCGCCATCACCATCGAGCGCGAGCCCCAGGTGCCGGTCGAATAGGGCGTCATCGCGGTGTCGCCGAGGACGATGCGGATGTTTGCGACATCCACGCCGAGGATTTCGTGCGCGACCTGGGCGAGCGTCGTCTCCATGCCCTGCCCGTGCGAGTGCACGCCGACGCGCAGTTCAAGGCCACCGTCCGGCGTCAGGCGCGCCGAGGCCTGCTCATGGCCCGGCACCATCGGGATGCCCCAGCCGGAATAGACCGAGGTGCCGTGCGCGGCCTGCTCGCAATAGATGGAGATGCCGACGCCGATGCGGCGGCCGTCGGCCTCGCCCTGCTTTTGCCTGGCGCGGATGGCGTCGATGTCGATGGCCGCGAGCGCGCGGCGCATCGCTTCCGGATAATCGCCGCTGTCGAAATGCTTCTTGGTGATGTTGTCGAACGGCATCTGTTCAGGGCGCACCAGATTGCGCAGCCGCACCTCGCCGGGCTCTAGGCCGGCTTCCGCCGCCACGAGGTCGAGCATCAATTCCAGCGCAAAGCAGACGCCGGTGCGCGCGACGCCGCGATAGGGCAGGATCGGGCATTTGTTGGTGGCGACCGAGAAGGTGCGGCAGCGATAGGCCGGCATCTTGTAGGGACCGGGCAGGATGCTGGCGACCTGCGCGGCTTCGAGACACGCGGAGAACGGATAGGACGAGTAGGCGCCGGAATCCACCGTCGCTTCGCAATCGATGCCGCGCAGCGTGCCGTCACGGTCAGCATAGACCGTGATTTTGTAATGATGTTCGCGGCAATTGGAGCTGGCGACGAGATGCTCGCGGCGGTCTTCGAGCCAGCGGACGGGATGGCCGCAGCGCATCGTCAGCCAGGACAGGCAGACCTCTTCGGGCAGCAAAATTCCCTTGTGACCGAAACCACCGCCGACGTCGGGCGAGATGACGCGGATCTGGCCCTCCTCCATGTCGAGGCATTCGGCGAGGCCGCTGCGCGTGATGTGCGGCATCTGGGCCGCCGAATGCAGCGTGAGCTGGTCGAGCCTCTTGTCGAAGTTCGCGACCACGCCGCGGCCTTCCAGCGGCGACATGCATTGCCGCGCCGTCGAGATCTCGCGCGTCACCTTGATCGGCGCATCGAGCGCGGCGGAGATGTCGACCTCGTAATTGGTCTCCAGGAAGACGTTGTCGCCCCAATGCTCGTGCACCAGCGCCGAGCCGGGCTCGCGCGCCTTCAGCATGTCATGGATCGCCGGCAGCTCCTCCAGATCGAGCGTCACGGAGGCCGCGATGTCCTCGGCCTCGGCGCGGGTCGGCGCGAGGCACATCGCGACGAGCTCACCGACCTGGCGCACCTTGCCGGTGGCGAGCACCGGCTGCTCCGAGATCTTGAAGCCCGGCAGGCCCGACACCGCACGGATCGGCTTGATGCCGACGAGATCGGTCGCCGTGAACACGCTGCCGCGATGGCGTTCGGGCACATGGATGCCGCGGATGCGCGCATGCGCCAGCGGGCTGCGCACGAAGGCGACGTCCTGAAGGCCGGCGAGTCTGACGTCGCCGACATATTGGCCGCGGCCGCGCATCAGGCGGTCGTCTTCCTTGCGCGGGAGCCGCGCGCCAACGCCCTGCCCCGTCTTTCCGTCCGGAAATTCTCGCTCGCTGCGCAACTTCGCGTTCTCCTTCACCGCCCGGCCTTATGCCGCGACGGCCTGCGGCAGGATCGGCGCGACCGCGTCGAAGCGGGTGCCGGCGCGCAGGCAGAAGGCTGGCTGCAGCAGGCGCTCGGCAATCACCTCGTTGTTCTCGTTGTCCTTCAGGACGAAGCGGCCGTTTCTCTCCGTGAGCACGGAGACGTCGGCGTCCATGCCGCTCTTGAGCGCACCGATCTCGTGGCTGCGACCAAGCATTTTTGCGGGATTGGAGGTGACCATCGGCACCACCTGCTCCAGCGACAGGCCCAGCGCCATCATCGAGCTCATCGCCTGGACCAGGCTGAACTTGGCTTGTCCCGCGAAGGGATGGTTCTCATCGTCCTCGTGCTGGTCGGGCGTTCCGGCCGGCGCGGGCACATGGGTGTTGTAGCCGTGGATGTCGGCGCCGAGCGTGGTCGGAATGATTCCGGCGGCGATCGCCTTCTTCGCGAGCCGATAGGAGAAATGGCTGCCGTGGCCGACATCGACCTTGAGGCCGCGGTCGAGCGCGGCCTGGATCACCGGATGCACCTCGCCCTCGCGATTGACGAAGCCGCCGGGATGGCGCGTGAAGGGATGAGCGAGGATGTCGCCCTCGCGCAAGAGCGGGATCACGCGGGTGAGGATGGTGTCGGCGTCCTCGCCGTTGGCGCCGCTCTCGGGCAGGCCCCAGAGCTGGCCGAAATGCACATAGACCGGCAGGTCGGCGCGCTTGCCGATCTCGGCCGCCATCTCGATCACGCGAATGCCCCAGCGCGCGAAGCCGCCGATCTCGGCATGGGCCTTGATGCCGCGCACGAGATCGAGGTTGGCGGTTGCCGCCTTGACGGTCGCATCGATGTCGACGCCGTCGGGGCTGTAGAGCTGCGGATAGAAATGGCCCTCGAGGCCGCCGACGAGATAGGCGGAGATAAACGCATAGACGCGCGAGGCCGAGGCTTCCGCGATGAAATGGCGGAAACCCGGCAGCGTCATGCAGGACGGACCGCCCTGATCGACCAGCGTCGTCACGCCGGACTGCACGCCCACCATGTCGGGGTTCATGCCGAAACGGCCGGAGACATATTGATAGACATGGGCGTGGGTGTCGATCAGCCCGGGCAGCACCAGCTTGCCGCTGACATCGACGACCTCCTTCGCGCTGGTCGGCAGAATGTCGGATGCGACCGCCGCGATCTTGCCATTGCGGATGGCGACGTCCTTGAGGCCATCGATGCCGGAGGCCGGACAGATCACGCGGCCACCCCGGAGCAGAAGATCGAAGCTGGCAGTGACGGACATGGCGCTCTCCTCTTCTTGCGAGGGGCGACGGCTTCGTCCCTCGAATTACGAAGCATGCTTCGCATTTTGACAAAAGCAAGCATCGTGCCATGATCCCGATGTGGCAGGCGCACTCGAATCGAGCTAAGCGCGGCAGGGTTTCGGCTTGGGAGTGTGTGCATTGCGGCAAGCGAAGACACGTCGCGGCGGGACGCGGCACCGGCCCTGGCCCTTGTCGGAACGGCCCGGCTATCTGATCCGCCGGCTGCACCAGATTCACGTCGCGCTGTTTCAGGAAGCCTGCGGCGAATTCGAGGTCACGCCGCTGCAATACAGCCTGCTCTCGGCGCTGGCGGTGCGAGAAACCGCCGATCAGACCACTTTGGCGGCCGATATCGCGCTCGATCGCACCACGACGACGGGCGCCTTGAAGCGCCTCGCTGCGCGCAACCTGGTCGAGCGCGCGGTGAACAAGGACGATCGGCGCGCGCGATTGTGCCGCCTGACGCCGGCCGGCGCCGCGCTGCTGGTTAAAATCGAGGGCGCGGCACGGCGGGCGCATCGCGCAACGCTCGGTGATTTGAGCCAGCGGGAACAGGCGCTCTTCATCGAGATGATGCAGCGCATCGTGGCCGGCCATCCCAGTCGCGACAGCGCCGCTGCCCTATTCGACTAGAGGCGAGTGCTGCGCTTTTGAGTTGGGCTGCTTAATTTATCATCGTACCGCTGCCCGGCCGTGCATCGAGCGCCACTATCCGGCGGGTCCGGTGTGCCGCGGCAGGCCGGCGCGTCGGCATGCCCCGCGCTCGAAAACGCAGTCCCATCCGAGGCGAGCCCCACTGCGTCCGACATCGAAACGCGCCCGGCCCGGCCGCTCCGCGACCCATGGCACGATTTATGCTGCGATGATGCGAAGCGTGCTTCGTATTGGGGGATGTCATGACGGATTCCGAACTTCGCGCTGATATTCACAGCATCGAGCCAATTCCCGACGCGGACCGGGACTCCAGCGGGCCGCAGCAGATGTGGATCTGGGCCGGCGCCAACATCGCGCCGGTGAACTGGGCGCTCGGCGCGCTCGGCATCATCCTCAAGCTCGGCCTGATGGAGACAATCGCGGTCATCGTGCTCGGCAACATCGTGGGCTGCGCGATCTTCGCGACCTTCACGGTGATGGGACACAAGACCGGCGTCAACCAGATGGTGCTGAGCCGGTCCGCCTTCGGCGTCCGCGGCGCCTACCTGCCGAGCATCCTGATGTTCCTGATGACGCTGGGCTGGATCGGCGTGAACACCTATTTCCCGGTCAAGGTCTCGATGGGCATCCTCGGCCAGTTCGGCGTGCCCGACACCTGGCTGGTCGAGATGATCGTCATCACGCTGGTGATGGCGGTGCAGGTGATGATCGGCGTCTACGGCTTCTACGCGATCCGCACCTTCGAGAAGTACACGGTGCCGCCGACCATCGCCATCATGGTGCTGATGAGCGTGCTGGCCTGGACGCGGCCCGGCGTCGTCAACTGGAACCTGACCACCTCGCTGCCACCAGGCGCGCATCTGGCGATGCTGACGATGCTGATGACCGCAATCGGCGTCGGCTGGGGGATTTCCTGGGTCACCTGGGCCTCCGACTATTCGCGCTTCGTGCCGCGCTCCACGCCGTCGAAAGCCGTGTTCTGGTACAGCTATGTCGGCATGTTCGTGCCGACGGTCTGGCTCGGCATTCTCGGCGCGACCATTGCCTCGACGACGCTGGACACGGATCCCGCCAAGATGGTCAGCGCGGTGTTCGGCGGTCCCGTCAGCATCCTTGTCCTCCTGATGGTGCTGCACGGCCCGATCGCTACCAACATCCTCAACGTCTATTCGGCGGCGCTGGCCGCCTTAAGCGCGGGGCTGAAACTCTCGCGCTTCTGGCTCACCGTCATCGTCGGCGTCGCCGGCTATCTGGTCACCCTCTACTTCATCTTCGCGCCGTCCTTCGCGAAGGCGTTCGACCATTGGATGATCAGCCTGCTGTTGTGGATGAGCCCGTGGGCCGGCGTGGTGCTCGCCGACTTCTACATCAAGCGCAAAGGCAAGATCGAGGTGGCCGAGCTCTATCGCTCGCCGGAGAGCAGCGCCTATGGCGACATCAACTGGGCCGGCATGATCGCGTTCTTCGCCGGTCTCGTTGCCGGCTGGCTGGTGCAGGACGGCCTCGTCAGCGCGCTGCAGGGGCCGATCTCGATCTATCTGCTCGGCGGTGCCGATCTGAGCTGGCTGTTCGGAATC
Source organism: Bradyrhizobium sp. BRP20 (assembly GCF_020194215.1). Lineage (NCBI taxonomy): Bacteria > Pseudomonadati > Pseudomonadota > Alphaproteobacteria > Hyphomicrobiales > Nitrobacteraceae > Bradyrhizobium > Bradyrhizobium sp. BRP20. The sequence goes on along the minus strand of NZ_JADYVY010000032.1, from coordinate 11,087 downwards.
GGCGTGGCGGGCCTCGTCTACCTTGGGCTCGGCAAGTTCGCGACCTCGCCCACACCGGCCGTCGCGAGCCGTGCCGGCAGTTAGCCTGAGAGCGCTGAACCTCGTCTGTCGTCAGCGCTTGCGGCCAAGCCTCACGATCATGTCGCCGGGCGCAAGTGCTCCGGCGACATGACGGCGCAATCGCCACAGGCTCTCGCCGTCGACCAGCGAGGGCATCGGCAGTTCGTGGTCGGCGAAATTGGCGACGATCTGCAGAACGTCGCCCTGCTCGGTCTGCCAGCGCACATCCACGCCGCCCATGCTGGGATCCGCGCCGAGCAATTGTCGCTGCGCCGAAACGAACCCGCGTTTGATCAACGGCACGATCTTCTCTTGCCGCATCTTCAATAGCTGCGTCGTCAGCGCCCGGAACCTGGTGCCGGAAGGCGATTGCTCGATGCTGGTCCAGTCCAGCTTGGAGGCGCGGAAGGTTCTTTCGTCGCAGGGGTCCGGGATTCCGGCGCGCGTTTCGGGCGTCGCGAACGCCTTGAAGTGTGAAAACTCCTTGCGGCGGCCTTCCCGTGTCAGTTCGGCGGCTTCGCCCGACCAGTCGGCGAAGAACAGGAAGGGCGTTTCGGCTGCCGCTTCCTCGCCCATGAACAGCATTGGAATATGCGGGCTGAGCAGAACCAGTGCGAGGGCCAGCTCCAACTTGTCCGGACCTACCAACCGCGACAGCCGCTCCCCGAAGGCGCGGTTGCCGACCTGGTCGTGGTTCTGGGCGAAGAAGATGGTCGCTTCGGGCGGCAGATGAGCACTCGGCTCGCCGCGCGGCGCCTCGTGCAGGGGAAACACCTCGCCCTGATAGGCAAAGCCCTCGGTCAGGGATCGCGCCAAATGCTCGAGCGGCTTATCCGCAAACGCCCGGTAATAACCTTCGTCCTCGCCCGTGAGCAGGACGTGGAGCGCATTGTGGAAATCGTCGCCCCATTGCGCATCGTAGTACGTCGCTCGTCCCTGCGAACGCGCCAGCAGGTGCGCCTGATTGGCTTCGTTCTCCAGCATCAGATGGATGCGCCGGCCCGCCAGCTGGCTGCGCAGGGTCTCGGCGAGCTCGACCAGGAAATGACGTTTCGAGTCGTCCTTCAGTGCATGAACGGCATCGAAGCGCAGGCCGTCGAACCCATAATCGCGCAGCCACATCAGGGCATTCTCGATCAGAAACCCGCGCACGAACGCGCCGTCGGCTCCTTCGAGGTTGACGGCGGGCCCCCACCCGGTGGTGTGGCGCGGGTTGAAGAAGTTCTCCGCATAGAGATGCAGATAGTTCAGCTGCGGCCCGAAATGGTTATAGACGACGTCGAGATAGACCATGAGGTCAAGGGCATGCGCCGCGCGCAGCAGCCGCTTGAGATCCTCCGGCCGGCCATAGCGGGCATTCGGCGCGTTCAGGAGCACGCCGTCATAGCCCCAATTGTGCCGCCCGGGGACGTCGTTGAGCGGCATCAGCTCGATGGCGGTGATGCCGAGATCGCGAAGATAAGGCAGCTTCTTCTCGACGCCGGCATAGGTCCCCTCCTCGCTGAACGTGCCGACATGTAGCTCGTAGATCACGGCTTCCGCCCAGGGACGGCCCGGATAGAGCACCGGGTCCCTCAACGCGGCCATGTCGACCACCTCGCTCGGCGCGCCGACGTCGTCCGGCTGGAAGCACGAGGCGGGATCGGGCACGACGAGGTCTTGGTTGATCCTGAACTGATAGCGCGTGCCGGCGCGCGCAGTTTGGCTCAATAGCTGATACCAGCCGTCCGCATCGCGCGGCATCTTGCGTGGCGGCTGGCCGATTTCGAGCAGCTCGACCGATCGCGCCGTCGGCGCCCACAGGTTGAACGAGACCCCATGATCGACGATCTGAGGACCATGGCGCCGATTTTGCTCGGCCATTCCCAGCCTCTGATTCAAGCCCGTCCCCTTTCGCCGCATGCCCACTCGGCATGCAATTGCGCACGTCAGGGCGACAAAGCGAAGCGGTGTGCGTTCGTTCCTGCACGGCGCCGACGCCGGACATTTGCAGCGCAACGGGAACGGAATCAGCAGCGCGACGGTTACCATCCCAGACAGGAGCCGTGGCCATGCGCCGCCCGAAGCCGCAACTGATCCGCAACAAGCTCGACCTGACCGACCGCGCCCAGGTGCGCCTCGTCAAGAAACGGCTCGGACTTTCGGACGCTGAGCTGATCGCGATCGTCGGGCGGATCGGCAACTCCATTCCGGCCATCAGCAAGGAGGCGGCTCTGCAAAAAGCCAACGCGCCGTCCAAGCCGGCCGACGTGGAGCCCACCGCCGCGACTGCGCCGACATCCTGACGGGCAACTCGGGGGCAGAGATGGACCAGCCAGCACATTCAGACGAGGCCCTGACGCGGGCGGCTTCGAGCCTGCGTCGCACCCGGATCACTGAGGGCAGACCATTTCCGCTCGGCGCCACCTGGGATGGGCTCGGCGTCAATTTCGCTCTGTTCTCGGCGCACGCCACCAAGGTCGAGCTCTGTCTGTTCGACGATGACGGCGAAACCGAGCTCGAGCGCATCGAGCTGCCCGAATATACTGACGAGGTCTGGCACGGCTATCTGCCCTCCGCCCGCCCCGGGACGGTCTATGCCTACCGCGTCCACGGCCCCTACGAACCCGACGCCGGCCACCGCTTCAACCCCAACAAGCTCGTGCTCGATCCCTACGCCAGGCAGCTGGTTGGCCAGCTCCGCTGGGGACCGGAGCTGTTCGGCTACCAGTTGGATCACGCCGACAAGGATCTCTCGTTTGACGAGCGCGACAGCGCGCCCTTGATGCAGAAATGCCGCGTCATCGATCCCGCCTTTACCTGGGGCGTGGCGCGCAAGCCGGAAGTGCCGTGGGAGCGCACGATCGTCTACGAGATGCACGTCAAGGGCTTCACCCAGCTGCATCCGCTGGTGCCGGAAGCCGATCGCGGCACGTTCTCGGGGCTCGCACATTCGGAAATCCCGGCTTACTTGCGCTCGCTCGGCATCACCAGCGCCGAGCTATTGCCGATCCATGCCTTCGTCGACGACAGCTATCTGGTCGAGAAAGGCCTGCGCAACTACTGGGGCTACAATTCCATTGCCTTCTTCGCGCCGGAGCCGCGTTACCTGAAGGCGACATCGGCCAACGAATTCAAGGCCATGGTCAACCAGTTTCACGCCCATGGCATCGAGGTCATTCTCGACGTCGTCTACAATCACACCGCCGAAGGCAACGAGCTCGGCCCGACCCTGTCGTTCAAGGGCATCGACAATGCCAGCTATTACCGCCTGCTGCCGGACGAGAAGCGCTACTACATCAATGACACCGGCACCGGAAACACCGTCAATCTCTCGCATCAGCGTGTGCTGCAACTCGTCGCTGATTCCTTGCGCTACTGGGCGACAGAGATGCGGGTCGACGGCTTCCGTTTCGATCTCGCCACCATCCTGGCGCGCGAGCCCTATGGCTTCGATGAAGGCGGCGGCTTTCTCGACGCCTGCCGCCAAGATCCCGTGCTCTCCAGCGTCAAGCTGATCGCGGAACCCTGGGATATCGGGCCCGGTGGCTATCAGGTCGGTCAGTTTCCGCCGGGCTGGGCCGAGTGGAACGACAAGTTCAGGGACACGGTGCGCGCCTTCTGGAAGGGCGATCCGGGCACGCTGGCCGACGTCGCCAAGCGCGTCTCAGGCTCCGGCGACCTCTTCAACAAGCGCGGACGCCGGCCCTGGGCCAGCGTCAATTTCGTCACCGCGCATGACGGCTTCAACCTCAACGATCTCGTCTCCTACAACGACAAGCACAACGAGGCGAATGGCGAGGACAATCGCGACGGTCACGACAACAACCATTCCTGGAATTGCGGCGTCGAAGGGCCGACCAACGACGCCGAGATCACCGCCTTGCGCGAGCGCCAGAAGCGGAATCTGCTGGCAACGATGCTGCTGTCCCACGGCACGCCGATGCTGCTCGCGGGCGACGAGTTCGGGCACACCCAGAACGGCAATAACAATGCTTACGCCCAGGACAACGAGACCACCTGGCTCAATTGGATGGGCATCACCGCGAACGGCCGCAGCCTGCGCGAGTTCGTGCGCAAGCTGATCGCCACCCGCAAGGCGTTTCCGATCCTCTACCGCAGCCGCTTCCTGGTCGGCTCGCACAACGAGGAGCTCGACGTCAAGGACGTCACCTGGCTCTCGCCGTCCGGCGAGGAGATGACGACGGAGCAATGGCAGGACGGCAATGCGAAGTGCTTCGGCATGCTGCTCGACGGCCGCGCGCAGGAGACCGGGATCAAGCGCCGCGGCTCGGATGCGACCATGCTGCTGGTCTACAACGCGCACCACGACGTCGTGAATTTCACCCTGCCGGAGGTCACCGACGGACGCAGCTGGCTCGGCCTGATCGACACCAATCGGCCCGACGCGCCGATGGCCGAGTTCGAGTTCGGGCATGCTTACGCGGTGACCGCGCGCTCGCTCGTGGTGCTCGGCCTTGCCAACGACAGCATCGCGACGCGGCGCCTCCGCCAAGGCCTCGGCGCGCTGCTGGACATCGCCGACACGCCTCTGCCCGAGTAGGTGCGTGCCGGCCGTTCACGATCAGCGATCGACTTCGCCGAACACGATGTCCAGCGAGCCCAGGATCGCCGAGACGTCCGCCAGCAAATGCCCTTTGCAGAGGAAATCCATCGCTTGCAGATGGGCGAAGCCGGGCGACCTAATCTTGCACTTGTAGGCGGTGTTGGTCCCATCCGCGACGAGAAACACGCCGAATTCGCCCTTGGGCGCCTCGACGGCGACGTAGATTTCGCCGGGGGGAACATGGAAGCCCTCGGTGTAGAGCTTGAAGTGATGGATCAGCGCCTCCATCGACCGCTTCATCTCACCGCGCCGGGGCGGCGCGACCTTGTTGTCCTGCACGATCACCGGGCCGCCGCCGTCCGGCGACTTCAGCTTCTCGATGCACTGCTTCATGATGCGGACGGACTGCCTCATCTCCTCCATGCGAATGAGATAACGGTCGTAGCAGTCTCCGTTCTTGCCGATGGGGATGTCGAAATCCATCTCCGCATAGCAGTCGTAAGGCTGCGCCTTGCGCAAATCCCAGGCGGCGCCCGAGCCGCGCACCATCACGCCCGAAAATCCCCACGCCCAGGCCTGCTCCAGCGTCACCCTGCCGATATCCACGTTGCGCGCCCTGAAGATCCGGTTGAGCGTTAGCAAGCGGTCGAGATCATCCACGACTTTCAGAAACGGATCACACCAGGCCTCGATGTCGTCGATCAGCTTGGGCGGCAGATCCTGGTGCACGCCGCCCGGCCGGAAATAATTGGCATGCATCCGGCTGCCGGAGGCGCGCTCGTAGAACACCATGAGCTTCTCGCGCTCTTCGAAGCCCCACAGCGGCGGGGTCAAGGCGCCGACGTCCATGGCCTGGGTGGTGACGTTCAGAAGGTGCGAGAGGATGCGGCTGATCTCGTGATAGAGCACCCTGATAAGCTGGCCGCGGCGCGGCACCTCAATGCCGATCAGCCGTTCGATGGCGAGGCAGAAGGCATGTTCCTGGGTCAGCGGAGCGACGTAGTCGAGCCGGTCGAAATAGGGAATGGCCTGGAGATAGGTCTTGGCCTCGATCAGCTTTTCGGTGCCGCGGTGCAGAAGGCCGATATGGGGATCGACGCGCTCGACGACTTCGCCGTCCAGCTCGAGCACCAGCCGCAACACCCCGTGCGCGGCGGGATGTTGAGGACCGAAGTTGATGGTGAAGTTTCTGAGGCTCGGAGATTGTTCTGGCATCCCGCTTCCGGTCGGAGCTGTCGCAGCCGTCACCTTAGCCGCGATCTGCAGCGACCGGCTTCACACAGGTTAACGGCTCGCCGCAAAGGGCGGCCATGCGTGCCGTTTGAGCCTTTGGAACACGGCATCAAGAGCCGCGTTCAATTGTCGACATTGGAGCTTTGAGATGAATGTCGATTGCTCGCCGCCGCTCTCGCGATCAATCTTCGCTATTGCGGGAGATACCGGTGATCGGCGCGACCACCCGACCGGCAATTGGCGCCCGTCTTGACCGACCGTGCAGCTGAGCCTGGCGGCACAGCCGAGCGTCCTCTCACCGCCATCACGTTCTCCGGCGGGCTCGGCCTCGGCGCCTATCATGGCGGTGTGTTTGAAGCCCTCAGTTCGCTTCGGCTGCCGATCGACTGGGTGACCGGTTCGTCGGCCGGGGCCATCACGGCCGCGCTGATCGCGGGGAGCCCGTGCGACGATCGGCTGCGCAATTTACGCAGCTATTGGCATGCCCCAAGCAGTCCAGCCGACGTGCCGAACGCCGGCCGCCATACTTTTGCGTGGCTGAGCTCGATCAGTACGCGCGTGCTGGGTCATTCCGGTTTCTTCCACCCCCGCCTCCCCATTCCGGCGTCTCACTACGGCGGCATCTACGATCTCGGCCCGACCCGCCAACGCCTGCAGCGCTTGATTGATTTCGGACGTCTGAATGGCGGCGATCTGCGCATCACGATCTGCGCCACCGATGTCGAGAGCGGCGATGCCGTGTTGTTCGACTCCGCATCGGAGCGGATCGAAATGGACCATATCCTGGCCAGCTGCGGCTTTCTCCCCGAATTCGCTCCGGTGCAGATCGCCGGCCGCTGGCTTGGCGACGGCGGGTTCTCGCTGAACGCGCCGTTCGATCCGATCCTGGAGACTGCAGGCCCGCTCCGCCTCTATGTGATCGATCTGTTTCCGCGCGACGGCAAAGTCCCCGATGGGCTCGAGGCCGCCTCCGAGCGCAAGAGCGACCTGACCTTCGGCAACCAGACCTTCCAGCGCCTCGGCTACGCTCTGGAGGCCCGTCAGCTCCGCGCCGAGCTTCAGGACCTCCACTACAAGGACGAGGTCTATCTCCTGAGCTACCGGCCGGGCCGCGAGGAGGCCGGGCCGGAAAAGTCCTTTGATCTGTCGGAGACAGCCATGGCGCAGCGCTGGCGCGCCGGCTTTCTGGATATGCAATATGCCGCAAGCCTCACTCTAGCCCCGAACGAGATCTGCAGCGTGCGGCGGCCCTAGCGATGTCTCTCGGTGTCGGGACCGGAGCTAGGCGCTGTCCTGCCGTCAAGCCGCTCGCGAATGTCGCGCAGCAGCCGCCTGAGACCGTCATCGGCAGCCATACCCTCGGGCGGGGCGATGGTGGTGATGCCCCAGTTGGCGAGCACCGCCTCCTGCACCGGATTGCGCTGCGCGACGAATACGAAGGATCGCGGCCGGTCCTGGCTGTGCCCGGACTCGTCCCAGATCTGCCAGATCCGGTGCAGCAGCAGCCGGATGTTCGGATCGGACATGCTGTATCCGACGAAGAGCAGCGTGCTTCCCAGCGCATCCGCGCGAAAGCGGATATCGAGCGGGGAATTGAAGGCGAGCCGGTTGAGAAAATCGGTCTCGGTCAGAACCAGCGAAGCATCGTCATCGAAGTCGCCGTGGAATTTGATGATGTGGGTGACGCCGGCGCGAGCGCTCGCGATCTCCTTCGCGTTGCTGATCTTCGCAAAGGGCTTGTTCAGCACGTCGAACGCGGTTTCGAGGTTGCGATCGTAATTGGTGGTGTAGATGACCGGAAAATCCAGCTCGACGATCATCCGGTGCAGCTCTGAAGCGGCGATCTTCTCGGGGTCGACACGCCAATTGCGGTCGAGCCAGCTGCGCAGCGGGCCGATCCCGCCGCGCTTGATCCGATAATATTCCGCGAGCATCTGATAGCCGCCATGCATTCCATCGATGAGGTTGCGATCGAGGCCGAGATCGTCAAGGAGATGATCGATCAGGGACTGCCAGGACGGTAGGCCGACGGCCATCGAGACCCCGGCGCCCACAAACAGGACAGCGCGGCGTCGCTCGATCGCCGCTGCCAGGATGTCGTGAGGCGGCCGCTCCTCCGATATGAGCCCCGTGGTTTGTTGGTCCATCAACCTTGAATGATTGGGCGCGCGACGCGTTCCTAATCCCGACGACCCCTCACCGGCCGAGCGGCGAGGATGTCTCGCGCGCCGTCTGCGCCGCGAACCGGGCGATCAGGCGCCGGAGCTGCGCCTTGTGCACCAGGCGCGCCGCCGTCTTCGGCGAGACCCAGATCGCCTCCCGCTCGCCCTTCTCGGGCCACCAGCGCTCCCGCCCGTGCACCTTCATGGGGAAGACGGCAACGTTCATGGTCCGCTTGCGATCACCTTTTCGCTTGCGATGCTTGAAGCTGCCCAGTGCGCGCGTGGCCACGACACCGACCAGGCCCGCCTCCTCATAGGCTTCGAGCGCAGCCGTCAGGTGCGGCTCCTTGTTGCGCATCGGCGATCCCTTTGGGACGCTCCACCTGCGCTTGCGCCTGGTCGTGATCAGCATCACCCGCAGCTCGGACTTGTCCAGCCGAAACGGCAGAGCGGCAAATTGCTTCTTTCCCATCAGGCGCCTCCAACTCGCGTCTGATAAGCGAGCGCCGCAGCCATGGTTCCTGTTTTGCGCAGTGGCGTCTCGCTCGCGATCAGAACTTCCGCTCGACCATCTTGAGCCGCAGAGCCGAAATGGCTTCTCCGGGATTGAGGCCCTTTGGGCATGCTTTCGCGCAATTCAGAATGGTGTGGCAGCGATAGATCCTGAAGGGATCCTCGAGCATGTCGAGGCGTTCGCCGGTGGCTTCGTCCCGGCTGTCATTGATCCAGCGCGCCGCCTGGATCAGGGCTGCCGGCCCGAGAAAACGCTCGGAATTCCACCAATAGCTCGGGCATGAGGTCGAGCAGCACGCGCAGAGAATACACTCGTACAATCCGTCGAGTTTCGCCCGATCCTCGTGGCTTTGCCGCCATTCCTTCTGCGGCGTGGGGGACGTGGTCTGCAGCCATGGCTCGATGAGCGCGAGCTGCGCGTAGAAGTTGGTCAGATCCGGCACCAGGTCCTTCACCACCGGCTGATGCGGCAACGGAAGCACGCGGAGCGGCTCGCCTTCCGCAACATCCTCGTTCATCGATTTGGTGCAGGCCAGCGTGTTCTGCCCGGCGATGTTCATCGAGCAGGAGCCGCAAACGCCCTCCCGGCAGGACCGCCTGAAGGTCAGTGTCGGGTCGATGTTGTTCTTGATCCAGATCAGCCCGTCCAGCACCATCGGCCCGCAATCCGTCTGATCCACGAAATAGGTGTCGAGCCTGGGATTGCGGCCATCGTCGGGATTCCAGCGATAGACCTGAAATTCGCGCAAGCTCTTGCCGGCCGGCTTTGGCCAGACCCTCCCCTGCGCGATGCGGGAGTTCTTCGGAAGCCTGAACTCGACCATGATCAACTCCGCTGTCAGACCGGCGAAAAACAGCGCAATTGCAGGAGATCGTCGACCGAGGGGCCGAACAGCACTGGTCGAAACGCCGGCGCCGCCGCAAGCATGAGCAGCAGCAGGAAGATCACATAGACCAGCGCCGGCGGCGTGCGTCTAACGAGCCTGTAGGCTGCCTTTCGCATGTACTCTCTCCTGCGCGCCCGCGCGTGCCATCGCAACGCCCACGACGATCATCGCAGCTCCCCACAGCAGGAAGCCGATATCCCAGAAAATGCGCTGGCCGTCGGGCACGGTCTCGTTCACCTGATGCAATCTCAGGATCTGGTGATCGACCACCCCTTCGACGAGATTGAAGATGCCCCACCCGATCAGCATCGTCCCGAGACATTGCGCGCGCGACCACCGCAATTCGCCTCGGCGGGCCCGCTGCCACAGCAGATAGAGTCCGGCGAGCACGAGGACGTAGGCCGTGCTGTGGAAGATGCCGTCCCAGGTCGTGTTGAGGGTGATGTTCTCGATGGAATTGAGCGGATACCAGCCGCTTAACATATGATGCCATTGCAGCAGCTGATGAAAGACGATGCCATCGAAGAATGCGCCGAGGCCAAGTCCGAGAAGGACGCCTGCGGACGTCGGGAAGTTGTGTCGTCTGTCTTGCATGTGGTGAACTCGTGCGCGGCTCGGCACTTCTGATGCGGAATTAAGCCATGCCACACGCGCACGTTCCTATGGCGATCAGCATCTCACTGGGATCGAGCTTGCGATCAATCGTGCCAATTCATCGAGACTAACATGCGTTAAGACGAGCCAGACATTCGTCGGCACGCGTGCGCGATTGGTTATCGGCTTCATTCCCGATAGGAACGTTCGAAATCACGCTGCGTCTGTCGCTCACATGTTGGAGATGCACATGCCGAGAAGATCGTTCTTGCTTGCTTTGAGTGGCCTCGAATTGTCGACCCTGAGTCACCTCAGGGAAATCGCATAGTGCGTAGCGACGGAAGCCAGAGAGGCGATCATGGCATACGCCCTGTTCAAGGACGGAGAGAAGATGAGCCGCACGTTTCCGACCAAGGAGGAAGCGCTGGAGAAAGCCGATGAGGCGGGGTTGGTCGAGCATGCCGAGGGCGAGGCGGTGCTCGAGGACGAGTTGAAGATCAGGCCTTGCCCGGCCGACCCCGAGCCTTGCGATGATGCGGACCTGGACTGGACGCCGGTCAAGCCGGCGTCCTGATCAGGGGCAGCGCAATCGCATATGACTTGTTGCGGCGGTCTGCGCGCACGCCTCGTCCTTCGAGACGGCGCTGACGCGCCTCCTCAGGATGAGGCTAATCGGTGTCAGTGCCCGTTGAAACTGCTGCCGCGCACTCCGACCTCATCCCGAGGAGCCCGCCTCAAGCGGGCGTCTCGAAGGATGGCCGCAGGGAAAATCTCAACTGCGATAGCCCTGCTGATCAAGAGGTCAGCATCATGGGCTCAGCATCCCCTGCAGATGCCTTTGATCTTTCGATCCGCCTCGGAATCGCGGGAGGTCTCCGAACGAATCTGGTCGTCGCCCTGCAGCGAGGGTCCGGGCGTGACGGTCCCATCGATGCGTCCGATATTGGTGCCGCCTGCAGGATTGCCGGGTCGGCCGACGGTCGTCGATCCCCGTGGGCCGGAGCCGCCGCTCGATTGCGCTGTCCCGGCCGAGTTGGTCCCGGGCGCCGACGACGTGCTCCCGGCCGCCCCGCCACCGGCGCTCCCTCCCCC
>NZ_JADYVY010000031.1:0-47778 GCF_020194215.1 Bradyrhizobium sp. BRP20 | reverse complement strand
CGGTCCAGGAACGGCTTCAGCCAGCGTTCGAGTTCGTCTTCCCATTCCGCCATGGTCAGCCCTCCAAGAGCCGACCACCCATGAATCATTGAAAAATCGATTCGGGAATCCTAATAAAGAGCCCAAACCCAACAATCTGCCAAAGTAGTGCTAGGCGCGCCCGTCATCGACCCGCCCGGAAAGCTCGCAGTAATACAGCGGATGACATCCTCGGGTGACGGCAATTCGCCACGGATGGTGCTGACCAGTTGGTGCACGGTCTTGTAGCTTTCGATGTGCATGAGGCTTGGCACATGAACACTTCCGATGCGGCAGACGCGACCAAGATCGTTCCGCATGAGGTCCACGATCATGAGATTTTCGGCCCAGCTCTTCTCGTCCAAGCGCAATTCTTCAGCGATCCGGTCGTCTTCGTCCGGGACTTCGTGTCGAGGCGCGATGCCCTTGATAGGCTTGGTCTCGACAACGAGGTTGCGATCGATCCGCAGGAATCTTTCCGGGGAAGAGCTGGCAACGCAAATATCTCCAAGCCTGAGGAAAGCGGAGTATGGGGCCGGATTTCTCCGCCTTAGGATTCGCTACAGGTTGAGCGGGTCGATCTCTGTCTCGACGGTGATCTCGTTGGTCAGACAGATCTCGTAGGTCTCGCCAGCTCGGATCTTGGAAAGGCATTTTTCGATGTTTTGCAAGTATCGGACCCGTCCTGACGAAGCTTGAACTGAATTGGACCCCGATTTGCGTGGAGGGAGGACGGGGAGACGCCAGCAGCAGGTTCAATGCCGTGGATCTCCCGCTCGGTCTTGCTGATCCAAAGGGCAGCATCGTCGGACAATCCTGTCTCGATGTCGGGATAGAGCGCAACGATGTGGATGCGGCCATTCTCATGATCAAAGGCGAGGAATCTTGTGCAGAAGATGAAGACTGCATCCGGATATTTCGATGGTCGTGAGCTGACGCCGCAGGTGAGTGACTTCAGTTCATAGCCGAAATAGCCCACGTGGCCACCTTTGAAGGGAATGTCTTGCACATCAGCCTGATCTTTCAGCTTGTGCGCGGCACGTCTAACGGCGAGAAATTCGAAAATCGATTTGGAGATGATCATTGGTGATGCCTCGCCGTCGCGAGTGATCCCAATTTCCTGGCGAGTTGCATCGTAGCATCCCAGATAGCTGCCCGGCCCGCTAAGCCCTCCCATGAAGGACCACCGCGACACCCCGGGCACCAGCATGCTGCTGTCCAGCCAGAAAGCAGGCTGCGCACCACCAAAGAGACGCACGAAAACATCCTCAGCGCTTGCGGTGCATGAGGCCGTTGAACTTCTCGCCCTATACGTCGCCGTCTTGAAGAGAAGGTTGCTGGCGCGCGGGACGTTCATTTCAGGACCCCGCCAGTGCTCTGAGCGAGGATGGGGGCGCGGACGAGGCGCACAGATCAGAGAGGAAGTTGGCAAAAAGTTCTCGTCCGTATTGGGAGCAGATGGATTCCGGGTGAAACTGCACACCGTAGTGAGGCGCCTGCCGATGGCGTAGCCCCATAATCACGCCATCCTCACACATAGCACTACATTCAAGGCATTCCGGAAGCTCACTTGTCACTGCCAGAGAATGGTATCTGGTCACATTGAAAGAGCGCGGCAGCCCTTCGAATAGGCCCCTTCCGGAGGTTGTGATGCTGCGGATCCGGCCATGGAGCGGCTCTGGTGCGCGGGCAACGGATGCACCATGAAAATGGGCAATGCATTGATGTCCCAGCACACGCCCAAGACCGGAACGGCGCTCCCGGCCAAAACATCCATCGTTGAGCCGACATCCTTGGAATTTTGAGGACTTCCTGGGCCGGGTGAGAGAATGATCCGCTCATGAGGTATTTTGCGGATTTCGCTCCATGGCACTGTGTTATCCAAGACAATGACTTCCCTACCATTCACCTCGCCGACCATCTGGGCAATGTTGAATGTAAAGGAGTCGAAATTGTCGATCAGGATCACCGATCTCTCAAAGCCTCTCTCGTTTGCTGGCATCTCCATTTCCTGCTGCGCGCGGCTAATCCCATACAACGGAGAACTCCGCTGCGGTGAACGGCAGCGGCATGACCCAGCGTCGCGGTAGATGCGTGCTTCTCTGATCTGCTACGGCTCGAGAAGGCGCAGGGCGTTACTCTGCTGGATCCTACCTGAGCATGCTGTACTTTTGCCGCTGACACGTCAGCTCATTATGTCCATTGCGAGAGCCGACTTTGGTCGCTGCGAGAGTCTTTGTACCTGAGCTTGATCAGGCCAGCATTCGTTATCCGATTGTCCTCCTATCTCTCATCTCGATCAATCACCAGTGCTGGTAGTTGACGGGGGCGCAAAGCTACCGGGCTAAGATTCCGCCATATTGAAGAGGCTGCCATCGGCGCCCTCATCGTGAAGGCGAAGTAGATCGCATTCGGCACGAATGTCGGCGGAGAGTTCTTCTCGATCGCCAGCTGTGGCAAGCGCAGCACGTTCGGAAGCCACCGCTTGTCGGCCCGCAACCGCTCGGCGGCTTCCGCCATCGCGGGCTTCTTCAAGTAGACGAGTTGCGCGACCGACATGCCTACGCGGACGGCATCGACGATAACCGCCGTATCACCGGTCCAAGGTCGTTTGCCGCGTCGGCTGCCAGTGCGGCGCCATATCCAGCGAGACCTCCTCAAAGAGTGCCTCGGCGTGCGTACGCGTCCGGTGACTTTCAATTACCCACAAATGCTTGGCTCGACCGCGATCCGATCGAAAAAACTTGAAACGGATGAATCGCTTGTGATTCGTTGTCGGGCAGCCACCGCAAACCTTTGCCATCGTTGGGGTCGAACAGCTCGCGGGTGTGAGCACCCCACGATGGCGGGGCTTCCGCCGACCTTCGTGTAGAAGATCGCACCCGGCTTGAAGCAGTACTTGAGGGCTTCCTGCAGCGACTTGCGACCCGTGACGGTCAGCGGCGCGAAGCCGCCGCGCATCTTCTCGATCCGGACCATCGGGTCGTAGTCGGCGCGAGGCTTGCCTTCCAAGCCGCGCGCAGCTTTTCAAAAGAGAGATATTCCTTGCTGCCAGGCTCGAAGTAGCTGGGGCCGACGATAAAGATGCAGTGCAGGTGCACCATGAAAAGGCCCGTCTGTCCGTTGCCTGATTTCGAGCGCGCGCAGCCAGGCAAGTAAGGCCCGCCTTATCGCAACCGTGCGCATCAAACTGCGGTAGGCTTCGGGGATCTGGTTGACCGCGACCCAGAGGTCGTATGCCGGCACAGCCCGGGTCGTGAGGGTGCCCATCAAGGGCCGTGAGCCAGGGTTCTAGCGGATGTACCCTCGATCGCGGCGCCCTTCTCCTCGACCAGCTTGGCGGCCCGGCGGCGTTGAGCCGTCGGGCAGACGAGGTGGTTGCACTCGTTCATGGCGCGAAAGACCGCCTGTGCGGCGTCGATCTCTCCGTCCTCAAGCGCGTCGGCGATGCTCGGCCAGACTTGGATCTTAGTGCGCGGAACCTGCGGTCCCGCCACCGAGTTGCGCCACGAGCCAATCTGCAAAGGCTCGTACCGCAGATCTCTGTCGGCTGGCCCGTGGGTAGATCAGGCGATGGCCGACGTAGCGGATATCCTTGGCGCGTCCTGCCAGTGGCGCAACCAGTCGCCCGCTCGCCAGTTCGCGTTCGGCCAAAAGGGTTGATTCCATCGCTACTCCCAATCCCTCCGCGGCCGTTGCGATTGCCAGAAAGCTGCGATCAAACCTCATGCCGTGCAGGGCGGGGGCTTCCAATCCGTTGGCGGTAAACCATTGGTGCCATTGCACCTGCTTCACGTCGGAGCGGATCAGCGTCTGATCGAGGAGATCGGCCGGCTTCCTTATCGATTTTGCGAGAGCAGGGGAGCAGAGCGGGGTGACCGTTTCCTCGGGGAGAGGAACAACCTCCACGCCCTCCGCCCGCGGCGGACCGTAGACGATATCGATGTCGAAATCATCGTTGCTGAAGCGAGCGTAGTCCGTGCTCGCAGCCAGCCGCACTTCGAGCTTCGGATAGGCGGCGAGAAATTGTGCGAGGCGTGGTGCCAGCCACTGCGCAGCAAAACTAGGTGCCGAATGGACGCGCACCAATTGCGGTCCGCGCGCGGCGACTTCCTCGAGGCCACGGCGGAGCTGATCAAATGCCGCTCCCGTGTGGCGCATCAGGTTTTCGCCGGCTGGCGTGAGCCGCACTGACCGCGCGCTGCGCTCGAACAGAACGGTCCGAAGCGTGTCCTCCAGTTTGCGGATGGCATGACTGACCGCACTCGGTGTCAGGTGAAGCTCATTCGCCGCATCGCGAAAGGATCCGGTGCGGGCGGCGGCTTCAAAGGCGCGAATTGCCGATATCGGGACATTCGACAGCATCCCATAAGTGAACCAGATTCATCGATCCATGACAACTGTGCGTTTGTCTGTTGCGCGTCCGCGGTTCATTGGTCTTGCCAAGGAAAAAACATTAGTGGGAGGAACTGATGCTGCTCAGGGGTAAGACGGCCATCATTTCGGGCGCGGCCTCGCCGCGCGGCATCGGGCTTGCCACGGCGCGCCGGTTCGCTACCGAGGGCGCTCGGGTCGCCATTCTCGACATTGACGCGAGCGCGGCGGCGGACACCGCGGCATCGCTTGGCAAGTCCCACATTGGGCTGCGATGCGACGTCGCCGACAAATCATCCTGCGAGCAGGCCGTCGCTCGCGCGATCGAATCCTTCGGAAACATCGATATCCTCATCAACAATGCGGGCATCACCCAGCCGGTCAAGTTCCTGGATATCTCGCCGGCTGATTGGGATCGCATTCAGGACGTCAATCTGAAGGGCATTCTGTTCCTCTCCCAGGCGGTGATCCCGCACATGCGCGTGCGCAAGTCCGGATCGATCGCCTGCATGTCGTCGGTTTCGGCCCAGCGTGGAGGGGGAATTTTTGGTGGCCCGCATTATTCGGCGGCCAAGGCTGGCGTGCTCGGTCTCGCCAAGGCGATGGCCCGTGAGTTCGGCGCGGACGGCATCCGCGTCAATTGCGTAACGCCCGGCCTGATCGGCACCGATATCACCGCGGGCAAGCTGACCGACGAGATGACGGCGAAGATCCTGGAAGGCATTCCGCTCAATCGTCTTGGCACGGCAGACGACGTCGCCGGCATTTACACCTTCCTGGCCTCGGATCTCTCCGCCTACGTGACTGGTGCCGTGATCGACGTCAACGGCGGCATGCTCATCCACTGAGCCAGCAAGACAAGGTCCAGATCGATGGAAACGCTCACTAATACGCCCAAGCTGGCGGACCGCGCCTACAACATTCGCCGCAATGCGCTGCGCATGGGCGAGGTCCAGGGCCAGGGCTATATCGCACAGGCGCTGGACATCTCGGACGTTCTCGCCGTGGCCTATTTCCACGCGATGCGCTACCGGCCGGAAGATCCCTCCTGGGAAGACCGCGACCGCTTCCTATTATCAAACGGGCACTACGCCATCGCGCTCTATGCGGCTTTGATCGAGGCGGGGATTGTCCCCGAGGACGAGCTCGAAACCTACGGCAGCGACGAGAGCCGCCTGCCGATGTCGGGCATGCGCTCCTACACGCCCGGAATGGAGATGTCGGGCGGCTCGCTCGGGCTTGGGCTCAGCATCGCCGTCGGCATGGGCCTCGGGCTCAAGCGCAAGAAATCCGAGGCGCGGGTGTACACGTTGTTCTCCGATGGCGAGCTCGACGAGGGGGCGGTCTGGGAAGCTATTCAGTCGGCGGGCCATTACAGGCTCGACAATCTGATCGGCATCGTCGACGTCAACAATCAGCAGGCGGACGGTCCTTCCACGCAGGTGATGGCGTTCGAGCCGCTGGTCGAGAAGCTTCAGGCTTTCGGCTGGTTCGTGCAGCGGATCGACGGCAATGATCTCGATGCCGTCGTTGCCGCGTTCGATGCCGCCAAGTCTCATCCCGCGCCCAAGCCGCGGATGATCGTCGCCGACACGCTGATGGGCAAGGGCGTTCACTTCCTGGAGCAGCGCGAGAAGAACCATTTCATCCGCGTCGAGCAGCACGAATGGCAGCTCGCCCTGGCCGCGCTGGAAGCCGGGAGGCAGGCATGAAGACCGTCAGATCAGCACCCCAGCCGGGCAAGCCGCGCCTGACGACTTCAGCCATGATCGCTTCGATCGCGGCGGAGGGGCAAAAGACGAAACCGGCGCCGTTTGGACACGCGCTCGTCGAGCTCGCGCGCAGCCGTCCCGATGTGGTCGGCATGACGGCCGATCTTGGCAAATACACGGACCTGCACATCTTCGCGAAGGAATTTCCGGACCGCTATTACCAGATGGGCATGGCCGAACAGCTTCTGTTCGGCGCCGCTTCGGGCCTCGCCGCGGAAGGCTTCATGCCGTTCGCGACCACCTATGCCGTGTTCGCCTCGCGGCGCGCCTACGATTTCATTCACCAGACGATTGCGGAGGAAGACCGCAACGTGAAGATCGTCTGTGCACTGCCCGGCCTGACATCGGGCTATGGCCCGAGCCATCAGGCCGCGGAGGACCTTGCGCTGTTTCGCGCCATGCCGAACATGACGGTCATCGATCCCTGCGATGCTCATGAAATCGAGCAACTGGTGCCCGCGATCGCGGCGCATCAGGGCCCGGTCTATATGCGCCTGCTGCGAGGCCAGGTGCCGGTCGTGCTGGACGAATACGACTACAAGTTCGAGCTCGGCAAGGCCAAGCTGATCCGTGACGGGAAGGATGTTCTAATCATCTCGTCCGGCATCATGACAATGCGTGCGCTCGAGGCGTTGCAAACTCTGAAGAACGACCGCGTCGATGCCGCGGTGCTCCACGTTCCGACCATCAAGCCACTCGACGCCGAGGCGATACTGCGTGAAGCCGGTAAGTCAGGCCGGCTGGTCGTCGTTGCCGAAAACCACACGACGATTGGCGGTCTCGGCGAGGCGATCGCCGCACTCCTGATGCGTTCAGGCGTCCATCCGCCTTTCCGCCAGATTGCATTGCCGGACGAATTCCTTGACGCCGGCGCACTTCCGACGCTGCACGACCGCTACGGCATTTCGACCGCCGAGGTCGCAAGGCAGATCAAGCAGTGGCTTTAGCGGACCGGCACTAAACGCCAGTCAGGCTCCGAGTGAAGAGTTCCACCCGCTGCAGATTGCGGCGGGCGAGCGATGGCTGTTGCCCGAATTTGGGCGGTCGAAGAGCCCGGACAGCTGGAAACCAGCGCAGGCCCATGCAGCCGGCACAACATCAATACAGGATCAGGAGGAAAACATGACTGTCTCGAAGCCCGGAAGCATCAGCCGCCGTTCGCTATTAATCGCGGCGAGCGCCGTACCTCTCTGCGGGATTCTGACCCGTCCGGCCTCTGCCGCCGAGTTCGTCTACAAGTTCGCAACCGGACAGGACCCGACCCATCCGGTGAACATCCGCGCGCAAGAGGCGATCGAGCGCATCCGAGAAGCGACGAGCGGCAGGCTCGAGATCAGGCTGTTCCGGGCCAATCAGCTCGGCTCCGACACCGAACTACTGACCCAGGTTCGCAGCGGCGGCGTCGAGTTCTTCAACCTATCGTCCTCGATCCTCGCCACTCTGTTGCCGAGCGCCGGCATTGTGAACACCGGCTTCGCATTCACCGACTACGACAGCGTGTGGAAGGCGATGGACGGCGAGCTCGGCACCTACATCCGGGCGCAGATCGCCAAGACATCGATCATGGCGGTGTCGAAGGCCTGGGATAACGGCTTCCGCCAGGTGACCTCGTCCGGCCGCGAGATCCGCACCCCGGATGATCTGAAGAATTTCCAGATCCGCGTTCCGCCCGCGCCGCTGCTCACCTCGCTCTTCAAGGCGCTCGGCGCCGGGCCCACCCCGATCAACTTCAACGAGGTCTATTCCGCGCTGCAGACCAAGGTCGTCGACGGCCAGGAGAATCCGTTGCCCATCATAGCGACCGCGCGCCTCTATGAGGTGCAGAGCACGTGCAGCCTGACGGGGCATGTCTGGGACGGCTACTGGATCCTCGGCAACAAGCGCGCCTTCGAGCGCCTGCCCAAGGACGTACAGGAGATCGTGACGCGCGAGCTCGATCGCTCCGCGGTCGATCAGCGTGCCGACATCGCAAAGCTCAGCCAGTCGCTGCGCAACGATCTCTCGGCCAAGGGTCTCAAATTCATCGACGTCGATCGCGCCGCCTTCCGCCAGGCCCTGGCGAAGACCAGCTTCTACGCGGACTGGAAAGGCAAGTTCGGCGAGGAAGCATGGTCGCAACTCGAAAAAGCCGCGGGCCAATTATCATGACCAGTGTGAGTCATACGCCCCACGTCGAGGTCGGTGCGGCGGCCAGCGCGACGCAGGCTGGCCGGCGCAGTTGGGTGCTGACAGCGAACACCGTCCTCGGTCATCTCGTCGCTGTCCCGGCAGCACTGCTCGTGCTGGCGGAGATCGCGGTGCTATCAGCGGGCATCGTGGGCCGATACGTCTTCCGCTCGCCGCTTATCTGGTCTGACGAACTCGCCAGCATTCTCTTCCTCTGGCTCGCCATGCTGGGATCCGTGATTGCGTTCCAACGCGGCGAGCACATGCGCATGACCGCCATTGTCGGTGTGCTGCGTGCGGAAGTTCGCGCATTCCTGGACACGGTCGCGGCCGCAGCATCGCTGGCCTTCCTGGTGCTGGTCGTCTGGCCGGCCTATGAGTTCGCGGCCGACGAGGCCTTCGTGACGACGCCGGCCCTCGAGATCGTCAACAGCTGGCGCGCGGCGGCGTTGCCGATCGGGATTGGATTGATGCTGGTCGCAGCGGTCCTCCGCCTCATCCGCATCGCGAGCCCGCGCAGCTTGCTGGCTTCCTTGGCGCTCGTTGCAGGCATCATTGCGACCTTCGTTCTGCTCGCTCCCGTCTTGAAGCCGCTCGGCAATCTGAATCTTCTGATCTTCTTCGTTTTCGTCGTCGGCGCAATGGTCTTCGCGGCCGTTCCGATCGCGTTCGCATTTGGCCTTGCGACGGTCGGCTATCTCGCCTTGACGACCAGCACGCCCGACGTGGTGATGATCGGGCGAATGGACGAGGGCATGAGCCACCTGATCCTGCTCGCCGTGCCGCTCTTCGTCTTTCTCGGCCTCCTGATCGAGATGACGGGCATGGCGCGCGCCATGGTCAGCTTCCTGGCGAGCCTGCTGGGCCACGTGCGGGGCGGGTTGCACT
This sequence comes from Bradyrhizobium sp. BRP20, assembly GCF_020194215.1. Lineage (NCBI taxonomy): Bacteria > Pseudomonadati > Pseudomonadota > Alphaproteobacteria > Hyphomicrobiales > Nitrobacteraceae > Bradyrhizobium > Bradyrhizobium sp. BRP20. The sequence continues at coordinate 38,560 of NZ_JADYVY010000031.1, read as the reverse complement.
ACGTGCTGGTCGGAGCGATGTATCTGGTCTCGGGCATTTCCGGCTCCAAGGCAGCGGACATGGCTGCGGTGGCTCCTGTGCTGTTTCCCGAGATGCGGCAGCGCGGGGCCAAACCGGGTGACCTCGTTGCGCTTCTGGCGGCAACCGGAGCGCAGACCGAAACGATCCCGCCCTCGCTAGTCCTGATCACAATCGGCTCGGTGACCGGCGTGTCGATCTCGGCGCTCTTCACTGGCGGGTTGCTCCCGGGCGTGGTGCTCGCGGTCATGCTCGCGGCCGTGGTCTGGTGGCGATATCGCCGCGAGGACCTGTCTCACGTCAAAAGGGCGAGGGCCCGGGAGATTGGCCGCGCCTTCGTCATCGCGATACCGGCCATCGCGCTGCCTTTCGTGATCCGGACCGCGGTCGTCGAAGGCGTCGCGACTGCAACGGAGGTCTCGACCATCGGCATTCTTTATTCGGCCTGCGCGGGTCTCTTCGTCTATCGCCAGTTCGACTGGCGTCGCATCTATCCGATGCTGGTCGAGACAGCCTCGCTGTCAGGCGCGATTCTGCTCATCATCGGCGCGGCGACAGGCATGGCCTGGGCACTGACCCAATCGGGATTTTCTGCCTCTCTGGCCAAATTCATGACCAGCCTTCCCGGCGGGGTCCCCGTCTTCCTGGCCGTGACGATCGTGACTTTCGTGATCCTCGGCAGCGTGCTGGAGGGAATCCCGGCTATCGTCCTGTTCGGCCCGCTGCTGTTCCCGATCGCGCGGCAGGTCGGGGTGCACGACGTCCACTACGCGATGGTGGTCGTTCTCGCCATGGGCATCGGCCTGTTCGCGCCGCCGTTCGGCGTCGGTTACTATGCCGCCTGCGCCATCAGCCGCATCAACCCGGACGAGGGCATGAAGCCGATCGTGGGCTACATGATCGCGCTGCTGATCGGCACCCTGATCGTCGCAGCCGTGCCCTGGTTGTCGATCGGCTTCCTTTGACGAGCTCGGCAGGAGCCTCGCGGAAACCCGTGCCTCCTGCTCGGGCGAATTTCGGCAGGTAAAGGGGCAGGCCGTCGCAAGGCATATCGATCTGCTCGACCTGGCCCTTGCCAACCTCCGTCACCCGGAGCTTCTTGCCTCCGAGCGTGAAGGCACAGTTCGTCGGCTGAGGCCCAGTTTGCAATTGTTGCCGAATCTGCTGAAGTGAGACTTGTTGATCTTCGAGGACCGAAATGGTTGACGTGACCTGGCGCGCGCGATTTCGTTTGAAACCAGCGCCACCTTCGGGCAGCGTCAAGAGGTCATATTTCGCGACGACCGCCGGCTTCTTCGTGAAGATGATGCTCAAGGTCTCGTCGAGCTGATAATACCCTCCCAGTGTGAGAAAATCGGTGCCTGGCGGGAATGTGTAGGTGTAGCTCGCGGTCCCATTGAATTTCACGGCGACCTGAGCCGTGAATTTGGGGTTGTCGATGGCCGAGCCTGCGAGAGCCGTGGCCTGCACGGAACGATAGAGCCAATCCTTGATCGCCAGATTCTTTGTGAGCGAATGGTACGAAATCGTTTCGCACTCGCAGGGCAGGGCACTATCGAGGATAGGTTTTTCAGAGTCGAAATTGATCGACGCTTCAGGTATGGCTGCCCCTCATATCAAGGGTGACGCCGTTACCACCGCCGATGACCCAGTTCGAGAAGGGTGTCGTCGCCGTAGCGGGCACCTTCCGCGTCAAGCCGACACCAGGAACGATATCCGCTTCTGATTTTGGATTGAGTGTGACCGCGATCTTCCAGTTTCGTGCATTGAACAGTTCATGCGGCACCTCGCGGTCAAGCGTGCCGAGCGCATCCTGGAGCTCGCAGGCCGAATGGAGCATGATCTCCCCCATCGGCAGAGCCCAGTCCGGAGCAATGTCGGGCACGATGACGCATCCGCCGAGCCCGCCTGCCAGCACAAGCGCTAATCGCCGCGATCCTGTCACGTTCGTCCCCCTGCCTCGTTCGTTCCCCGCTGCATGCGAAATCGCTTCCCCTCGCGATCCTGCCTTATGCAGCTACCCGCTCGCACTATTGCAGGCCATCCCCCGCAATGCGCTCCTGCCGCAAAGTCACGTAACCGGCCCACCATCCGCGCCAGCGATCGACAGCGGGCCCACTTTCCAACCGATACGCAAAGACCGCCGAACCGCCACCGCTATCGATACTGCAGGTGATATCGTGTGCATTATTTTCGCTCTCTGCCTTCGGCACACAGGCTACAACCTTGTAGCCGGGCTCTGCAGCAAATCGGGATTGGTAGTTGCGGGAATGCGATGCCAGGGCGACGGGGTGATCGTCCTTGGTCTCTGAAACCGTGTAGCTTCTCTCAAGCTTGGCGGGGCCCAGGGGCGCTTTCGACGCCGTCCCGTCGACCGCAATGGTGGTGTTCGCGTCGACCACGAGATCGTCCTGAGCCACGCGCCAACACCGCTTGTCCTCGGCAATGTCATACAAAGGACTTGCGATTAGCTCCGACGCGGGGATGAAGTAATTCACACCGTTTACTTTGCGTGTCTCGCCGCCGAAGGTCCACTGGACAATGCCGCCTGCCGCGATACCCAACAGAAAGCCGTGATCTTCGAAAACCGGGCCCCCGCTGTTGCCCGGGTTCATCACAGTGTCCGTCTGCCACCGCAGTTCCTTGGGTGGGGAGCCGTGATTGCTGATCAGACCGCCCGACAAGCTCAGGTCCTGATTGAGCGGAAAGCCCAGTACGAGCACCGAAGTGCCCATCGGAGCCTGGGACGGTTTTAAGACAATGGGGATAGGGCAGCGCTTCCCGCCCGCGTCGGAAACGGGTGTGCTCAGCTGGAGCAGCGCTAGATCACGATCCGGATGGTGAAGAGAGGAGTGGGCGGACAAGTGCCTCGCGCCGTCTGGGCTCATGTCGAACCGCGCGACACTTTTGCTCTCGCTGCGGTCAGTCCAGGGGGCTGGCGATTGCCAAGGAAAAGCATCCGATCGTAACCAGCTACTGACATCGAACCAACCCTTGGGACAACCCCACGAGCCAGACGTCTCTCATACGGGGGCTGACCTCCAGTATGTCGCTCTGCTACCGCCGATTCATCCGCAGGGTGCCGATCTTGAGAGGCTCCGCCGCAAGTGCGAAGGTGAGATTTTGCTGGGACTTTTTCTCGTGGCCGCGAAGCGCTTTCATGATGGATGGGTGATCCGTCGTGAAGAGAAGCTTCTCATCGAGGCACGCCTCAACTTCCTTCTTAGGCCGCTTGTCGGATACGAGGCCGAGCATCAGGATTGGGCGGATCGTCGGCTTAACATTAATGCCGGGCGAGGTAGCTCGCGCGTCACCCATGACGGGATCCGTTTCCCAATACTTATCGGGATCGAAGAAAATCATGGGGGTCACTTCGTCGAGGGTCTTCGCGTAGTAGTTCCGCTCCACGTCCTGGTAGACCTCCCGCATGGTTCCGCCGCCGCCTCGCCCATAGACGATGCCGGCACGCGAATTGTTGACGAGGGCCTCTTCCCTTAGGCTGTTCTGAAAATACTTTGCATAGTGTGTTGCGAAGGGCATAGTCGGCTCGGCACCGTAGAGCCAGGTCGGGATAGCGAGGCTGACGGGGAGAATTTCGGGCGCCTTGGCTCGCGCCTCGAGCGCTACTTTCAGCCATCTGCGTGCGTCGTCAATGGCGCCGAGCTTTTCGTCCTTGATGGTCCAGGTGTCAGTAAAAAGGTCATCCAGAATGGGCGCCTTCGGTACAGCGCTTAAAAGGCCGATCGCTTCGTCGAGCGGACCTACGCTCTCGAACGATGAAAAAGCCACGCCCAGATGAGCGGCCTCCATCACCCCCGGCCCTCCGCCCGTGACCAAGAGAAAGTGCGCGCGGGCAAGTTCGCGCGCCAAATAAGCAATGGCTTTATAGGCCGCATGGTCTCGCGGAAAGACTGTGACCTCCCATCACGCCGACCAGCGGCCGTTGAACCGTTTTCAGAAAGATGCGTAGGGCATCGGCGATGGCTGCGTCGTGCGCGGCTTGCGCGGCGCGGACGGCGAGTGACGTTGGCACCGGCCCGCCGTCGGTTGCGAACTCACGGTAGATCGCAAAGTCCCGGGAGAGCGTGAAGCCCATGGGGTCCCATGGGTTGAAGCCTCCGAGCAACTCCTGAGCGGTGTACAGTTGGCTAGGCACAATGACGCCCATCGCAAAGCCTCCGGCGAAAATGACAAAAGTAATTCAGCGTGAGACGTTTCGACGGGCGTTATACACCCGCCGCACGTATTGCGCGAGCGTCGTATTCGTGCATGATGCGCCTCGAAGCGGGGGAGCGATCATGGTCGCGGCGGTGACAGTCAAAGCCTATGCTAGCCCGAGCTGCGTGCTCTTGACGTTCGATTGGAAAGACGGCGCCGAACACGAAGATTTCCTTGGGTTCGCCATCCAGCGCAATCCGGGTTATGGGCGCGACAGAAAGCCGCAATTCTTATTCAACAAGCTCGACTTTGTGCCCCTCGCGGAGGACGCCCGCCCAAAGGGAAGCGATAAGGCGCCGATCCAAAAGTTCAACTGGTGGGACGGCGGGATCAACCTAGACGATCAAGGCCAGACGTTCGAGTATACAGTTATTCCTGTGCTTGGCACCAGCCCAGGCGATCTGCAGCTCCAGGACGCGGCGGCCGGAAAAAGAACCGTGACGGTGCCAAGGCCCCTCGAAGGACAGATCGCCACCTACTTCAATCGCGCCGTCGTCAGCGCGCAGAGCTTTGCCAAGCAAAAGGACAAGCCGCTTGAGAAGCGGATGGATGGCTGGCCAACGGCCTGCAAAACGCCATTCCTCAAATCCTCAGCGAGAGCGACGCATTTGAATGCGCCATCTATCATCTGTCGGACGACCGGTGGATCATCCCGGCTTTCGAGGCCTTCAAAGGGCGCGGCTCGATCATCTATTTCGAGAAAGCTGACGACACCAAGTCCCGCGCCGCCGCGCATCGGATCGCGGAGGCACGACCCAACATCTCGATCCATAAGCGGGATGCCATATCCAAGCTAATGCACGATAAGTTCATCATCTTCTACCGGAAAAAGCATGAGCAGGCCGTCTTGATGGGCTCGACCAACTTTACGCCTGAAGCCCAAACGATCCAGGCCAACCTCCTTCATATCATCCATTCCCGCGAACTTGCCGCGCTTTACGCCGAGCGCGCGAACGTGCTGGCCAAAAATCTCGGCAAGAAAGATATGGACCCGCCGGACTGGAACGACGTCACGGACGTCGACGGCACCGAAATGCGCGTCTTCTTTTTGCCCGAGCCCGGCGAAAGCCGAAAGTTTCTCGACACGGTGACCGAGGCGGTCAAGAACGCGAAGTCCTCCGTGCTGTTCTGCATGTACACGGCCTCCGACAAGGATCTCATGGAGGCAATCTTTGCCAAGGGAGACTCGTCGAAGCACTTGATCTACGGGCTTCTCAACAGCATCGATGATCCCGACAAGCCGACCAAAAAGGGCGAGAAGCGCAAGCTTCCGGAGATCGCCGCGACCATTTTCCATCGCTCGCAGAATAACCCGGACACACTTCCCTACGCCGCTTTTAGCGCCAATGCGCCACGCGGCTTCCTGCCCGAGCTCAAGACCATCGATACCTCACCGTTTGATGCCTCCGCCGCAAAAGGCAAAGCAAAACCGGCAAAGAAAGCCACAAAGAAGAAATCGAGTGGCCCGCCGCCTATCCACGTGCATCACAAATTCATCGTGATCGATGGGGATACGGAGACGCCCACCATTTACACGGGCTCGCCGAACTTCAGCAAGGCATCGGAAAACTCAAACGACGAGAATGTCCTTGAGATCAAGGGCAACACGCATCTGGCCCAAGCCTATGTTGCCGAGTTGATGCGCCTCTACAATCACTACCGTGCCCGCGCGATCTGGAACAAGACCCACGAAAAGACAGGCACGAAACCGAAGCCGGGCTCGGAGGCCGATCCTCTTGTCCTCAAGCAAACGCGGGATGAGTGGGTGAAAGACGCCTATAAGAAAGGCACAAAGGCCGCTCTCGCCAGGGAGCGCGGCTTATAGGGGCGCTCTGATGTTTTCGTTTCTCAGACGTTGCTTGAATTTTGTTTTTTGTACTCGAACAAACCATTTCCGATCGAACCTATTCAATTGCAATCATGGCCCAGACCCCACGATCCTCAGCCCTTCTCCGTCTTTCCAAACGCTATACCATCATCGCTGTCGCGGCCTGGACCATCGCCGGCGCTGTGATCGCCGGGGTCTGGAAGGTCTACGAGTTTCAGACCGAGCAGGCCCGGCTCCTTAGTGAATCGCTTGCGAAGCAGGCCGAAGTCATTGCCGAGCGCGACGAGGCACGCAGCCAGGCCGCGCTGACCCGAAGGATCGAGGCGCAGAAGCCCTTCTTGCAGAAGAAGCTCGATCTCTTCTTCGAGACCATTCAGCAGGCTCAGCGCCTGACAGAGTGGGAGCTCGACCCTAAAGATGAAACCTGGAAGCAGGCGACCAAGCGCTTTTGGGAATTGCGTTGGGGCGAATTGGAGATGGTAGGCGATGCCGGCGTCCGGAACGCCGCGCGGCTTGTCGGCCAGCAGATCACAGAGACGGAGGAATTTCCAAGCCGCGACAGGCACGATCTCCGTTGGGCGGTTGAGTGCTTGGCGGACGAGCTTCGCTTTGCCATCGAGCACGCGTGGGGAATCGATCGAAATGCCACGCGCGAGAGCGTGCTGCGCGGGGAGGGAGCCACCGGTAAGCTTCCCAATGGCTGTGTCGCTGGCAACCGCGATCCCATCCGCCCGGCCGGCATGCAACCCCTCAAGGCAAAGGGAAACCTTCACCAAGTACGGTCGCCCCAAACTGAATAGGGCCGGTCTGTTGCAAACGTCTGGAGCACTACATGATTCTTCGCCGATCTGTCCTGTTCGCCCTCGTCTTGTTGCTCGGCACAGCGCCGACGGCCCACGCGCGTGACATCCGAATTGCGACATGGAATCTGGGCTGGCATCTCAGCCAGGTCGAGGCGAAGGAGTGGATTCGTGATTGCGGTCAACCTTTCGCCCTCAATCCAGCGAGTGGATTGTTTGAACCCTCGACGGCAGGGGCCACCAAGCCGGGCTGGGAGCTCAAATGGGGACGAAACGCAAAGATCAAATGGGACATCGCGGCAAAGCCGCCATGCGACGTTTACCAGGCCAATTTCAAGATCGTGCCGGTGACCGAAGCCGCCTACCAAAAGCGCTCGCAGCAACTCCAGGATTTCATCCGAACGAACCTCGATCCTGACATCATCACTTTTCAGGAGGTTAGCGGCGCCACCGCCGTTCGCGAGGTTCTGCCCAACAACGGTGCTGATTACGAGATTTGTTCGTTCGACACGTTCAAGGTCCAGCGGCTCGCGATTGCTTGGAAAAAGAACCTCGGGACGGGCTCCGATTGTGGGGTCGTTGCGCCCCTATCACTCCCGGATCTAGCCGCCGTAGATCAGGTGCGCCCGGGCTTATCACTGACGCTGCAGATCGACGGCAAGCCGTTGCGTGTTATGACCGTGCATCTCAAATCCTCCTGCGTCAGCCCGCTCGAAGACCGCGGCAAGCTTGACGGCGGGGGCGATGCGTGTGCCATTCTGCAGAAACAGGTGCGCCCGTTGGAGGATTGGCTGGAAGCGAGCTCTGCCAGCATGCCGGTCGTTCTGATGGGAGACTTCAACCGCAATCTGTCGCACGAGAAAAATTCGATCGGAAAATCAGATATTCGCTCGGACGGAAGCGATCCCGCTTCCTCCCTTCCGAGTGGCGTCCTCGTTCGCAGCCTCTATGGCGAGGTCAATGATGGGGCCCCCACTTCCAGCGCCCTTTCCCATCTGGAGCCGGAATGCCCGGTCAACCCTGTCGCCAAGCAACTCTGCGAACGCTCGAAGCGTGAGCTCTTCGATCAAGAGGCCGTCAAGCCGCTGACAAAGGCCGATAGCCTTGGCTGCCGCAATCCCCTGGGCCTTGATCAGATGCTCGTGAGCGCGAGCCTTTCGATTCCAGATCCTGCCATCAAGGTTGCGATCGGGCGCTTCGGCGGGACGCGCCCGGCAGGCCAAGGCCATCCGGATCCTTTGCTGGCCATTTCAGATCATTGTCCCTCCAAAGCGACGCTTCGTTTCTAGTGCAAGGGCGACTGAGCCGATCCAAAAATGCCTCGCCCGGTTAGTCCGGGCGGGGCATTACCTTGCGCAGGAGCCGGCCGCGATCTTGCGGCAGCGTCGCACCACGATCATGCGAGCTTCGCAGGATGGACGCACTGATTCTGTTAAGGAGCGTCAGTCGCAAGCAACCGAGGGCGCGTTGTCGTGCTTGAGGTGTCGCTTTCGGACATTGTAACTCACCAGCCAGATCACGCCGACTGCGATCGGCACGAAGGCTGCGGTCAGGAACGAGGGCTCTACTCGCAGTCCGACGTCATGCGCGCCCTTGGCAAGATAGCTAAACAAGCTGACCACATAATATCCTATCGCTCCGACCGACAATCCTTCCGTGCACTGCAGCCGAAGTTGCTGTCTGGCGCGCTCGTTGATAGCCTGCAACAGGTCACGATGTTGTCGTTCGATTTCGACGTCGACACGGGTTCGCAACAGATCGGCGGCACGCGCGAGCTTGACCGACAGAGCCGCCTGACGATCCTCTACGGTCGCGCAGGTTCGCATTGCGGGCGCCATGCGGCGCGCCAGAAACGACGACCAGGTTGGATAACCCGAGACATCGTTGCCTTCAATGATGGACAGTCGCGATTGGACCAGCTCGTTGTAGGCTCTGCTGGCGCCGAAGCGAAACAGGCTGCCGGTCGCGCCTTTTTCGAAGCAGGCGGCCAGCGCCGTCAACTCGGCAAGCAGATGGTTGTTGAACTGCAGCCCCTCACCGCTTTGCATTTTTTCGAGCGCCTCAACAAGACGGCGGTCGATGCGATCAACGGAAGGTGCAAGCTCAAGGGCGGCCGACAGGCCAAGCAGCGCCAGTGGACGGTAGGTCTCGATCTCCAGGAGCCGTTGCACCAGCGCTCCGAGATCCTGCGACGTCAATCCGAGGTCGCAGACGAGGATTTTCGTAAAGCCTTTTTCGTCTACGCGGAAGTCTGAGGCGGCAACGCCTGCGCCGTTCTTTGTGGCAACCATGGCCAGGCTGTTTTTGTCAAAAACCTGTTCGGCGCGCCTGGTCGGCGAGGCATCCTGCTCCACTTCTAGCCTGATCGCGACCAGCAACTGTCCGGTCTGACGCAACGCGCGGATCAGCGATCGGACGGTACCATCAACTTTGTCAAATCGGTCTGCGGCGGAAACATTTGTGTTACTCCAGATCCAGGTAAATGTTGTGAATTCCGAATGCTGCTCCCAACGTAGCGTAGCGGTCCCGATGACAATCTGATGAAGTTTCGCCGATTGCTCAGGTGGCGGAAGATTGCGCTCGAGGCAAAAATCGATAAAGCGGCAGCGATCGCTTGTGGCCGCCTCACCCTGCGCAAGAAAAGCCAAGTGGATCACGCTGAATGGCGAAACAAGGCGCGTGAAAGGGCGTGCGTGCACTTCGCCGAGCACGGCGTCGCGTTGCGGATGTGGCGTGAAGGTTCGCAGATCCAATTCATCGACCATGTATTGACATCTCTCTTCAGGGTGAGCAAGCAACTGTCAGCCGCGCGAGGCCGTGGCAAGCAGGAGCGTCTTCCGTTCCCCCGGCGGGGTGCAGACAGGCAACCTCCGGTGCGGCAACCACACTGTCCATTGACAGATCGAGGCCCAAACACGACTCCCATCTTGCTGCCGCCGCCCTGACGCGGAGAGGCGGTGCAGGATTTGGGCCAGCACTGCAGAAGGGGCACGCTTGTGTCCTTTGGCGCAATGTGGCTTTCGAAGACAGTTGGAGGCGGGTTTCAGACATGAAGCGCGCGCTTGTATTCTGACAGGATGCGTACGTGGCGCAGGCCACAGGAAATTGCCTGCTTCGCACGGTGATCGCTCGCCAGGCGGCTGAGACGCCATGCTGTGGACGGATTTGTCCATGCAGAGACCGGCGACTGACCGCGCCCGGACCAGCCGGGCAAGGCTTGGCCGATGGGCTGATAACGTCACGTCGCGTGAGGATGACGTGATCACGCAGCCGGAGCGCACGCTGTCATAGTCTTTTGAGGTGACATTCAGGGCAGTGCAAGCGCCGCGGCTCGACCGCAGTGAGACAGATACGTGGCGAATGTCGTGAGCGATCGACCGAATAGCGGCGGATCACAAGTACGGCCGACTCGACTTGGCGGGCGTATTGCTCAAGTGCGCTCGCGGAGGTTTTGATCCGTCTGTCGCCACGCGGCCGAGAGCCAATCTCGGTCAAACTCGCTCGCCGGTCTTTGCAGGACGCGAGGATCGCCACGTTCTCGTTGATGTCAGCTCTGTTTCGGATCGAGCGCACGAAGCGGCCTCTTCGATGGGTGGATCTGGCCGAAGGCCGGCTAAGCAGCCTCGATCGCCTATGGCGCAACAGCGGCGTCACAACGCTCATCCCCTGCCGGCTGCGCCGTCATTCCTCGCCAAACAAGAAAGTTCCTCCTCTGCTGTCGAGCCCCTGCGGGGTGCGCCGTCGATCACCTCCGGCCTGTCGATCACCATCGAGGCCGCAAGGTGCGGGCTCGGAAAACAGAGATCAAGGAGAACTACCATGGCGACCATCGGCACCTTCAAGACGACCGGCAACAACGAGTCCGGGCGCTCTATCTGCCAAAGGAATGGACGGACGACCCCGCTCGCCTGAAAGCCGCGCATGTCCCGAGCGATGGGCTTTGCTACGAAGCCCAAGATCGCGCGTCGAATGGTCGCTCCGCGATCGCCGCAAAGGTGCCGTTCTCGTTCGTAACGGCGGACAGCGTGTATGGCACAGGTGAGATCGAAACCCTGCTGCGCAAGGCGGGAAAAGGCTATGTTCTGGGCGTTGCTTCCAATCACGTGTTCCGTTCATGGGGCAAGCAGCAGCCGGTCGCCGGCACCGCCTCCGCGATCGCGCAGAGCCTTCCCAAGAAGTGGCCTGGCACCGCTCCGCCTCCGGCGAAGGGACCAAAGGTCCGCGCTGGCACTTGGCCGATCTCGACGCTGGTGAATACAACGACGACCTTGCCGGAGAATGGACGGGGGGTCTTCTGATCCGTCGCAACGTTACTGACGCCAGCTTGGCCTTCTCCACATGGTGCCCCAAGGGCAGGTCCATGCAGAAGCTGGCGTCGGTGGAAGGCCATCGCTGGGCTATAGAGGACAGCTTCGAAACCGCCAAGAACGAGCTCGGCCTTGACCACAACGAAAGCCGCTCCTGGCATGGCTGGCATCGCCATGTCTCACTCGTCATGCTGGCCTTCGCCATGATGGCCGTCATCCGTCATCGAGCCAACACTGGACCATCGCTCAAAAAATGCGACCGCGGCCTCGACCGAAGCATCGCTCTTGATCCGCTTGTCGATCCGGGAAATCCGCCCCATCGCCATGAAGCTTCCCCAGCGACTCATCTCGCACGCCTACGTCCTCGCATGGTCGTCCTGGCGTAGGGCTCATCAGGCCAACGCGCGCAAAGCCCATCTCAGGCAAAAATTGCAACTGTAATGCTAGTTAGGGCACCCGACGGAACACAGCAAGACCGAGTCGTCGTTCTCAGGGGGCAAATACAGCAGTGCCATTAGCCCACTACAAAAATAAAAAACATAAGTCCAGAACGCACAGACAATTACGCGTTCCGGTCAATCAACCGGCCCTAACGAAGAACATTGGGTTCCAAGCTAGATTGATCCGCTCAGCTTCTTGGTCATCCAGGGACGACTCTAAGTTGACCCCACCGGCTCATATCATGCGGCAAAGCCGGGGGCCGACTTCCTCGAAGCCGTTGCGCAGATAGAAGTCGAGGGTGCGCTTCCATTTCGGCTGCCACGGTGCTCCGACCTCCAGCCGCTTCCATCCTCGCGCGCGTCCTTCGGACAGAGCGACCGCGATCAGATGAGGCGCAATGCCCTGCGATCTCATGTCGGGGCGAACATAGAGCTCCGAGATTTCTCCGAACTTGCCGCCCGCGTAGATCGCAGTGCATTCGTTTAGAACCATGACGCCAACCGGCTCGTTGTCTCCGCAAGCGATCACCGCGACGACGCTGACATCCGCAAGAACTGCCGCCGCGCTTTGCGTGACGATTTCGATCCCCGGGGCCATCCGGCGCAAGAGCTCGACTTGGAGAGCATAAACGAAGCCGGCGACGGTTCCGGCATCTGTGACTTCAGCGCGGCGTGTGGATATGACCGGCATCTTTCTTTCTGCTCCGCATCGGAATTGAATCACTCTGCGCCACGAGCGTCAGCGTGACATTTGTGATCCGCTAGACAGACAAGGCTAGCTGAGATTCCCGAACACCTCGAACCAGAGCCGATTGGAGCACTTTCCAATCAGCTGATCTCTGCTGTGGGTCTTGGTTGTATGAAAACGCCTGATGACCCGCGATTTCGGCTGTCAATCAGCGTCCACAACTGAATTTCGATCCAACCGATGGCTTTCACGTCGCAGGGTTTCATCACGAAGCTAAAGCGCGCCTCTCCAAGATAGGATCATGATCATCGCGAACTTCATTGTCGAAACGGTCCTTCAAGCGGCTGCTGACCTTGTGCCGACAATCCAATGAGACGATCACGCATTCCAGGTCAAAAGGCCGATGGATGTCGTCACCTAGAAGGAAACCGTTCAGAGGTGTATGCACCCCACCGCATTTTGACCCTCGGGAACCGAGCTCAATCGCTCTGTGACGGCAGTCTATGGATATTGGCCATCTCCTTCCTCGATGCTGAATCCTTTACCAGTCACGATGTTTGGAGACCAGCTCTCTGGAATGGTAGCCATGGATCCCTCCCGCCAGAAGGATCGCTGGGTTAGGATTCGACAGCCAATGACAGGATCCTCTCGGTCGTCGAGAGCGATCGGGTCGAGACGATAACTCCACTCCTTAGCTCCGCGGCAAAGTCGATTTGCACCGGAACCGCCTCGCTTGGTGCGCTCTTGCTACAAAACAAGGCCCGCGCGCAGGTTCGCAGCACGCGTCGGGGAGTTGCCGTCAGGCCAGTACGCCGCGCCGATCAAGAGTTGCTCGATCGTGTTGAGATTTTCGACGATGAACTCGGCTTGCCGGTCGGGCCGCCTTGACACCGACATCCTCGGCGGGATGTACCGCGTCCACAAAGAAGCGGTCAGGCCACGAGCTGCTGGAGTGTTGCAATCTCTTCCTGTCGCTCGCGGAAGGAGGGCTCGCGGACCAGGTCCAGGCGCTGCTAGTCGGTACATCTTCTTCGGCTGCGGAGCCTCGCCATTGCCCGTTCGTATCTAGCTTCACTGGTGCCCGAACCCGGGAGACCACGTCGCTTGGCTTGGTCAGGCGATGAGCGCGTTGCTTGCCGCGGCTTCATGCTGCCATGAGTTTCGCGAGCCGCGTCAACGCTTCGCGCTCTTGGTGGCGATTCACGTGCGCAATTTGACCTGGTCAAATGTCCAAGCCTTGAATAGCTTTGCCGGGCCAGGAATTTCGCCCCGAGCTGCCGCTGCCTGTATAGCTCTCTTGTTCTCGCCTGTTATTTGGGCGACATCTTCGACCTTGACGCGTTCGGATGTCCCGTTCATCGGTTCTTCGCGCCAATCACGGGGCCGATTAACTGTCTGATGACTTCGGGGCGGGTAAGATTTGGTTGCTTTTGCTGGCGCTTCAATCGTGTCCGCTTGTCGGTGTGTATGTCTGAATCCCGACACGAAGTCGCAAATGATCGGCCGTCGCGGCACGATGCATTGATTTTCTCTTCCTCAAGCAAGTCTCGCACAGATACTTTTGCGGCATGCTGATTGCAGGGAGACGATAAAGGACCGTTTCGGCAATAGTGGTCTCTCGGTCAACGACGCAGGAGAGATGAAAGTTCTCGATCGTATGCAAATTGATACTAAAAACTGCCCCGGGTAAGGCACCTCCCCAATTGAAGCGCTTTGTTCAGCGCGTGTCGGCCGCAGATCATGTCGTTCACGCAAACTAGCGAAGCTGCACAGGAGTTCTGATGAGCTCTACGCAAGCAATTCGTGAACGCCTGCGCGACGCCGGCGCGTCGTTTGCGGCAAACGACAATATCGCAGAATATCTGCTGCCTGGTGACATTGATGTGATCCAAGCCGAGGTCGAGCAGCACGTGCACGCTGTGCTTGAGGCCATGGTTATCGACACCAGCCGCGACCACAACACCAAAGCGACCGCGAAGCGCGCAAATTTGTGCGCCTTGCCAACTGGATCATGTCGCGCCCGCACATCCAGGAGGAGGCCGCTGTTATGCTGGCGGACGAACTGGAACGCCGTATCCTGCCGAAGGGATTGGCCGTCATCGTTAGGGCGCAGCACCAATGCATGATCTAGCGTGGTGTTCGCTAGACTGACACCATCATGATAACCAGCATCATGCGCGTGCTTTCCGCGACGACAAAATATCGCGCAGCGAATTTATGGCACTGATCAAGGATCAACCGTGACCTACCTATCGACGAAGACATACGGTCATGAAACCGGACTATCCGCTACATTTCGCCAGTGGCGCGCGCTGTCACACTGTCGTCTGCTGCACGGTTACTCGTTGTCATTTCGCTTCGAGTTCGAGGCCGACACCCTAGACGACAAGAATTGGGTCGTTGATTTTGGCGGCCTCAAAGAGCTGAAAGCGATCCTCGAACACACATTTGACCATAAGACCGTCGTAGCTGCGGACAATCCGGAGCTTGAATGGTTCCAGGAAGCGGCGCGGCGTGGCGGATATCGTTGTGCTACCTGCTGTCGGCTGCGAAAAGTTTGCCGAGCACGTCTACGGCATCGCGAGCAAGTGGCTGCTGACAGAGCGACTTGCTCCGCGTTGCCGGCTTGCATCTGTCGAAGTCAAAGAGCACGGTGCGAACAGCGCGATCTATCGGGGAACGAGCCGTGCTGCCGGTCAACGAGATCTTTGAAAGTATCCAGAGCGAAGCCTGCAAGAGCGGCACGCCGTCAGTGTTCCTGCGGCTACAGGCCTGCCCAGTTGGTTGCCTCTGGTGCGACAGCAAGCGCAGATGGAAGGCAGATCCAGCATGTCAAGTGCCGATAGCCGAGATCACGGGATCGAGGACGCCACCCGGGGCTAGGATGTCGCCGGAGGAAATATTGCTCGCCGTGCAGGGGTTTAGGGCTCGGCATGTCGTGATCACGGGTGGCGAGCCCGCAGCGTACGACTTTCAGCCATTGACGACGCTACTTATCAAGTCTGGCTTCTCGGTGCAGGTGAAGACATCGGGACCCATGCCATTCAGGTGCACCCCTGCACGTGGGTGACCATCAGCCCGAAAGTTGGCACGCCCCGTTGTTTTGGATGAACCGCTGCGGCGTGGCAACGAGATCAAACATTGCGTGGGCAAGCCTGCCGATATCGAGAAGCTCCTGGCCCTCAACATCCCTCGTGAGTTCATGCCGATAATATGGCTGCAGCCCTTGAGCCAAAGCCGCAAGGCGACGAAGCTTTGCATTCAGGAGGCGACTGCGTGCGACTGGCGTGTCAGCATTCAGACGCACAAGTTGCTCGGCGTGGGGTAAGCAACCCTGCGCGTCAAAGCGTTCTGCGGCTTCACCTTAGAGACGATCATGAATTGCGTCCTCTAAGTCTGAACTCAATGAAGGGAAAGCGGCATTCATCGCAGGCTTCTTTGCCGTTGTTCGCCATTGCCAAGCGGGCCTGATTTCAACTCTTCACATTCTAAGCGAATCCTCTCAATGACCGATTTCACATCCGAAGCCGCGCTGGTTCTATTTTCTGAGCGGTCAGGATTCCGCCACCTGCCTCGCTTGGGCGCTGTCGCGCTTTGCCCGGGTTGAGACCGTCGGCTTTGCCTATGGACAACGCCATGCGATCGAGCTGGCCTGCTGCGATCAGTTGCTGAACGGACTGAAGAAGCTGCGCGTAGACTGGGCGAGCAAGCTCGGCGACAACCATACGCTTGAGATCCCCACACTGGCTGCGATATCAAAGACTGCACTGACCGGCGAGGTCGCGATCGAGATAGGCGCGGACGGGATGGCCGCGGCGCGACAGTTGAAGAATGAGACTGTCCGCAATTTCTGCCTGAACGAATTTGAGCGCTTTTCGTTCGGCTACCGAGCCGACGGCACTGCGCCGATCCAAAACAAGGTAGGCGCCGGTGTTTAATCGCCTCCTGGCCGCTCCCGCGCACGATCTCCACGTCAGGCAGATCATGGATGAGGGCAGGGTGTTGCTCGTAAACCTGTCAAAGGGGCGGATCGGCGAGGACAGCTCGTCCCTTCTTGGCGGCTTGCTTGTGACGACGCTCGGACTTGCCGCTTTCAGTCGGGCTGAATTGCCGGCGCGTGAGCGACCAGACTTCTACGTCTACATTGATGAGTTTCAAAACTTCACCACTCTCGGGATGGCAAATATGTTCTCGGGGTTGCGCAAATATCGCGTCGGCTGCACTGTCGCACATCACTATCGTCATCGGTTAGAACCGGATGTGCGCGATGCGGTGCTCGGAAATGCCGGATCGATTATCTCCTTCAGAGTTGGTGCTGAAGATGCGCAACACCTTGCTCGCGAGTTTCTGGGAACGTTCGAGGAAGCCGATCTCCTGCAACTGCCGAACTATAGGATTTTATCTGAAGCTCATGATCGACGGGACGCCGTCGCGGCCATCTAGTGCCGGTACGCTTGAGCCCGGCGTCCTAGATTAAGACACCGCCGTTGATTAGTAAGTCTCGGCGCGTCGAGCTTCTTGCAAACCCGGCGCGGGGGGATAGCGCCCCAGGATCATCGTCTCCGGCTCATTCCGCGCTGGCACTGACCCGCTCCCCCAAGCGGAACCTCTCCTACTTTCAGCTATCGCTTCGGTGGCGACGCCGCTAATATTTCAATTTTCGGCACCTTCGGGACAAGGCTCTTTGCAAAATCGCGCGAGAGATCTCCCCATATTCCTTTTGCAGGCGGCAGACAGGATACTATCGAGCAGGGCGCAGCCGGTTTTCAGCCTTTCCTGTTCTGCCGCTGGTTCGACAGCCTGAGCGAAAACAACAGGAGCCATTCCGCGCCGATGTGCACTGCAGCAACGGTAGCCATGCGTCGAGTAGAGGCATCTCACGTTTCGGATCTCGACAAGCTATCAATGAACGTTCCAGGGGCGACATCAAGGTGATCTGGATCATGGATTTTGAGAGCGGTCTGGCCGGGGGTTGGCAACGATCTCTTTAAGATGAGCTGTCCCCAATCTCCTGAGAAAGCGAGTTGTCTTTAGGGCTGCGGCCCGCTTTATCGACGCACAGCAAGCGTTGCTTTTTGTTCTTTACTGTCGCGCAGTCCGTTATTGGCATACTGGCCCGCCGTACATCGGCTGCCAATGCGGGCGAACACGAAAAAAAAGATGATTGCGGAGCTACAAAGGTACGAGAACCATCTCTGCTTTTGAATTGACTGCCGACGATTCATCCGGACTCATCTTTCCGCAAAGAGAAGGCATGAAGGCTGCTCGCAACTCGGCAACTGCCCTCCGTGGGCGGTTCGCCCGGAGGCAGCGGCGCCGCGCAGCCTACGCGTTGCAGGCTTTCATCGTGCATCGATTAGGTTAGCTATAAGACTTATGCGCTTGCAGACCAATTCACTCAAACTTGTAGGACACCTCTAAGAAGGTACCCCATCGCTCCATGCTGTACTTTGCGAGTGCAGGGATCTGGATGAACGTGCCTCGGTCGCTGCAGCCGCTGCAGTTGAATGTGACATCGCTGTCATTCTTGGTCCACATTGCCCAGTACCGAGTGCCGACGCCGATACTGAAATTTCTGCCGAGGAGGTACGACAGCGTTCCTTCGATCTGTACGCCCCCCACCTTGCCTGCACTGATCGTAGAAAGTTGTTTCAGGACGGAGGAGATGGTTATCACGACCGGTGAAGTCGGTCCATGGCAGGTAAGCAACATCTGCGCTCACGGCGCTCAAACAGCATAGTCTCGGCGTTAAGCCCGACGCGCAGCGCATCCCAATTGGCACCTTGAGTACCGATGATTTGCTGGGCCGGAACCGCGCATGCCCCGTATGGCGAGGCTGTCTGCACGCATGCGATCGAATCCGACTTTTGGCCGAAGTAAGTGCCACTGATAAATGCGCCCAGCTTGTAGGTGCTACCGCACATAAAGTCGTAACCGACATCGGCGGTGTAGTACGTGAACCTTCCGTTGGCCTGATCTCACAGAGTGTTGCATAGGCCGTACTGCCGATGCTCGAATCCTCGTTCATTCTTCCCTTGTTGAAGCGTCCGAGCCAACGTTGCCCTTCAGGAATCTCCCCCAGGACTATCAAGCCGTGCGAACAGCTCGCCGGAAATGCCGTCCAAGCCATGATAGGTGAGCGTGGAATTGGGGATGCCGCTATCTCCGGATATCGGCGGCTGATTCGTGTAGTCCCACTGGAATGTGCCTCTGCTGAGCCAGACCCGCGAGCCCCTTCGAACGACCAGTCGCCCGTATCGAAAACAGGCTTTATTGTTTTGGCGGCCGCTCGTCCCGGATAGACCGATGCGTCGAACCATTCCGCCCCGCTCGCGTCGCCGCCGAAATGGTGATTCAATCTGATCTTTCCGATGTGACAGTTGCTGGACAAGCTGGTTGTCCTGGCGGCAATGTCGGCGGGGCGGGGAACTGCACCGTCGGCGGGGTCGCCAGACGCGTCCCCATCGAAGCCCATGTAGTCGTACTCGAATTTGACACACCAAGCAGGTGTAAGCGCTTGCTCAAAGCGACTCCGACGACGGTCCAGCCGAAGCGACTATAATCGAACTGCGTTGTATGCTGCAGGAAGCCGCAAAGCGCCCCTCGAATTCGTTGTTATGTTGCCTCGGTTATGTTGCCAGGCTGCCCGCCCTGATGTAGCCCAGCGTTTGGCCTGTTAGGCCGAAGCGGCGTAACCCACTCGAGCAGTCCCTGTGACAAAGGCGTTTGGACCTGCCTCGCAAGTGGCGATAACAACAGCGCCCGAGAAGGCAAGACAGCTGTTGGTGCCATCGGAGACAGCATGGCTCGCATCGACTTCGGTGCCGGAAATCCACCTATCCGTTTGCCAGTTGTAGCCGGGAGCGGATCGGCATCCAGTATTGGCGCAGCGCCTCGACGGTCGCTGGAATGTCGAGGTGGGCATTGCGGAGAAAGTCCTCGGTCTCGCGGCCGCTTCGCGCTCCCTTAGCCTAAGCCGGGATGAGCTCGAAGCCGGTCCTGGAGGGACCGCCGATTGGCGACGAGGTTGTCAAGGTGCAGCAACTCGTGCCCTGGCCGCTCTCCTTGGGCCAATCGTCGAACCAGCGCCCGCGTGCCGTCCACCACGAAGACGCCGCAATCATAGCTGTTCCGCTGCTGGGCCATGCTAGGTGACTCCAGGCGGGCGCGCAGCCGTCGTGCGAGCTGCGCTGCCGGCTCGTGGTTGTGTCCCCGGACAGAGTCGTAGTGATAGGCAATCGGCTCTCCTCGCGTGCGGCGATCAAGGAGCAGCAGCGACCAATGCGTGCCGAGGCGATTAGGATCCATTGCATCGTTCACCGGCAGGAATAGGAAGTCGGCGGTATCATTACCATTCGGATCGTAGACGATGCGCCGGAATGCACGGAGCATGTCGGGCTCGGCGCCGAAGCGCAATTGATAGTGGGCTATCAGGGGATCCACGAACTGCGCCAGGGCGGCGAATTCCGGACGGTCCCGCTGCAACTCCTGCGCCAGGAGCTCGTAATCCCTGTGGATGTGCTCGTCGCCCAGCCATTCCTTGGCGCCGAGCGCTAGTCCGCTGCGGCCGTGGGATGAGGCTGTCGGATCCAAAGCCCCGATCTGAGCATCGGCGGATGTGCGCGGGACAGGCGCATAACTAGCATCATCACGCGGCTCCTGCGGCGTCGGCGCATTCAGATCAATCAATGGCTCACGACCCCCGTAGGTGTCTGAGCGAGCCCTGGCAAGATGCGCGGGCGCAACATGAGCATCGTCGCGCAACTCGGATGGCGTCCGTGCATTCAGATCAACAAAAGGCTCTCGGCCGCTGTAGGTGTCTGAACGAGCTCGGGCAGGATGCACTGGCGCAAAATCAGCATCGTCGCGCAATTCGGACGGCGTCAGCGCATTGAGATCAACAAATGGCTCAAGGCCAGCGTAGGCGCCTGAGCGAGCCCTGGTCGGATCGGCTGGCGCAAAGTGAGCATCGTCGCGCAATTCGGACGGCGTCCGCGCATTCAGATCAACAAAAGACTCTAGGCCGCTGTAGGTGTCTGAATGAGCCTGGGCAGGATGCACTGGCGCAAAGTCAGCATCGTCGCGCAATTCGGACGGCGTCGGCGCATTCAGATCAACAAGAGACTCTAGGCCGCCGTAGGTGTCCGAGCGAAGCCTGGTAGGATGCGCCGGCGCAAAGTGAGCATCATTGCGCAACTCGGACGGCGTCGGCGCAATCAGACCATAAGATGGCTCAAGCCTGCCCTTAGCATGTGACGCGGGCCAGGATGGTGATGCTCGTTCTTGCACCTGTTCACCCAACCAAACCCAAGCTCCGGCGCTCGGGCTGGCCGGCGTTGAGGGAAGATCCTGCGCCGAGCCCGAGTGCCAATCGCCCTGCGCGGCCGGCGAGTTCGGCTGCTCAGGGCCTGGCAGCCCCAGTTCTCGGTTCGGCTCAATGAGTTTCAAGTAGCTGCGAAGATGCGACAAATCGGGACCATGTACTCTGCCTCCAGTCCGTTGGAATGCTACCACGTCATTGTCGAGGGATACCTGCTCCCTGCTCGAGCCGTTTAGCCGCCCGATGATGCTCCCTTTGCGCTTCTCTCTAAGCCACGCACTAAGCGCACGAAGACGCCTCGCCCGCTGTTGCGCAGACTGCCTCAGCTTCGCAGTCGGAGTTTTAAGATCTTTCAGAGCTTGGTTCAGCGCGCCCTCGATGAGGGGCGCATCTTCTGGATGAGGAACTAGGCGACGGGGGGCACCGAGGACGCGGGGTTCAGGTGCTTCCACTTCTTCACCCCCACGCAGCAGCCGCCGGAGATGATTCAGAGCCGATCTAATGCGGTTGTTGGGGTCACCGCCCGAGCTCCTGTACTTCGCAATCTCCGCGTCCAGCGATGAACCGTCGCGCAGCCGAGAAGCTACCGGGCCCCTATGACTCGCGTTGACCCAGCGAATAAATGCCCCAAGCCCGTAAACACCGTTGTTGATGGCCCCTTTGGTGAGCTTGCGCAGCTCCGCGTCTCCACGAAACTTCGCCAAGAGCTCCGCGTCTTCGACCGGAAGCTGCTCGCCGATCGGTTCGTCCGGCGACGGCATCGGGGCTTGCATCTGCGATGGTGACGCCACCACTTGATGGGATAGGGTCTGCATCAGCTGCTGCTCAACAGCGACGACCTGCGGAGGCGGCGAGGAGCTGCGTCCGTCCATCGTCTCTAAAAGCAGATCCTGCTGGTTCGCAGGCAGAGTCTCCGGCCAGCTGCCAGCTCCGTTCGACCCGCTGTGCTGCGCAGTCGTCCGCCTCGTCTCGGCGCGAACCGCGTCTTCGAGATCAGGAAGCGGGCGAATATGACGCCGTAGTTCGATCGCTCTAGCACCCGCCGGCGACCTCAGGAGATGAGCCAGTGCGGCCCCGGCTTTTCTGCGGCCATGGGGGTCCTCCTCCTTATACTGGCTGACATCTTCATCCAGCGAGTCGTGGCCAAGTCGAGCAGCAATGCCGGGCTTATGCTTTTCACGGAGGTAATCACTCAAATCGATAAGAAGAGTTGCATAGGTCCTGGCGGTGTTGGCGGTGCTTGGGGCTGCTTCTTCCTTGTACCTTTTGATGAGATCCGCATCCTGGGGATAGGGATTCCGCTCAACCCGGCTTGCAAACGGCGTGATGCCGCCCGGCGATTGGGAGGCTCTAAGAAGATCCAGTGGGATAGCGATGGCCTGCTTCTCCTTCTCGGCGAACTCCTGGGCATCCTTGTCCAGCGACTTGTCGTAAAGCCGGGAAGCAATGCCCGGCTTGTCGTTCTTTACGAGCCAATGCCCCAAGCTGAGAAGACCACGTAGATTGCGACCGACCGTGCTCTCGGAGGCCCCAGCCTTGATGAGTGCCGGCCTGAGCCCCTCAATAAGAGACGCATCTTCGCAATAAACAGGATCCAGGCTGCTACCTGCGAAAACAAAATTTGCATGGCCGGGCGGTAGCGCCGAGGCATTCAGCATCGTTCTACCGCCTTGACCGTGCGGAGGCGGCGTAGATGGGTGGCCGCTCGCCCGCATGATGGGAATCTGCTCGCCTGGCACGAGAATGTTGCTGTAACGTTCATCCGTCAGCTCGTCGTCCTGGTGGCGCCGGTTCACGGGATTAGGGGACTCTGTAGGATCCAATGCTAGGCCATGCCGCGGTGGCTGAAGACACGACGATGCACCGGCTTCGTCGACCGTCCCCAAGAATAAATCTTGATCATCCCCCTCAGCGAGTGCCGCTGGCCAACTGAAGGCGGGCTGCGACCCGCCCTGCTTAGCCGCGGCCTCAATGCCCCCGGCCCGGCCAGTGATTGACGCGACTCCGCCCGGCGACTGAGAGGCGCGGAGACGATCTAGTGCGGTAAGAACGAGGTGCCTGCGATTTTTATCGAAGATCGCAGCGTCGTTGCTCAGCGATTCGTCGTTAAGCCGAGCAGCCACTCCCGGCTTTTTTTTTGCGAAGAGCCACCGGCTAAATCTGCGAAGAGGACCAACATAATTCGTCTTAGCGGTGATCTCCTCGTACCCAGCCTCAACGAGTGCTTCTTGAAGTCCGGAAATCAAGCGTGCGTCTTCGGGATGAAAAGGGGGACCGTTGAGTTTTCTCGCTCCGTTACGGAGATGATCAAGTGC
This sequence comes from Bradyrhizobium sp. BRP20, assembly GCF_020194215.1. Taxonomy (NCBI): domain Bacteria; kingdom Pseudomonadati; phylum Pseudomonadota; class Alphaproteobacteria; order Hyphomicrobiales; family Nitrobacteraceae; genus Bradyrhizobium; species Bradyrhizobium sp. BRP20. The sequence continues at coordinate 15,626 of NZ_JADYVY010000031.1, read as the reverse complement.
CGCGCCGATACTTTTGCTACCCCCGGCGTCCTTGTAGCGCTTGATCTCTTCATTCAGCGGTTCGTCGTCGTTCCATGTCTCGTCCTGAAACCGAGCAGCAATGCCACGCTTGTTGTTTGCACGAAGGTAGTGGCTGAAATCCGTGAGAATAGATGCATAGGTTTTGGCGGTACTTGAAGTTCGGGCCGCCACTGCTTGCTTTTTGTATTCCTTGATGAGAGTCCCGTCCTTGGGATAAGGAGTCAGGTCAGGGCGGCCTGCGATCGGTACGGCTCCTCCCGTCAATTGAGAGGTCCGCAGATGAGCTAGTGCCCAAGGGACGTTCGCCGTCCCACCTTTTATTATGAACTCCTCGACATCCTTGTCCATCGTCTCGTCATGAAGCCGATCAGCAATGGCCGGCTTGTCGTTTGCAAAGAGCCAACGGCTCAAGCTGAGCAGATAACCGACGTAGCTCGTGGCGGTGCTCTCAACGGCTCCACCCAAGAGGAGCGCCTGCTTAAGGCCGGAAATAAGGGGCGCATCCTTAGCATAAAGCGGATCCTTGCTGCGACCTACCAAGACCCAATTTGATTGAGCGGTCTGCAGCGCTGAGGCGCCCAGCACCGCCTCATCCTCTCCGGCATGCGCCTCAGATCGCGATGCATCCGCTTGATGGGCGCGGACCTGCATGAGCACGGGAGCAGACGGCACAGCGATCTCGCCCAGCTGCTGCTCAAAGGCGGCCGCATCTGTGGACGGAGCCGATGAGCTCTCTTGCGGGCCCGCGGTGCCCGATTGTTGACGCACCCAGTTGGTGGATTCGAACTTCATTCGTTCTCAGTTTCGGAATAATAGGCCAATTTGAAGCCTGAGGTCGCTTGTGATTTGCCACGGAACCGACTCGGCAGCATCGAACCCAGCAGAAAACTATCGTGAACGCCCCAGAACGCCGCGTCCAAGCACTCCGACCGCGCGCTCCAGTATTCTTGCAGCGATCGCCAGCTATGATCGCCTCTGGAGACTCTATGAGCGATAGCTGTCGAGAACCTGACGCGGAGCCGCCGACTTGTTGCAGCGGACACCCAGGCTGCCCCCTTGGCCGGAAATCAATAAAGACCTGTTCACCGGAGAATCAGACGCGCCAGCTCGGTCGTCAGAGATCTACCGCGGTCTCGACTCTTTCATTGATCTGCCGGCCACACCGCACCAGATGCGTGACGATGCTCACTCAGTGCCGGTGCTCAGCCCGGCCGGTAGTGCCGCGTTCTTCGTCGGGCCATCAGGCGTGCTTCAGGAGCTTGAGGATATCGGATATCTCGTTCCCGAGGATTGGCAGCATGGCTCCCAGCCGGTGGCGGATGTCCAGATCCGTATCCTGAATAACCACGGGTTGCTGCCGACCCAGTTCAGCGGCCCAAGGCAGGTTTTGATCAACGGTGAGACCTACTCGATCGCATTAGGGCCGCGAGGACGCGGTGCACAATTCATCCATCATCCTCGCCCGTCCCCGGTCCCGCCTGCTCAGATCGGCCCTTTGACCGGAGTCTCTGTTGACCGCAGCGGACGCGTCCTGGGCCCCACGCAGTGGCTGGGTGACGAGCATATTGAGCGGGACTATGGGGTCCTGAGGCGGGAGTTGCAGGAGAGCAATCCCGATCTCGCCGCCCGGATGCGGTTCGTGGATCCTTTGATAGCCCAAATGTTGCGGTCAGGCTCCAACGAGGACGCGGAACGCGCATTCGGGTGGAGTCGCGGTGATAGAGCCGACTTCCTGTTCCTGCCGGTTAAGCGATGCCAGCGCTGCGGATAGAGGGTGGCGCGGCAGTCACTGGTCGCTGCTGCTGGTTGATCGCCGCGATCGGGCAAGACCGGCTGCCTATCACTAGGACTCTGCGCCAGGACCCAATAACCTGCCCGCAGAGCAGCTCGCAGAACGGCTGCAGGCCAACCTGCAACAGGGCTCCATGCGCGAGCAGAGCAACACCTATGATTGCGGCGTCTTTGTCGTGGACGGCACCCGGGAGCTGGCGGAAGGACGGCATCCAGACCCGCTGAACCTCAGCAACCTCCGCATCAATCGGCGGGCACTGCAGGACCGGCTAAGGGCTGGGGTCAGCTTCAACTGAATAGAGCGCGCGCAGCTGGTTGAAATGCAACTTCTCGCCGATTGAAGGTCCACAATCGCGCGTTCGCAGAGCATCATGGTGTCTCACAAGTCAGGAGCGGAGACTGGAGCTAAGGCTATTTTCGCAGACGGCGAAGGAGCCCGACGGCGATTGCGCGGCCAGCTTCCGACGGCCGCACAGCCATCATCAACCTCTCCGGTATCATCTTTCCCAAACAGCCGCAGCTGGGACTAAAGGCCCAGCTGCGAGCTAAACACGTGGAGACGTCGCGCCAACATTGCTCCACGAATTGACCCGGCGGCTTGGCTCTCGGCATTTTGGATCCATATTTCGATTGAATCGCCTGTCCAATCATGCTGCGTCTATGCAGCGATGCTCCCGCGCCTGGGGTGATCGGCGCCCAAGTTCTGCAAAACCTGCAGCCAGGCGCCTCCTTTCCGAAGCTTGAATGGTTGACAGACTTATACCAGCCTCCGCGGGCCATGCTGTGCGTGCCGCGAGCACATACAAACCACCACGAGAATCCGCCGGTCGGCCTTCGCGCGACGGCGTGAGTTGTTCGGCTGCTGATTCCGCTCGATGTCGCCCACCATTGAACGAACCCGCTCCGCGGGAGGCCGTGGCGAGACCATTTATCTAAGAGGCATCTGTTTGAAGGATGGGACCGCAAGTCCGTTCCTCTCAATACAGGAGTGCCTCATGGCCACGATGAGTTCGAGCCCGCTGCGCCGCCGCATGATCGACGATATGACGCTGCGCAACTTGTCACCGTCGACGCAGCAATCCTATGTCTACGCGGTTGCAAACTTTAGCCGACATTTCGGCCGATCGCCCGACAAGCTCAGCCTTGAGCAGGTGCGCGCGTACCAACTGCACCTGATCGGGTTGAAGCGGTCGTGGACCCACATCAACCAAGTGACGTGCGCGTTACGCTTTTTCTATGCGCGGGCGCACGGAGGCGATTGAGAACATTATTTCGGCCTGTGAGCCGGTCAAGCAACCGCTGGTGCTGAGTGCGGAGGAAGTCGCCCGTTTCCTGGAGGTTGTACCGGCCCTGCGCGACCGCGTTGCGCTGGTGACGGCCTATGCTGCCGGGCTACGAGCCGGCAAGGTCAGCCGCCTTGAGGCCCAGCGCGATCGACAGCAAGCGCATGCTGATCCTGATCACCGCCGGCAAAGGCGGCAAGGACCGTTACGTGATGCTGTCGCCGCGGCTGCTCAGCATCCTGCGATCCTACTGGTGTCTGGCCAAACCGCGCCATTGGCTGTTTCCAGGGCGCAATCCGGACGATCCGGTGAGTGTCGGCACGTTGCAAGAGGCCTGCCGCAAAGCTCGGCAACATGCCGGTCTCGATAAGCAGGTGACGACACATGTTCTGCGCCATAGCTTCGCTACTCACCTTTACGAGCGCGGTACTGATACCCGGCTCATCCAAGTCCTTCTTGGGCATGCGCGACTGTTATCGACGGAGCGCTACACGCACGTCGCAACCAATCCGCAGCCCGTGGTGCAGACCTGCATCGTGCACCTAATCCGAGCGTTTCGGCAGTTCTGTTGATTGGTATCGGCGGGTTCGGCAAATGCCGCATTCTCAAACAGGCGGTCGAGGCGTTCGAGATAGCCAATAAGAGTATCGTCGTCCGCCACTTGTCGCGTAACGCTGAGGTAACCAAGAAGAGCCTTGAGGATATCGGCGACAACGCAGGAAGCCGCTCACCCGCTGCAGTCAATTCGGATGCTTGAAATATCCCGTAAAGGCTGCGCCGCACATGCGGCGCGAGAGCGGGCCTTTTGTCGGGCACTTGCTGCGCCGGTTGTCGGCATTGAGACAATGCAAGAAGCCTGACACTAGGAAGTGCCTGCTGAGCCTCCGATTCACTCCGGCACGCGATTTGCTCGTTCACGGCATCATCACTATCGCAACGCGATTGGTCTTCGAGACGGAAACGGCGCCTTCGCTGTTCGCGTCTGGTCCGTTCCGACGGTTTGCGTGGCAATGACTTGTCGCTCGCTTGTGACCAAGAAAATGCAGGAAGTGTTGGATGCGATCTAGAGTTCTCCTTTTGGGAGCCACAACAGTTGCGCTCGTCGCGGTGCAACCAAAGCGGCAGACCTTGAGCCAGGAGCGAACTGCGCATGGCGCTGTGGGCGTGGTCCGGAGGCTATAGTGGCGGACAGGTCGGTGGCGGGTGGGTCGAGCCTCCTTCACCAATCCCTGCGGTCAGTCGATCTATGACAGCCGACGGGTTCGAGCCGCACGGCGGCATAACGCGCACCTGTCGATTGGCCAAGGGCCGCATTTCTGCTTGGGCGCTGGGCTGGCGCGCCTACAGCGATGCGCCTTCCCCGCGCTGTTCGTGCGACTAGAGGATGTCGCGCTGATCATCGCCGCGGAGGACCGTCGTCTACATGCCGTCTTACGTCATTCGCTGCCCGCAGCGCTCGCCGGTCACCTTCCGCCCTTCCATCGCTTAGAGAGTGAAGTGCCACCATGTCCGAACAACCCTTGCCGAGGCTGCCGATGTGGCGCGTCGATCACATCGAGCCCTCGCCCGAGATGTTGATGCTACGCGCCAACGGTCCGATCCACCGCGTGCGCTTCCCGTCCGGGCACGAAGGCTGGTGGGTGACAGGCTACGACGAGGCCAAGGCGGTGCTGTCTGACGCGGCGTTCCGGCCCGCGGGAATGCCGCCGGCGGGATTCACTCCGGATTCGGTGATTCTCGGTTCGCGGGGCTGGCTGGTCTCGCACGAGGGAGCCGAACATGCCCGGTTACGCAAGATCGTGGCGCCGGCCTTCTGCAACCACAGGGTGAAGCTGCTCGCCCAGCAGGTCGAGGCGATCGCCGCGCAGTTGTTCGAGACGTTGGGGGCCCAGCCCCAGCCCGCCGACCTGCGGCGCCACCTCTCGTTTCCCCTTCCGGCCATGGTCATCAGCGCGCTGATGGGCGTGCTCTACGAGGATCACGCCTTTTTCGCCGGGCTGTCCGACGAGGTGATGACGCACCAGCATGAAAGCGGCCCGCGCAGCGCGTCGCGCCTGGCTTGGGAAGAACTGCGCGCCTACATTCGCGGCAAGATGCGGGACAAGCGCCAGGATCCGGGCGACAACCTGCTAACGGATCTGCTCGCGGCGGTTGACCAGGGCAAGGCGACGGAGGAAGAGGCGATCGGCTTGGCGGCGGGTATGCTGGTGGCGGGCCACGAGAGCACCGTCGCGCAGATCGAATTCGGCCTGCTGGCCATGTTCCGCCATCCGCAACAGCGCGAACGCCTGGTCGGCGATCCATCCCTGGTGGACAAGGCGGTGGAGGAAATCCTGCGTATGTACCCGCCGGGCGCGGGCTGGGACGGCATCATGCGCTATCCGAGGACCGACGTGACCATCGCGGGCGTTCATATTCCCCCGGAAAGCAAGGTGCTGGTCGGCCTGCCGGCGACGTCGTTCGATACGCGCCATTTCGTCGACCCGGAAATCTTCGACATCGGGCGCGACGGAGAGCCGCACCTGGCGTTCTCTTCCGGGCCGCACTCCTGCATCGGCGGCGCGCTGGCCAGGCTAGAACTCAAGGCGGTGTTCGGTTCGATCTTCCAGCGCTTTCCCGAGCTGCGCTTGGCCTTAGCCCCCGAAGAACTGAAGTTGCGCAAGGAGATCATCACCGGCGGGTTCGAGGAGTTCCCGGTGCTCTGGTGATGTGCGGACGCCGCTGGGGGATCGCGATCGTCTCCGCGATTTGCCGGCGTGCCTGCCACGTACCGGTCAGATCAGCCAGCCAATAGGTAACCAGGATGGACGTGCAAGAAACAACATGCCGGGACGCCTTCGCCGAACTGGCGTCGCCGGCGTGGATTCACGACCCGTATCCATTCATGCGGTGGTTGCGCGAGCACGATCCGGTGCATCGCGCGGCGTCGGGCCTCTTTCTGTTGAGCCGCCACGCCGACATCTGCTGGGCTCTCAAGGCCACGGGCGATGCTTTTCGAGGACCGGCGCCCGGCGAACTGGCGCGCTATTTCCCGCGTGCGGCGAGAAGCCTGTCGCTCAATCTGCTGGCGTCCACGCTTGCGATGAAGGACCCACCGACGCATACGCGTCTGCGCCGGCTGATCTCGCGCGATTTCACCATGCGCCAGATCGACAACCTGCGGCCGAGCATCGCGCGCATCGTCGCAGCGCGGCTGGACGGCATGGCGCCCGCGCTGGAGCGCGGGGAGGCGGTGGACCTTCATCGGGAATTCGCGCTGACCTTGCCCATGCTGGTCTTCGCCGAACTGTTTGGCATGCCCCAGGACGACATTTTCGGGCTCGCCGCCGGCATCGGCGGCATCCTGGAAGGCCTGAGCCCGCACGCCAGCGATCCCCAGCTCGCCGCGGCGGACGCGGCCAGCGCCAGAGTGCAGGCCTACTTCGGCGACCTCATACAGTCCAAGCGCACCAATCCCCGCCACGACATCGTGTCGATGCTGGTCGGCGCACATGACCACGATGCCGACACGCTGTCGGATGCGGAGTTGATCAGCATGCTGTGGGGCATGCTGCTGGGCGGCTTCACCACCACTGCTGCGAGCATCGACCATGCCGTCCTGGCGATGCTGGCGTATCCCGAACAGCGGCACTGGCTGCAGAAGGACGCCGCGGGGGTGAGGGCATTCGTCGAAGAAGTCCTGCGCTGCGACGCGCCCGCGATGTTCAGCTCCATTCCGCGTATCGCCCAGCGCGACATCGAACTGGACGGCGTGGTGATCCCGAAGAACGCGGACGTGCGCGTGCTGATCGCGTCCGGCAATCGCGACCCGGACGCCTTCGCCGATCCCGATCGCTTCGATCCCGCGCGGTTCTACGGCACCAGTCCAGGCATGTCGACCGACGGGAAGATCATGCTGAGCTTCGGCCACGGCATTCACTTCTGCCTCGGTGCGCAACTGACCCGGGTGCAGTTGGCCGAGAGCCTGCCCCGGATCCAGGCCCGCTTCCCCACGCTGGCATTGGCCGAGCAGCCGACCCGGGAGCCCTCGGCGTTCCTTCGGACGTTCCGCGCACTGCCGGTGCGGCTGCATGCGCAGGGGAGCTGAGATGCGCGTCATGGTCGACCAGGATCTGTGCGGAACCAGCGGGCAGTGCGTGCTGACGCTGCCGGGCACCTTTCGCCAGCGCGAACCGGACGGCGTGGCCGAAGTGTGCGTGGCGAAGGTCCCGCAGGCGCTGCACGCCGCCGTGAGGCTCGCGGCGAGCCAGTGCCCGGTCGCCGCCATTCGGGTCATCGAAAGCGACGCTGGCGATGGCGAGCGCGCCAGCGCGCACCCTGCGCCTTCTCCAGCGGAGGCCGAGCGGCATGCCGCGAAAGACCAACACAATCTAGGGCGATACATGGGACGGTTTGAAAGCAAAGTGGCCGTGGTGACCGGCGCCGGAGCCGGCATCGGCAAGGCATGCGCCCTCGCCATCGCGCGCGAGGGCGGCAGAGTGGTGGTGGCCGACATTGATGGATCGGCGGCTATCGCCTGCACCGCGCAGATCGCGGCCGAAGCGGGCCACGCGCTCGCCCTGGCGATCGACATCGCCGATGCGCAGGCGGTGGCAGCGCTGTTCGAGACGGCGGAGCGGCACTTCGGTGGGGTCGACCTGCTGGTGAACAACGCGAGCGCGATGCATCTGACCCCGCGCGACCGCGCGATCCTTGAGCTGGACCTAGCGGTCTGGGATCAGACCATGGCGACCAATCTGCGTGGCACGCTGCTCTGCTGCCGGCAGGCCATCCCACGGATGATCGCCCGCGGAGGTGGCGCGATCGTCAACATGTCGTCGTGCCAGGGGCTCAGCGGTGACACCGCGCTGACATCCTACGCCGCGTCGAAGGCGGCGATGAACATGCTGTCGGCCTCGCTCGCCACCCAGTACGGTCATGCGCAGATCCGCTGCAATGCGGTTGCACCCGGTCTCATCATGACCGAGCGTCTCCTCGCCAAGCTGGACGCGTACATGCAAACCGATCTGCGCCGGCACCAGCTCCTGCCGCGCGTGGGCCGCCCCGAGGACGTGGCCGCGCTGGTGGCGTTCCTGCTCTCCGACGATGCTGCGTTCATCACCGGCCAGGTCGTGTGCATCGACGGCGGCATGCTGGCGCATGTGCCGACATACGCCGACGGTGGCAACAGCCGCGCCGCGCGGCCTGCCGGCGAGACCGCCGAAGCGGACGCGGCGCCGCGCTGCTGATGGACATGCTGCTCAACCCGCTGAACCGTCGGCATCGGCTGCGGCACGACATCCCGGTCGTGCCCGGCGCTTTTCCCTTGGTCGGGCATCTTCCCGCCGTCGTCTGCGACCTGCCGCGCCTGCTGCGGCGCGCGGAACGGACGCTGGGCAGCCACTTCTGGCTAGATTTCGGCCCTGCCGGACACCTGATGACCAGTCTGGATCCGGATGCTCTCGCAGTGCTCCGGCACAAGGACGTGTCCTCGGCGCTCATCGAAGACATCGCGCCCGAATTGTTTGGCGGAACGTTGGTCGCCCAGGATGGCATCGCGCACCGGCAGGCGCGCGATGCGATCCAGGCGGCGCTTCTGCCCAAGGGGCTGACCCAGGCCGGCATCGGCGAGCTGTTCGCGCCCGTCATCCGGGCGCGCGTGCAGAGATGGCGCGACCGGGGCGACGTCACCATCCTGCGCGAAACCGGCGATCTGATGCTCAAGCTCATCTTCAGTCTCATGGGAATCCCCGCGCAGGACCTGCCGGGATGGCATCGCAAGTACCGGCAACTGCTGCAGTTGGTCGTCGCGCCCCCGGTCGACCTGCCCGGACTGCCCTTGCGGCGCGGCCGCGCCGCCCGCGACTGGATCGATGCGCGGTTGCGCGAGTTCGTCCGCGCCGCGCGCGAACATGCCGCGCGCACCGGGTTGATCAACGACATGGTGAGCGCCTTCGATCGCAGCGACGATGCGCTTTCCGATGACGTCCTGATCGCCAATATCCGCTTGCTGCTGCTTGGTGGTCACGACACCACCGCCTCGACGATGGCCTGGATGGTGATCGAGCTGGCGCGGCAGCCTGGGCTGTGGGACGCGCTGGTCGAGGAGGCGCAACGCGTAGGCGCGGTGCCGACCCGGCACGCGGACCTGGCGCAGTGTCCGGTCGCCGAGGCGCTGTTCCGCGAGACGCTGCGCGTGCATCCGGCGACGCCGCTCCTGGTGCGTCGCGCATTGCGTGAATTGCGACTCGGCCAACGGCGCATTCCCGCGGGCACCGATCTGTGCATCCCGCTGCTGCATTTCTCGACCTCGGCGCTGCTGCACGAGGCGCCTGATCAGTTTCGGCTGGCGCGGTGGCTGCAACGCACCGAGCCGATCCGGCCGGTGGACATGCTGCAGTTCGGTACCGGCCCACACGTCTGCATGGGCTACCACCTGGCATGGCTGGAACTGGTGCAGTTCTGTATCGCCTTGGCGCTGACCATGCACGAGGCCGGGGTGCGGCCGCGGTTGCTGAGCGGCGTCGAAAAAGGCCGGCGCTATTACCCGACCGCGCATCCGTCCATGACTATCCGCATCGGATTCTCATGAGCTGGCATCGCATGCCCCGTGTGGTGAGGCAGCGGCGCCGGCGACACGCGGCATTGCTCCACTCGGCGCGCGCGCTCGGTGCGAGGCCGGCAACACCGCGGCGGCTCGCGGCTCGCCGTGGCCGTCTCCTGGCAGGTACAAGGACATGAACAACATGCAGACCGGTTCCACGCCACACGACGACCGAGCTGGCGTTTCCGCGAACGGCGGATCGGGCGCGCAGGCGCGCGGCGCATCCGGCAGGCTGCTGCCCGAGATTTGGATGCAGGACGGCGCAAAGCGGGTCGAACAGGCGCTGGCGCGTCTTCTCTGCGCCGAAGACGACGGTGAGACCGAGCTGATGGCGGCGATGCGCTACGCCACCTTGCATGGCGGCAAGCGCACCCGCGCCTTGCTCTGTTTGGCTGCCGGCGCACTGGCCGACACGCCGGCGCACATGCTCGACGAAGTCGGCGCCGCCATCGAGATGATGCACGCCTGTACGTTGGTCCACGACGATCTGCCTGCGATGGACGACGACGTGCTTCGCCGCGGCCTTCCGACCGTGCACGTCAAGTTCGGCGAAGCCACCGCGATCTTGGTGGGCGATGCGCTGCAGGCGCACGCCTTCCTGACCCTGGCGAGCCTGGATGCGCCGGGCGACAACCGTATTGCGCTCGTGCGCGAACTGGCGCAGGCGGTGTCCGCCGAGGGGGCCGCGGGCGGGCAGGCCATGGATCTGTCGCTGGTTGGAAAGCACGTCGAGCTGGACAGGATCCTGGTGATGCACCGGATGAAGTGCGGAGCGCTAGTGCGCGCATCCGTTCGCATGGGCGCGCTATGCGCCATTGCGGAGGATGCCGCGCACGCTGCGATGTACTGTGCGCTCGATCGCTACAGCGCCCATTTCGGCCTGGCGTTGCAGGTGATCGACGACATTCTCGACGCGACAGTAGATACCGCGACGCTGGGCAAGACCCCCGGCAAGGACGCGGCGGCGCGGAAGCCGACCTGCGCGTCGATCATGGGGCTGCAGGCAGCGCGGCAGTTCGTGATGGATCTGTTGCGCGACGCCGGGGAGGCCGTCGCCCCGTTGGGGCCGCGTGCGGAACGGTTGGCGCAGATCCTGCAGCGGGCCGACGCCTATCTGTTCAAGCACGCGCCATGCGCATGAGCGCGCCGGTCCACATGGAGTCGCCCCTGGGCCGCTGCGATCGGCCTGCGGCAGCGGTGCATGTTGTCCGAATCCGTGGCGCTGAGCGCAGCGGTTGCCCAGCATGGCCGCGACGGGCCTGCGGCGACGTGCGCGGCGTCTGCCCGATCCTGGTTCCCGTCAACCGTCTGCAGAAGGAACATCCCGCGTGAACGCGCTGGCTGAACAGATCCTTTCCGAATTGCGCCACCTGCTGAGCGAGATGCGCGATGGCGGCAGCGTCGGTCCATCCGTCTACGACACGGCGCGAACTCTGCAGTTCCATGGCAACGTCATCGGTCGGCAGGACGCATACGCGTGGCTCATCGCACAGCAACAGGCCGATGGCGGATGGGGAAGCGCAGACTTCCCGCTGTTCCGTCATGCGCCGACATGGGCGGCGTTGCTGGCATTGCAGCGTGTCGATTCTCTTCCCGGCGCTGCCGACGCTGTCCAGGCTGCAACGCGGTTCCTCCAGCGCCAGCCCGATCCCTATGCGCGTGCGGTGCCGGACGACGCGCCGATCGGCGCGGAGCTGATCCTACCGCGGTTTTGCGACGAGGCCGCATCCTTGCCGGGCGGCGTGGCGTTTCCGCGCCACCCGGCGCTGTTGCCGTTGCGGCAAGCGCGGGTCAAGCGGGGGGCCGTGGCGACGTTGCCGAGCGGCCATCCGTTGCTGCACTCCTGGGAAGCCTGGGGGACGTCGCCGACCACCGCATGGCCGGATGATGACGGCAGCATCGGCATCAGTCCCGCGGCCACTGCCGCGTGGCGTGCGCACGCCGTGACACAGGGGAGCACGCCGCAGGTCGGGCGCGCCGACGCGTATCTGCAGGCGGCATCGCGAGCAACGCGCAGCGGCATCGAAGGTGTCGTTCCCAACGTCTGGCCGATCAATGTGTTCGAGCCATGCTGGTCGCTATACACCTTGCATCTGGCCGGTCTGTTCGCGCATCCCGCGCTCGCCGGGGCGGTGCGCGTGATCATCGCGCAGCTCGACGCCCGCCTGGGCGTGCGCGGTCTGGGCCCGGCCGTGCACTTCGCGGCAGATGCGGACGACACCGCCGTTGCGTTGTGCGTCCTGCGCCTTGCAGGCCGCGACCGGGCGGCCGATGCGTTGCGCCATTTCGAAATCGGCGAGCTGTTCGTCACCTTCCCCGGCGAGCGCAATGCCTCGGTGTCGACCAACATCCATGCCCTGCATGCGTTGCGACTGTTGGGAAAGCCCGCCGCCGGCACCAGCGCCTACGTCGAGGCCAATCGCAACCCGCACGGTCTCTGGGACAACGAAAAATGGCACGTTTCGTGGCTGTATCCCACCGCGCATGCGGTCGCAGCGCTGGCGCAAGGCAAGCCCCAGTGGCGCGACGAGCGCGCGCTGGCGGCGCTGCTGCAGGCGCAGCGCGACGACGGCGGCTGGGGCGCCGGTCGCGCGTCCACATTCGAGGAAACTGCCTATGCGCTGTTCGCGTTGCACGTGATGGACGGGAGCGAAGAGCCGACAGGGCGGCGGCGCATTGCGCAGGCGGTGGCGCGTGCGCTGGAGTGGATGCTCGCCCGCCATGCGGCGCATGCATTGCCGCAGACTCCGCTGTGGATCGGCAAGGAACTGTATTGCCCCACCCGGGTCGTGCGCGTGGCCGAACTCGCCGGGTTGTGGCTGGCACTTGGTTGGGAGCGGCGCGTCCTGGCCGAGGGAACAGGAGCGGCGCCATGATTCAGACCGAACGCGCGCTGCAGGAGGTGCTGGAGTGGGGGCGTTCCCTGACCGGGTTCGCCGACGAGCACGGCGTGGAAGCGGTCAGGGGCGGCCAGTACATCCTGCAGCGCATCCTTCCGAGCCTGCACGATATCAGCGCCCGCACCGGCCGCGATCCGCAGGATGAAACGCTGACCGTGGCGTTCTATCGCGAACTGGCGATGCTGTTCTGGCTCGACGATTGCAACGACCTTGGCCTGATCGCGCCGGAGCAGCTCGCCGCGGTGGAGCAGGCACTGGGGCAGGGCGTGCCGTGCGCGCTCCCCGGATTCGAGGGCTGCGCTGTGCTGCGCGCTTCGCTGGCCGCGCTCGCCTACGATCGTCGCGACTATGCTCAGCTTCTCGACGATACCCGGTGCTACTGCGCGGCGCTGCGCGCCGGACACGCGCAGGCGGTGGGGGCGGAACGCTGGTCCTACGCCGAGTACCTGCACAACGGCATCGATTCGATCGCCTACGCGAACGTGTTCTGTTGCCTGTCGTTGCTGTGGGGACTGGACATGGCGACCTTGCGCGCGCGTCCGGCGTTTCGCCAGGTCCTGCGGCTCATCTCCGCGATAGGGCGCCTGCAGAACGATCTGCATGGACGCGACATGGACAGGTCGGCCGACGAGGCCGACAACGCGGCGATCCTGCTGCTGCAGCGCTATCCGGCTATGCCTGTGGTGGAGTTCCTCAACGACGAGCTGGCCGGCCATACGCGCATGCTGGATCGGGTGATAGCGAAAGAACGCTTTCCCGCGCCCTGGGGACCGTTGATCGAGGCCATGGCCGCCATCCGCGCTCAGTACTACCGGACCTCGACCAGCCGCTACGGCAGCGACGCTGCGGGAGGAGGCTAACGTGCGCCGGCCTGAACGCGCGAAGGCGGCGGCGTGCGCGCGCTGCCTTCGGCCGAATCCGACGCAACAACGTCGCCCGATGCGACGGATGCCCTCGTTGTCCACCGTGCAATACGCAGTGGTAGAGAGTCCTTCCGAAGCGGATAGTTGGTCTATGGATTGCCGATCAAAGGGGATGCCATCGCTCATCGCGAAATCCCAGAGATGCAGCTTCGGCAGCAGCAGAACTCCGTTTACGTTCTTGTGCGCGCTGTGGTTGGATGCCCGCAATACGCGTTGACGATAGATCTTCGATATATTCGCCCGAAGTCGATGTCGGCAGCGCAACGCCTGCCGCATTCAGGCCGGTGAATCAGCTTCCGGCAGCTGGAGCCAAGCTCAAGCTTTTGGCGCTTGCTCAGAAAACTGCCTCTGTGTGAGACAAGGGTCCCTGTACGCGCAATAAGAGGAACCGCGCTGACAGTCTCTCTTGACGGCGAAGTTCGAGACGGACGGCACTACATGCAGGTCCGTGTCTACTTTGAAGATACCGACGCCGGCCAGATTGTTTATCATGCGAATTTTTTGCCTTTCATGGAACGTGGCAGACGAACTACTTGCGCCTGCTCGGCAATCCGTTAACGGGGGAGGCGATGCAATTTGCAGGAGAGCCCGCAAGCAAGTCGGTCACGGCGCCACCATTGAAGGTCGGCAAGGATGCTGTTTGTGGCTTCAAGGAAGGGGCGCGCTGATCTCGCTGTCAGATACCAAAATTGAGCGAACCCACTAAAGCTCCTGGGCCGCCGCGACGAATTATTGATTGCGGATTGCTTTAATGGAAGGCTGTACGGTCAAGCGATAAAGCACGAGGTGGGCCGCTCCGAGCTCCTCGATCAGTGTGCCGCAAGCAGGGCAGTGGTAGTTTCCTTGGATGCCACGTTCAGACGTAAGCTCAAGACGGCGAAAACCAGCACCGCATTCCGAGAGTCAAATCACTCTTTTTCATGCGTGGCCTCCTCGCGCCGGCAGTCGTCACATTTCTTTAACATGCGCTTAGTTATCACGCATCTCTCTGGGACGGTCCTTCAAGCACAATTAACATTGAGGATTTGCTGGCGCCTGCGCCGTCGGCAAATGGTAGTCGTACAAATCGGACATCCGACAAAAAATTTCGCGCGCAACTGACGAGCGCTACTTCGTAGAATACGTGAGGCTCAAATCATTTGTTCGAAGATTCTCGTCGTTCCAGTGGCGCTGGCAAACGCTTTTCGTTGAATTATGCACTACCGCCGCGGATTTTCTGCGTTATGAGTCTTGAAGACGGTCGCGCCAGATGTTTCAGGCAACGGCATCGATCAGCAGGGGCCGAACGCGACCGTCTCGTCTTTTTAAGAGCGAATTAAGCCAAGCTGGATTTGATGCCGCCCGGGCAGGAAGCTTAGGTGAGTGGGGCGTGTGATGCGTGCTGCCAACGAGCAATCCGCGGAATCAGATACGAGGCTGATCAATGACATGCCGGTCCTGCGGCGCAAGTGGCAGGTTGCGCTCAAGCCCGGCGAAACGCTTCCCCGCTACGAAAATGTGCTACTGGGGAGCCTCGGGCGGCTTGCCGATCATCTTGTGCTGCTCAGGTGTAACAATGGCGCGTTTGCCGTTTCGCGCACCGGTCGCTATGCTCAGAACTGGCTGGGCGAGGCCCGTTGGGACATTCCGCTGGATGCGTTGCGTCCAGATTGCGCGACAGCCCTCACCGGGGCGGCTTCGAATGCGATTGCAAACAACCATCCCTATCTGGTCGTCCGTTAAGAAGGCGAATTGAGCGCGGCGGGACGGCCGAACGTGCGCCATAGCTGGAGCGGATGAGGCACAAGAGTTCTCTGAGCCAGGCGAGGATGCGGCGGAAGTTGTGGCCCACGGCTGAGAGGATGACGTTAGCCGCATTGCCGGCGCGGCCTTTGAGGTAGCAGCGGCCGAGGTGACCATCGGCCTTCAGGTGTCCGGTGATGGGTTCGATGGCGGAGCGGCGGCGCAGCTCGCGCTTGATGACACCGAAGACGCCGCGCTTCTGGCCGGAGATGAAGGTCCGTCGGGGATTTTGTGCGTCGTGGCCGCGGTATCCCTTGTCGACATAGGCCCGCTCGATCGCGCAGCCGGTGAGTGTCTCGGTGCGGTCGATGACGTCCCGCAAGGTGTGACCGTCGTACGGGTT
>NZ_JADYVY010000030.1:0-51623 GCF_020194215.1 Bradyrhizobium sp. BRP20 | reverse complement strand
CGATGTGGCGGGGATCGACGATGAACTTTTCGACGAAGACGCGGTCGTCGCCGAACGAGGCCTTTGCCTCCGCCTTGGCGAGGTTGAAGCCCTCGGCAACCTCGGCTTTGGAATGGGCGATGCGCATGCCCTTGCCGCCGCCGCCGGCGGAGGCCTTGATCATGACGGGGTAGCCGATCTCGTCGGCGATCCGCACCGCGTGCTTGTCGTCCTCGATGACGCCGAGATAGCCCGGCACGGTCGAGACCTTGGCCTTGGCGGCCGCCTTCTTCGACTCGATCTTGTCGCCCATCGCCGCGATCGCGCCCGGGTTCGGGCCGATGAAGACGATGCCGGCGGCCTCCAGCGCGCGCGGAAACGCCTCGCGCTCGGACAGGAAGCCGTAGCCGGGATGGACGGCCTGTGCGCCGGTCTGCTTGCAGGCCTCGACGATCTTCTCGATCACCAGATAGCTCTCGGCCGCGGCCGGGGGACCGATCAGCACGGCCTCGTCGGCCATCTCGACATGGAGGGCATCGCGGTCGGCCTCGGAATAGACCGCAACCGTCTCGATACCCATCAGGCGCGCGGTCTTGATGACCCGGCAGGCGATCTCGCCACGGTTGGCGATCAGAATCTTCTTGAACACAGCTCTTCCTACAACGGCATGTTGTCGTGCTTCTTGGCCGGAACTTCCATCTTCTTGTCACCCAGCATGGCCAGCGCCCGCGCGATGCGGCGCCTCGTTGCATGCGGCATGATGACGTCGTCGATGTAGCCTCGCTCGGCGGCGACGAACGGCGACAGGAAGCGGTCCTCGTATTCCTTGCTGCGGGCGGCGATCTTGTCGGGGTCGCCGATATCGCTGCGGAAGATGATCTCGACCGCACCCTTGGCGCCCATCACCGCGATCTGGGCGGTCGGCCAGGCGTAGTTCATGTCGGCGCCGATTTCCTTCGAGGCCATGACGTCGAAGGCGCCGCCATAGGCCTTGCGGGTGATGACGGTGACGAGCGGTACGGTGCACTGCGAATAGGCGAACAGCAGCTTCGCGCCGTGCTTGATCAGGCCGCCATATTCTTGGCTCGTGCCCGGCAGGAAGCCCGGGACGTCGACGAAGGTGACGATCGGGATGTTGAACGAGTCGCAGAACCGCACGAAGCGCGCCGCCTTGCGCGAGGCGTCGGAGTCGAGCACGCCCGCCAGCACCATCGGCTGGTTGGCGACGAAGCCGACGGTGCGCCCCGCAATGCGGCCGAAGCCGATGACGATGTTCTTGGCGAAGGCTTCCGCGATCTCGAAGAAGTCGCCCTCGTCGACGACCTTCAGGATCAGCTCCTTCATGTCGTACGGCTTGTTCGGATTGTCGGGGATCAGCGTGTCGAGCGAAAAATCCTCGCGCTCGATGTCGTCGAAGCTCGGCCATTCCGGCACGCCTTCGCTGCTGTTGGCCGGCAGATAGTCGAGCAGCCGGCGCATCTGCAGCAGTGTCTCGACGTCGTTCTCGAAGGCGCCGTCGGCGATCGAGGAGCGCGTGGCGTGCACCGAGGCGCCGCCGAGTTCTTCCGGCGTCACCACCTCGTTGGTCACCGTCTTCACCACATCGGGTCCGGTGACGAACATGTAGCTGGTGTTCTTCACCATGAAGATGAAGTCGGTCATCGCCGGGGCGTAGACGTCGCCGCCGGCGCAGGGGCCCATGATGACGGAGATCTGCGGGATCACGCCGGAGGCCTGCACCACGCGGCGGAACACGTAGGAGTAGCCGGCGAGCGCCGCGACGCCCTCCTGGATGCGCGCCCCGCCGGCGTCGTACAGGCCGATGATCGGCGCCCGCGCCTTCAGCGCCATGTCCTGCAGCTTGGTGATCTTGGCCGCGTGGGTCTCGGACAGCGAGCCCCCGAACACGGTGAAATCCTTGGCGAACACGAACACCTTGCGGCCGTTGACGGTGCCCCAGCCGGTGACCACGCCGTCTCCCGGAATTTTGGTGTTCTCCATCCCGAATTCGGTCGAGCGGTGCTGGACGAACATGTCCATCTCCTCGAACGAATGCTTGTCGAGCAGCAGGTCGATCCGCTCCCGCGCGGTGAGGCGGCCGCGCGCATGCTGCGCGTCGATGCGCTTCTCGCCGCCGCCGAGTTTGGCACCGGCGCGACGTTGTTCAAGGGCTTCGATAACGGACATTGATTGGGCCAACTGATCTACCGGTTTCTGGCGATTGGAGGCAGGTCGGTGCAAATGCCCTCATGGACTTCGGCAGCCATGCCGATCGTTTCGCCGAGGGTCGGATGGGGGTGAATGGTCTTGCCGATATCGATCGCGTCAGCCCCCATTTCGATCGCGAGACAGATTTCCCCGATCATATCGCCGGCATGCGGTCCGACGATCACGCCCCCGACGATGCGACCGGTTTCGACGTCGAACAACAGCTTCGTCAAGCCATAGGACGCGCCCGACGCGATGGCCCGGCCGGACGCGGCCCATGGGAATTTTGCCGAACGGATCTTCCCGCCGGATTCGGCGACATCACGCACGGACTTGCCGACCCAGGCGATCTCAGGATCGGTGTAGGCGACATTGGGGACGATCTTCGCCGTAAAGGCCGCCGGCTTCCCGGCAGCTACTTCCGCGGCGACGTGCCCCTCGTGAACGGCCTTGTGGGCCAACATCGAACCGCCGACGACGTCGCCGATGGCGAAGACGTTGCGCGCCGTCGTTCTCATCTGCTCGTCGACCTGAATGAAGCCGTTCGGATCGATTGCAACGCCGATCCGTTCGAGGCCGAGTTCGCCGCTGTTGGGAACGCGGCCCGCAGATTGCAGCACGAGATCGTAGGATCGTGTCTCAACTGACGCGCCCGTGATAGCAACCGTTACGCCGTCGGGCGTCACCGCGGCAGTCGATACGCTGCTGTCAAGGTCGATATGCTCGAAGCGATGCGCGTTGCGCGAACGCCAGATCTTCACCGCATCGGCATCCACGCCCGCCAGGATATCGGAAAGCCTTTCGACAAGATCGATCTTGGCCCCGAGCGCGCTGTAAACGGTCGCCATCTCCAGCCCGATGATCCCCGCTCCGATCACGAGCATGCGGCCCGGAATGCTTCGCAGCGAGAGCGCGCCGGTCGAGGTCACGATCCGCCCGTCCTTGGGAAGCACCGCCAACTGCACCGCGCGCGAGCCCGTCGCGATGATACATTGTCCGAAATCGATCTGCTGCGAGCTTGCCCCTTCGCCGGCAACCTCGAGCCGCGTGGCGGAGACGAATTTCGCGGTGCCGCGGATCACCGTGACGCGGCGCGCCGCCGCCATCTGGTTCAGCCCATCCGTCAGCCTCGTGACGGTGCCGTCCTTGAAGGCACGCAACGCCTGCAGATCGATCTGCGGCGCGCCGAAGCGAATGCCCATGTCGGCGATCCGCTCGGCTTCCTCTCTGACGGCCGCAACATGAAGCAGCGCCTTCGACGGGATACATCCGACATTCAGGCAAACTCCGCCCAAGGTGCCGTAGCGTTCGACGATCGCGGTCCTCAGTCCAATATCTGCGGCCCGAAACGCTGCTGAATAGCCGCCCGGCCCGCCTCCGATCACGACAAGATCGTAGCGTGTATGATCTGTTGCGCGCTGGCCAGCATCGGCCTGATCCGCCGAGACCGTCTCGCCTTGCGCGCCCGCTTCCTCCGACGCCGACGCCGTGCCAATCATGGAGCCTTGAGACACCTTGTCTCCAACGCGCAGCGAAATGCTCGTGATCACCCCTGCGATCGGCGACGGAATCTCCAGCGTCGCCTTGTCGGATTCCACGGTGATCAACGCCTGCTCTCGCCCGACGACGTCGCCCGCCCTGACGTGGACCTCGACGACTTCGACGTCTCGGAAATCCCCGATGTCGGGGACCCGGATCTCCTCTGTCCGCATCTGCGTCCTCACAATGCGAAGCGCCGCAGATCGGAGAGAACCGACGCGACGAAGCCCAGGAACCGGGCCCCGGCCACGCCGTCGACGACCCGGTGATCCCACGACAGACTCAGGAGAAGGACGAGCCGCGGTTCGAATTCGCGTCCATTCCAGACTGCCTCGGTGGCGGCACGACCGGCTCCGAGGATTGCCACCTCGGGCGCGTTGATGATGGGCGTAAATCCCTGACCGCCGACGCCTCCCAGAGACGACACCGAGAAACAGCCGCCCTGCATGTCGCCCGACGCAAGCTGCCCCGCGAGCGCCTTGTCGGCGAGCGAGCGCATCTCCGCGGCGATCTGCCGAAGGCCCTTCTTATCGCAGTCCCGGATCACCGGCACAACCAGACCTTTCGGCGTGTCGACGGCGAAGCCGATGTGGACGTAGTGCTTGAGGATCAGCTCATCGCGATCGAGCGACGAATTGAAGCGCGGGTATTTCTGCAGCGCCAAGGCCGCGGCCTTGATCAGCAGCGACACCATGGTGAGCTTCGCCGTGTCCTTCGCGGCCTCGGCATTGGCGAGCTGACGAAAGGCTTCGGCGTCGGTCACATCCGCTTTGTCGAAATTCGTCACATGGGGAATGACGTTCCAGTTGCGCGAGAGGTTCGCGCCGGTCAGCTTCTGGATCCGCGTCAGCGGCAGGCGCTCGACCGCGCCGTACCTCCCGAAATCCACCCTGGGCCAATCGACCGGCGCGTCGGACGCAGGCGCCATCGCCGGTCCCGATCGCACCAGTCCGTTGACGAAGGCCGCCACATCCTCGCGCAGAATCCGGCCCTTGGGGCCGGTGGGCACGACAGAGTCCAGCGCCACGCCGAGCTCACGCGCCAAGGCGCGGACCGACGGCGACGCATGCGCAGCCCCGCTGGGCTGCGGCTGCTGTGCCCGTGCTCGCGAGCCATCGACTCGAGCGGCGGGCGCCGGCTGTGACAGCGCCTCCTGCTGCGAGAACCGTCGCTCCAGCTGTGGCGCCGACGCAGCCGCCGGCGGCGGCGCGGTGGATTCACCGCGACCTTCGAGGATCATCAGGACCGAACCTTGAGAAACCCGCGCCCCGACGTCGATCATCAGTTTGGCCACCGTGCCTGCGGCCGGGGATGGGACCTCCATCGTCGCCTTGTCGGACTCGATCGACAGCAACGGCATGTCGATCGTGACCTCGTCGCCGACCGACACATTGATTTCGACTACCGGAACATCCTTGTAGTCCCCAATATCCGGCAGAACGACTTCAATTGAATGAGACATGCGCGCTCCGCCCTCTGTCAGCGAGACCAAGGCGATGCAACGCCGGTCGGCAATTCGTAGCTGGCGATGGCCTCGGCGACCTGCTCACGCGCCACTTCACCCAATTTTGCCAGCGCCGACAGCGCCGCAACGACGATCTGCTTGCGATCGACCTCGAAGAAAGATCTCAGCGCGGCGCGTGTATCGCTGCGCCCGAAGCCGTCGGTGCCCAGCACCGTATAGGGCGCCTCGATGTAAGAACCGATCAGTTGCGGATACGCCCGGACATAATCCGATGCCGCGACGATCGGCACCTTGCCGCCGAGGCATCGTGCGACGTGGCTCTCGACCGGGGGCGACAGCGGCGAGAGCCGATTGGTTCGCTCCACCTCACGCGCCTCCCGCGCCAGCTCGGAAAAGCTCGTTGCCGACCAGACTTCACTGGGCACTTTCCATTCGCTTTGCAGCATCGCCGCGGCGGCGAGCGCCTCCGGAAGAATGGCGCCCGAGCCGACCAGCCTGATCTTCGCCGGCCCGTCAGCGCTCGGCAGCACCCGATAGAGACCCTTGATGATGCCGTCGCGCGCATCGTCGGGCATCGAGGGCTGCGCATAGTTCTCGTTCATCGCCGTGAGGTAATAGAACTCGTCGTTGCCCTGCTCGAGCATCGACCGCATGCCGTGATCGACGATGACGGCCACCTCGTAGGAGAATGCCGGATCGTAGGCCCGGCAGTTCGGAACGGTCGCCGCCATCAGATGGCTGGACCCGTCCTGATGCTGCAAGCCTTCGCCGCCGAGCGTCGTCCGGCCGGCCGTCGCCCCGATCAGAAAACCACGCGCGCGCTGGTCCGCCGCCGCCCAGATCAGATCGCCGACCCGCTGAAAGCCGAACATCGAATAGTAGATATAGAACGGCAGCAACGGGAAGTTATGGATGCTGTAGGAGGTCGCCGCCGCGGTCCAGGACGAAATCGCCCCCGCCTCGGTGATCCCTTCCTCCAGCAATTGACCGTCGATCGCTTCCTTGTAGTACAGCATCGAGCCGGCATCTTCCGGCTCGTAGAGCTGCCCCGCCGGCGAGTAGATGCCGACCTGCCTGAACAGGTTCGCCATTCCGAAGGTGCGGGCTTCGTCGGCGACGATCGGAACGATGCGCGGGCCGAGCGTCTTGTCCTTGAGCAAATTGGTGAACAGCCGCACGATCGCCATCGTGGTGGACGTCTCCTTGCCGTCGCCGCGCAGCGCGAACTCCGCGTAGGATTGCAGCGGCGGCACCGGCAGCGCCGCCGAAGCGCGTCGCCGCGCCGGCATGTAGCCGCCGAGTGCCGCGCGACGGGCGCGCAGATACTGAATTTCCGCGCTGTCTTCCGCAGGCCTGAAGAATTCCAGATTCTCGACTTGCTCGTTGCTGAGCGGCAGAGCGAACCGGTCGCGGAACGCATACAGCGCGTCGACGTCGAGCTTCTTGGCCTGGTGCGACGTCATGCGCGACTCGCCGGCGCCGCCCATGCCGTACCCCTTCTTGGTCTTCGCCAGAATGACTGTCGGCCGACCCTTCATGTCCTTAGCGGCGGCAAAGGCCGCGAACAGCTTCTTGAAGTCGTGGCCGCCGCGCTTCAGGCCGTCGATATCCGCGTCCGACATGTGCGCAACCAGCGCCCGGACCTCGGGGTCCTCGCTGAAGAAGTTGGCGAGGTTGTAGGCCCCATCCTTGGCGCCGAGCGTCTGATATTTGCCATCGACGGTGTCGGCGAATTTGCGCAGCAGCGCATGCTTGCTGTCGCGCGCGAAGATATCGTCCCAGTCCGATCCCCACAGCACCTTGATGACGTTCCAGCCGGCGCCCTGGAAGAGAGATTCGAGTTCCTGAATCACCTGCCCGTTGCCGCGGACCGGCCCGTCCAGGCGCTGCAGGTTGCAATTGACGACGAAGGTGAGGTTGTCGAGATTTTCCCGCGCCGCCAGGGCGAGCCCGGCGATCGATTCCGGCTCGTCCATCTCGCCGTCGCCGAACACACCCCAGACGTGGCGACCGGCCGTCTGCACCAGGCCGCGATGCTGCAGATACTTCATGAACCGCGCCTGGTAGATCGCGCTGATCGGGCCGAGGCCCATCGACGCCGACGGCACCTGCCAGAACTCCGGCATCAGCCAGGGATGCGGATAGGACGACAGACCGGGGCCGCTCAGTTCCTGGCGATACAGCTTCAGATTTTCGTCCGACAGCCGGCCTTCGAGATGCGCTCGTGCATAGACTCCGGGGGACGAATGCGGCTGGAAGTACACCAAGTCCCCCTCCGACTCGGAGCTTGACGCGCGAAAGAAATGATTGAAACCGACCTCGAAAATCTCAGCGGCCGAGGCGTAGCTGGCGACGTGCCCGCCGAGTTCCCCATAGGCCTTGTTGGCACGGACCACCATCGCGAGCGCGTTCCAGCGAATGATCGCCGTCAGGCGGGTCTCGATCGCGATGTCGCCGGGGTAGGGCTTCTGCTGCTCGAGCGGAATCGAATTGCGATAGGGCGAAAACGGCGGAGAGTCCGGCAGAACGCCGAGCTCCTTCGCACGCCGATCGAGCGCAGCCAGGATGTATCGCACGCGCTCGGCACCGGCGCTGCGATGGAGCGATCCAAGCGATGCGAGCCAATCGGCGGTCTCGACCGCGTCCTGATCGGCGTTGACGGCCTTGCGTGGCGGATCGATGTGTGCGGTCATGCGACGGGCTCCCAGAAAGCCCGCGCTTGGTAGCATCGGGTGCTGTGGCACGTGCTGCTGAATACGGCCGCGTTCCGACGGATTGCCCGGCTCCGGAGGGACGCCGAGGTTCGCATCGCAGCATTCTCTGCTGTTGGTTTAATCAGGCAAGTGATCGAGCCGTGGGCCGCCTGACAGGCGCTTGGCGCTCACGCCGCAGTAGCGGGCATCTTGTCGCAGATCAGCGAACTCGACGGCTCGCCGCGACTAGTGACCTGACCTTTCAAAACAGCTAACCTCGTTAGCAGCAGGATCTGCATCAAGGCTTGACTGACTTGACGAATTGGCAGGATTGAAATGCCGCCCGAGACCGAGTTCGATCGCGATTTTGCGCGAATGGATCTGCCCGATCTTCGGATCAACTATGATCCGGTCGATCCGGACCAGTTCGATCGTCCCGTCACTTCATTCTGTCTCGAAACCAGCAAAGACAACGACGACCTGCCGCTGCACTCACACCGCAAAGGCCAATTGGTCGTCGCATCTCATGGCTCGGTGATGTGCCGGGCGCCTGGCGGCTTGTGGATCGTGCCTCCGCAAGGCGCGGTATGGATCCCGGCCGGCGTGCAGCACAGCAATTGCGTGGCCGATTTCGGCAAACTCTACACCGTGTTCATCGATCCGCAGGTCAGCATGCTGCCGCGGACCTGCTGCATGCTGATGATCACGTCGCTGGTGCGCGAATTGATCCACCGCCTCTCGGTGTTCCCACCGCTCTATCCGCTGGAAGGACCGACCAGCCGTCTCGGCCGGGTTTTGCTCGACGAACTCGTGCAGATGCCGACGACGGATGAAATGTATCTGCCGATCTCCCCCGACGCCCGTCTTCAACACCTCGCGACCTCCTTGTTGAATAATCCGGGCGACCGCAGCACGATGGACGAAGTCGCCTCGCGCTACGCGATGAGCGAGAGTACGTTCGCACGCTTCATCGCCAAGGAAACAGGGATGACCTTCGGGCGCTGGCGCCAGCGTCTCCACATTCTGATCGCCATGCAACGCCTTACGGCTGGCAGTTCGGTCCAGGCCGTGTCGCTGGAGCTGGGCTACGAAACGCCCAGCGCGTTCATCACGATGTTCAAGAAGACGATGGGACAAAGCCCCCGCCGCTTCCTTGCCGAGCGGTCGCGCCTGATCAATTCGGACAGTTTGTCCTAGCTCGCACGTCCCTGCCTCGGCATTTGACCACCGCGACCCCACGACGCTTTCGCGGGGCCGCACGTAACGACGTCAGCGTTTGCTGTAAGGCGCAAGCGGATACTCGAGCGACGCTTCCGCGATGGCCTTTGGAGCCACTACCCGCGGCCTGCCTTTCAAACCCTGCAGCATCACCATCGAACAGTGGATGTTCTGGCCGGTCTCGTCGAACTTGGTGTTGTCGCCGTACATCAGGAAAGGCTTCATGTCGGTCGTCTTGAGCGCGCCGTGAATCGCCGGCGATTCCGGCGACGCCGCCCGCGTCACGGCGTCTGCGACGATCTGCACCGCCTCGAACGCGCAGCCCGCATTGGCATCGAACCAGTCGTTCGGGTAGTCGGCCGCGAACATCTTCATGATCTTGTCGGTCTCGGCGCCCTTGGGATTGAGCCACAACGCCGACAGAACCGGACCGTCACCATACTTTCCGAGTGCGTCGTGATACGCCTTGTCCGACACGCCGTTGGAGTTGGGTGAAAACACCATCTTGGGATCCCAGCCCTGCTTGATGCATTCGCGCGCGATCATGATCGCGTCGTTGACGCGCGTGACCGAGATCAAAGCATCGGCACCCGACGCTTTCGCCTTGGCGACCTCTACCGACAGATCCTTGGCCTTCTCGTCATAGGCAACATACTGCGCGATCTTGAGCGGAACACCCACTTCCTTCCACGCCTGATCGATGCTGGCCGCCGTCGACTGCCCCATCGTGTTGTTGAGATGGAGAACGACGGCGCTGCTCGGCGGATCCTTCAGCGTGCCAAGCACGGACTTCAGCTCGGTCAGCGATTGCCGCACGATGGTCAGCGACGTGGGGTAATAGCGGAACACTTGGGTGAAGCCCTGCGAAGTCACCTGGGTCGCGCTCGCGATGTGGACTACCATCGGCACCTTGGCGGCCTCGCAGGCCTGCAGCGCCGAAATGGTGGCGCCGGAATCCCACGCGCCGATCAGCACGGTGCAGCCCTGCCGGATCAGGCTTTCGGCGGCAATCCGGCCGTTCTCCGGACGGCTTTGCGTATCGGCGTGAACGATCTCGATGTCGAGGCCGAACTTCTCACGCGCGAATTTGGCGCCGAGATCGATGCCGCGCACGCAGGCTTGACCGGGAAACGCCAGCACGCCGCTGCTGGGCATGATCGCTCCGACCTTCACCTTCGTGGTCGCCGCAAACGATGGCCTTGATACCAGGCCTGCCGCAATTCCCAACCCGCTTCCGACAATCGTCCGCCGCGTGATTCCGCTTCGCTTGGTCATCTCGATGTCCTGTTGCTGAAGGAGTGAACTCTATCTTGACTAGTAGCTTCGTACGTTTGGGGAGCGATCGCCGACGTCAAAGGCCCATCTCGGCCTTGATCAGCTTTTCCTCGGTTTCGTCGTAGAGCGACGCGATCAGCGACTGATAGCGCTCGTTGATCTGCTTACGACGCTTCTTCCGCGTCGGCGTCATCACGCCGTTCTCGAGCGACAGCTCCTCCGGCAGAATGCGGAACGCCTTGATCTGCTCGGCTCGCGCCAGCCTTCCGTTGGCCTTGCCGATCTCCGCCTCGACCAGCCGGTTGACGATCTCGGAGGCCGCCAGGTCGGCGTAACTCGCGATCTTGTCGTCGCGCGACTTCGCCCAGTCCATTGTGGCGGTGGCATCCACTTCGATCAGGGCGGTGAGATATTTTCGCCCCTCGCCGATGACCGCCGCCTCGGAGATGAAGGGGCTGTGCCTCAGCTCGTTTTCGATCTGAGTTGGGCTGATCGATTTGCCGTTCGACGTGTTGATGATCTCCTTCTTCCGGTCGACCAGCTTGAAGATTCCTTCCGGCGACACTTCGACGATGTCGCCGGTGTAGAGCCAGCCGTCGCGGAGCGCCGTTTTCGTCTCGTCCGGCTTGTTCCAATAGCCCGCGAACAATCCCGGTCCACGGACGATCATCTCGCCGTCCGGGAGCACGGCGGTTTCCCAAGCCGGATCCGGCAACGGGACCCCGACGTTGCCGGCCTTCGGCCACTCCGCCATCTGCACCAGATTGGCACCGACCAATTCGGTCTGGCCGTAGCACTCCTTGAGCTGCAAGCCCCACAGCTGCCACAGCGACATCAGCTCGGACGGCATCGCCGCCGACGAGGTGAACGCGACCTTCAGCTCGTCGAAACCGAGCTCCGCGAGCAGCGGCTGGAACACTTGCTCGCGGCAGGCCGCGAACAACTTCGAGACGAAGGCATCTTCGTGGCCGCCCTGACGGTCTTCGAGCGCCCTGCGCGCGATCGTCACGGCGAGCGCGTAGTTCTGATCTCCCGCACCGCCGGAGGGATGCACCCTGCTGAGAATTTGCGTGGCAAAACGCTGGTAGAACCGCGGCGGCGCCATGTAGTAGGTCGGCTTCACCTCTTTGATCGTCTGGGCGAAGTCCGCGGTCGTCTCGCCGAAATAAGGAACGGCGTCGGCGATCAGTGGCAACGTCGTCGCCTGCCCGCGCGCGACGGTGTGCGACATCGGCAAATGCACGACCACCCGGTGTTCCTCTTCGCGCATGCTGGGGCCGAACAGGGTGATGCAATGAGCGCCGGCGAGAATGGAGAGGTGCGTCAGCATGGCGCCCTTGGGGTTTCCGGTCGTCCCGGACGTATAGCCGATGCTGACGACATCGGACGCCTTTGCTGTCGCGCTCTCCTTCTGCAGATAATCATGCGCATCGACATGGTGTGCTCCGACAAAGTCGGCCAGCGACCTGATCGACGCCGTGGCCTCGCCGGCCCAATCCGGGTCGAGCACGATGATGCCGCGGAGCTGCTCGGCCCGACCGGAGGCGATCACGATGCGAAGCTGCTGCTCCCCGCCGACGAACGCGAACTTCGCGCCTGAATCCGTGAAGCAGTAAGCCACTTCTTCGGGTGACGAGGTGAAGTACACGCCCACCATAACGCCGCCGGCGCACATCGTGGCCATGTCGGCGATCAGCCATTCCTCGGACGAATCGCCCATGATCGCGACCCGATCGCCGCGCTCGAGACCGGCACGCCGCAGCGCACTGGCCAGGTTCACGACACGCTGCGCATAGGCGCCCCACGTCATGGCGGTCCAGGCGCCGTGACGCTTTTGTTGCAAGGCGATCTTGTCGGGCCGCTCCGCGAGTCGCGCTGCCAAAAGCTGCGCGACGGTCGTATCGGCCAGCTGAGCGCCGGATGTAATCGCAGCGACGTTCATCTCAGCGCTCCGCGAAACGCTTGCGCTTGGCCGCGAAGGCGGCAACCGCCTCGGCCCGCTCGGGCGACTTGAAGGTCAACATCTCCAGCGCCGCAGAGGTGTCGAGCAGCAAATGGGCGTACTGCTTGATGATCTTGTTGACGCTGTACTTGGTCCACACGATCGATTCCTTCGGCCCGCTTGCCAGCAGTTCGGCGTATTCGATCGCGGCATCGAGAACGTTGCCGTCCGCGACCACCTCGTTGATCATGCCGATAGCAGCCGCCTTCGCGGCGGAGATGAATTCGCCGGTCATCAGATAGTGCTTCGCGCGCACCGGCCCCATCAGCAGCGGCCAGATCACCGCGCCGCCATCGCCCGCGACGACGCCGGCATTGACGTGCGTGTCGGCGAAGCGAGCTGTCGAGCTCGCATAGATCACGTCGCAGAACAGCGCGAGCGTGGCACCCAGGCCGACCGCGACACCGTTGACGGCCGCGACGATCGGCACTTCGACTTCCAGCATGTTGCGGATGAGGTGGCGACCGCTGCGCGTCGGGGACGGCAGCGTTCCCTTATCCAGCGACTTCTGATCGCCTCCGGAGCAAAATCCGCGGCCTGCACCGGTGAGAACGATCGCGTTGACAGAACTGTCGCGATCCAGCTTGACGAAGACGTCTTCGAGCTCCTCGTGCATCTCCCAGTTGATCGCGTTGAGGATCTCCGGGCGGTTCATCGTGACGATCGCGACGCCGGTGGCGCGTTGTTCGACGATCAGGTACTTGTAGCCGTATTGCGACATTGACTTCACCGCTGCATTACTTGTTCTGGGTCCGCATCAGCCGGATCTGCCCGAGGATCTCCTCGGTCGGCCGCACGACGTTGTTTCTGTCGTTGAAATGCGGGATGACGTAGCGACCGACCATGTCGATCGCCTCCATGATCTTTTCGTGCGGGACGGAGTCCATGTGCAGCAGCACCTCGTCGATCCCCATGGCCTCGAACTTCTCGATCTGACGAATGACCGTATCGGGGCTGCCGCACACCGTCGTGGCCGACTCGTTGACCAGATAGTCCCAGTCGTTGGCGGCACGCTGCATCGACGGCACGCTCTCTCCCATGTATTTGTAGTCGTCGGCAATCGCCGCGAGACGCGGATAGGCATCGGTCGAGATCTTGGCATAGTGCATCAGCGGGCCGGCATAATCCGCCTTGGCCTGCTCGTCCGTTTTCCCGATGCCGATGAACAGCGGAATGCCGATACGCGGACGCTGCAGCGGTCCCTCCTCGTCGCGCTTCCAGTTTTTTTTATAGGCGTCGATCAGCTTCTGCTGAGCGTCCCAGCCCTGATAGATGTTGCTGCTCATCACGGCGAAGCCCTGCGCGGCGGCCCAGACGTGACTGCGCTCGCTGGTCGCCGCGATCCCGATCACCGGATGCGGCTTCTGCAGCGGCTTCGGAACCAGCTGGCGCGGAGGGATCTGGTAGTACTTGCCGTCAAACGTGAAGATGTCCTGGCGCATCGCCGTTTTCAGCAGCGCCAGTCCTTCTTCCATCTGCGCCAGCGTTTCGTTCGGATCGACGTTGAACGCCCGCATCGCGATGGTGGTGTTGGCGCGGCCGCCGTAGAATTCCATGCGGCCGTTGGACAGGATGTCGGTCACCGCAAGCCGCTCGGCCGAGCGCAAGGCGTGATTGATGCGCTGCGGCATCAGCGTCACCGCGGCGCGCAGCTTGACGCGCGACGTCACCGCGGCCAGATAGCCGAACACCACTTCGGGCGCCGAGCTCGAGATCCCGCCCAGCGCCACGTGCTGCTCGGAGAGCGCGACACAGTCGAAGCCGACCTTCTCGGCCAGACGGACTTCGTCGACCAGTTCGTGAAGCCTGCGCGAGTAACTGTGGCCGACCTGGGTTTCCTGTTCGGACCAGAACCCAAACGTAAGTGCCATGTCTCAATCCTTTTAGCTTTCGAGATGGCACAGGGTTTCATAGGCGGGGCGATATTTTCGCCCGAAAGCCGCCTTGCGTAGTCAAGCTTTCCGAATTTTATGCTGTCAGTATTCGCAACATGGCAGACGCCGCGGAAGGCTTCGCCCGTGCAGCGGACGGGCTGACCGTCAACGGCGGGCGTCTCCGGCCTCGCTATCGAAGGTCTTGATCAGCAACTCGGCGACCGCCGCGAGGCACGCTTCGCCGATGTTGTGGCTCGAGCCGAACGGACTTCCGATCACGCCATTATGCGAAACCGATCGGATGCCGTTCTTCCACATCAGCTCAAGATCAGCCTCCGACAAGCCGCCAAGATGGCCCACCTCGAAGCGGTCCGGTCTGACGCTGTCGGGCCGAACGACCATCATCAGCGACGTCTCGGCGATATCGGCGTGGCCGCCGACGGCCGACACGTCTCCTCCGGCTTCGCGCACCGCATCGCGCCACGTGTCGATCCATTTCGTCGAGTCGACGAACGCCAGGATCGCAGCATCCGAGGGGACGGCCTCGCGCAAGCGACCGAGCATGTCCTTCAGGACCGGAAAATTGCCGATATGGCCCGAGTGAATCAGGATGCGCTTGAAGCCGTGCCGCGCCAGGCTTGTGCAATAATCGACACAGATCGCTTCCAGCGTCTGCGGCCGTAGCGAGATCGTACCCGGGAATGGCAGATGGTGAGACGAGCAGCCGACCCTGATGGTCGGCGCCACCAGCGTGTTGCCGCGGCTCCGCGCGATCCGCTCGGCCAGAGCATCGGCATGATCCGCATCCATGCCCAAAGACAAATGCGGTCCATGCTGTTCGACGGCCCCCAGCGGGATCACCACCGTCGTGCACCCATCGGCCAGCGCCGCGGCGACTTCCTCGTGGCTCATCTGCTCCAGATAGATCTGATCGGGATATCCGCGCGCCATTGATTCAACCCTTGCTGTTCTTTGACAAAAACCTCGCACGCACGTTAATTGAACTCTCGGCTGTGACATAGGCGTCGAGGTCGGCCACGGTCATTTCTTCGAGCGCCTGATCGCTCATTTGCGCGGTGAGATTGAGCGATCGTTTGATGGCGTGGAACAGCTTGCGGTCTTTCTGCCGCAACGCGCCGCACACGTCTCGCGCACGGGACGCGACCTCCTCGGTCGCGACGATCTCGTTGACGGCGCCGATCGCCACGGCGCGCTCCGCGCCGACGAGCTCGCCCCAATACAGCAGCTCTTGTGCCGCCCGCACGCCGAGCTTCTCAACGGCCCGGCGCATGCCCTTGGTCACCGGCAGCAGGCCGTGGTTGATTTCCGGGAACCCGATCTTGCACGCCGCATCGGCCACGACGTAGTCCGCGTGCAGCAAAAACTCCAGGGCGCCTCCGACCGCATAGCCGCGGACAGCGCAGACGATCGGGGCCGGATAGTTCTCCATCGCCACGAGGAGTTCGTGGAAGAACCGGATGCGCGGCCTCGCGACATCGATCCCGACGACTTCCTTGATGTCGCCGCCTGCGCTGAAGAAGCGGTCGCCGCCTCCGGTGAGCACGATGCCGGGCGGATTCTCGTCGTCGGCAAAGCGCCGGATCGCCTCCAGCAACTCGACGATGAGCTGCGCATTCAGCGCATTGGCCGGCGGCCGGTTCATCGTGATCGTGACCAGGTCTTGATCACGCTCGATCAGGAGAGAAGTGGCAGTGTTCATAAGTAAGACCCAAGCGAGAGCGGCTGCAACAGCCGGGGAGCGGACAAAACGGCGGTGCGACGAGAGCGGCAACGCCCGACGCCTCGCCGAGACGGCGCACCTCACAATCCCAGATAGGCGCGCTGGACATCGGGGTTCTCGAGCAGATCGCGGCTCGATCCGTGCAACACCACGGAGCCGTTCTCGAGCACATAGCCGCGGCTGCTCAGCGCGAGCGACTTGGCGACATTCTGCTCGACGAGAAGGACCGTGATGCCCTGCTCGTTGAGGGATTTGACGACGCCGAACATTACGTCGGTCAGCGCCGGCGAAAGCCCGATCGACGGCTCGTCGAACATCACGATTTCTGGCCTCGACATGATCGCCCGACCGATCGCCAGCATCTGTTGCTCGCCGCCGGAGAGCGTGCCGGCGAGCTGGTCGCGGCGCTCGCGAAGTCGCCCGAACAGCTGATAGACGGAATCAAGCGTGTTTGCCCGGTCGTGCCTGGCCCGCTTCAGCGAGCCTCCGATCAGCAGATTGTCCTCGACAGAGAGCGCACCGAAGAGCTGGCGGCCCTCGGCGACCTGAGCGATGCCCATTTCGCAGATGTCCCACGGCGGTCGCCGGGAGATATCGACTCCGTTGATCCTGACGGAACCGCCCGACGACGGCACGATCCCCGCGATTGATCGGATCAGAGAGGTCTTGCCGGCGCCGTTGGCGCCGACCACGCAGATCAGTTCACCCTTGCCGATGCGGAGCGACACGCCGTTCAGCGCATTGGAGCCGTCATAGGCCACGCACAGGTCGTCGATGGCGAGAAGCGCGTCGTCAGGCATGGAAGCCGGCTCCCAGATAACTTTCCAGCACCGCGGGATCCCCCACCACCTCTGACGGCTTGCCCTCGGCGATTTTGGCGCCGTGGTGAAGCACCACCACGGTCGACGCCACCTCCATCACGATCCGCATCACGTGCTCGACCAGCAGGATCGTCAGTCCGCCCTCGACGAGCCTGTGCAGCACGCCGACAACGCGGGCCGCTTCGGTCGGACGCAGCCCCGCCATCACTTCGTCGAGCAGCAGCAGCTTGGGGCGGGTCGAGAGCGCCTTCGCCATCTCCAGCATCTTGCGATCGGGCAACGTCAACTGATCCGTCCGGGCATTCGCCTTGCCGGCGAGCCCGACATTTTCGAGCGACTCATACGCCTTGTCCCGCGCCTCCCTGACGTTCGTCGTCCAGCTGAAGGCGCCCACCATGGCATTCTCGAGCACCGACATATCTTTCATCGGCCGGACGATCTGGAAGGTGCGCGCAATGCCCATGCGGCACACCGCTTCGGGCGGCTCGCGCTCGAGCGAACGCCCCTCGAACAGCACCTGCCCGGCGGTCGGTCTCAGCGCCCCGGCGACGAGATTGAAGCAAGTGGTCTTGCCGGCGCCGTTTGGTCCGATCAGGGCGGTGATGCGGCCCGCCTGCAGTGAGAAGCTGACGTCATTGACCGCGACCAATCCAACGAACGCCTTGGTCAGGTTCTTCACTTCGAGCAGCGCGGTCATTCCTCGACCTTCCGCAGTTGTGGGATCCGGCCGCGCGCCGGCAGCTGGACCGCCCCGTAGAGCCGGACCATCGACGGCCAGATGCCGTCGGGCAGAAACCACACGACCAGGATCAGCACCGCCCCGTAGGCGACGCTGTTCAGTCCGGGAAGCCCCAGGGCGTCGCCGAGAGCTCCCATGGCATGATGCAGCGGGATTGCGGCCATCGAGCCGACCAGGGGGCCGAACGCCGTGCCCAATCCGCCGACCACGGGGCCGATCAGCACGTCGACCGAGATCGCCATGCCCATGATCGAATCCGGAAAGATCGCGCCCTGCACCAGGCCCAGCACGCCGCCGCCGATCGCGGCCGTCGCGGCCGATATCGAGACCACCAGCACCTTGTGGCGAAACGTCCGCACCCCCAGCGCGCGGGCGGCCTCGTCGTCATCCCGCATCGCCCGCCAGACATAGCCCCAATAGGACCGCGAGATCAGCTCCGTTCCCGCGACGCCGATGGCCGCAAGCGCGAGCGCGACGAAGTAGTAGAACCGCGCGTCACCGCGCAGCATCCCGAGGTCCATCGCGCCGCTCGGCGCCTGATAGAACAGGCCCTGCATGCCGCCGGCATAGTCCCACCCGCCGAACATGATCCGGGCGAATTCGGCGGCTGCGATCGTGAGCAGTGCGAAATAGATGCCACGAACCTCGAAGCGGAAGCTCAGCCACGCCAGCACCGCGCCGACGAAGCCCGCAATCACCGCGCCCAGCAGCAGACCGATCCACGGGGTGATGCCGTATTTGATGTTCAGGATCGCCACCGCATACGCACCTATTCCAACGAACAGCGCGTGACCGATGGAGAGCTGCCCGCCGATCCCGAGCATCAGGTTCCACGATTGTCCCATGAAGGTGAACAACAGGACGATCGTCAGAAGCGAGATGACGTAGGCGTTGGACATGCCACCCACCACGGCCAGGGCGGCGAAGACCAGAGCGCCGGCGCCCCAACGCTTGGTGTCGCTGGCTTGATCAGATGTCCTTTGCACCGAAAAACCCCCTCGGACGGAAAATCAGGATGATGATCAGGAGCGCGTAAGGGAGTGCTGTTTTCATCGACGGCGTGAACATCAAGGCCGCGATCGCTTCGGCGACCCCGATCGTCAGGCCACCCAGAAGAGCGCCGCCGAAGCTGCCGAGACCGCCGACGATCACCGTCACGAAGGCCAGCAGCGTGAAGTCGACGGCGAGATAGGGCTGCGCATCGAACAGCGGCGAGATCAATGCGCCGGCGACGCCAGCGCAGGCCGTTCCGATGCCGAAGGTCACCGCATAGACCCGAGGGATATTCAGCCCGACCACCAGTCCGCCCAGTCGATTATTGGCGGCGCCCCGCAGCGATCGGCCGAATGCGGAGTACTTCAGATAGGCTCCCAGTGCGGCGATTAGCAGTCCGGCCGTAGCGGCCGCCTGGATGCGGGCCCAATCCAAGGTGAGCGGTCCCACGGTCACGGTCTGGAAGGACAGCTGAGACGCCGTCGGTCGCGGATCCGGACCGAACGACATCAGCAATACGCCGCTGAAAAGCAGTGAGAGGCCGATGAAGACGATGAACTGATAGTGATGCGGCCGATTGACGAACCGCTTCACGACGAGCGTCTCCAGCAGATAGCCGAACACGAACATGACGACCGTGGCGATCGCGGCGGCTAAAGCGATCGGGACGTCCCAGATTCGAACGGTCCAGTATCCGATGTAGATCCCGAACACGACCATCTCGCCATGAGCGAAATTGACCACGCGCATGACGCCGAAGATGATCGTGAGACCGAGCGCGACGAGCCCGTAAACCAGCCCGATGAGCACCCCGCCGGCGATTACATTGAGCCAGAGCGACAGCATCAGCGACCGACCGCTGATGGATGCGCGATGGAAAGTCTTCGTCTTCCTTGCATGCTGATCGATTCCATCTTGGCTGTAGCGGAAACGTAGCGGCGTTGGACGTCGTCCCGTGTTTCAGACCGCCTTTGGCGCGGCGAAACTTCCGCCGATATAGACGAGCGACTCACATCCGGCTCTGATCGTCTGAGCCACCACCTCTCCGGTGAAGATGGTGTGACTAGCGTCGCTGTAAGCATTCACCACGCGGCAATCGAAGCTGCAGACCGCGCCGGCCAGACTTGGTGCTCCGGTTTTGAGATCGCACCACAAACCGTCGCCGAAGCGGATATCGCCCTTGCTGCCGTCCTGCCCGGAAAACTTGAGCGCCAGATCGCGATGCTCGACCCCCAGAATATTCCAGCAGAACGATCCACTGCTGAGAATGGTGTCGTGCGCACCGGCAGATCTATTGACGCAAACCAGCACGCTAGGCGGAGCAGTCGACAGCGAGCAGCCCGCTGTCAGCGTCAGACCATGGCGGTTCGGCGCCCGGCCTGTCGTGACGATCGACACGGTGCCCGGGACGTTGCGCATCGCAGCGCGGAATGCTGCGGCATCGAGTGGGCTCGGCTCGGGCAGCGGAGGTGTTGCGGACGACATGGCTACGACTCTTGGATTCATGGGATGGATGTGCCCTTTTTGTCTGGTTGTGAGTCCGGGCATGCAGCGCTGCACCGGTGAACGTCTGAGCTATCCGGCTGCTTGATAGAACTGGATGACGTTGCCACCGGGATCCCGCACCTTCACCGCACGGCCGTGACTGGCCATGTCCCGAACCGCGCCGACTTGCGCGCCCAAGGCTGCGGCACGCTCCATGGCGGCCTCGAGGTTGTCGACATCGAAGACGATAACGGCATCCTTGAGATGTTCCGACGCGGACTCCATCGGGTCGGCGACGCAGAACGCAGCCGCATCGCTCACGAACTGGATCCACTTGCCGGGATCAGCGAAGCGCACCTTCAGACCCAAACCTTCGTAGAACCCGGCCAGGCGTCCAGGATCGTTCGCTGTCAGATAGACTTGCTTCAGTTTCACGCTCGACAATCCAACGTTCCGCCGCCCTAGTGCGATCGTGGATCAATAGTCGCTCGAGCTTCTCAGCATTACTGCTTGAACAACGCGTATCGCAGAAGCTTCATCAGCATTTTATGCTGCAGCGACTTGTCGGGTCGCTTGATCCAGCTCTGCGTCCGGCCGATCCTTGCCATTTTCTGGTCGTCGAGGGTGGGCTGTCGTTCCTGCCGAACCACTTGTCACGCGCAACGCCGGCGGTGTGGTCAGCGACGTGGGACCACGGCCCCACGCGGCTAAAGGCGGTCGTACGAAACAGGGCCGCAGAGTTGCGACGCTCGACACCGAAGCTCTGCTGCACATCCCGTCAAGTGCCGGGGAGGAGCCACTCGATGAAGCGCCGGCCGTTACATCGTGATCGATCCGTTGGATCAACATCGGCCTGCATATCGCATGTGCAAAGAATGTATCGCAATTAGGCAACTAACACTCTGATCGCAATGCACAATCCGAAGATTGACGGTTTTTCGATACAAGTCGGCGATTTGTCGAAATCCCACAGGCGCAATTGCGGTTAGCGTTTACCACGCGATTGTCATCGCCCCGCAAACGATGGTGATAAGCGCCGCAAGAAGACTGCCAGATTTGGGAGACACGCGATGTCGACAACCTCTCTCGACAGAATAGATATCAAGATTCTCAACGAGCTCCAGCAGAATGCGAGCTTGACCAATGTCGAGCTCGCATCACGCGTCAATCTCTCGCCGTCGCCGTGTCTGGCTCGCGTCAGAACACTCGAAAAACTCGGCGTGATCGATCGACGGATCGCCCTCCTCGATCCCGCTGTGCTCGGCATTGGTGTAACGGCTTTCATCCAGATCAAGCTGGAAAAGCAGGTCCAGACGTCCCTCGAGAATTTCACCCGATCCATCGACCGGCTGGCCCAGGTAATGGAATGCTATCTCATGACCGGTGAGAGCGACTACATGCTCCGCGTCATGGCGGCCGACATCGAAGATCTCGAAGACCTGATTGTCAACAAACTATCCCGCATTCCCGGCGTCAGCAGCATTCGATCAAATCTGGCCCTCAAGCGCATTTCGCACAAGACCGTGCTGCCGATCGACGCCAATCGGCCGGTCACCGTCAAGGCTTGCGCCACCCCCTCGCGCCCTCTGGAGCGCTCACCAAGACCCCGATACGACCCAACCGGTCCTTTGCTGTCCGATGCGCCGATCGGGCTCGACACCAATCGTCCCAGCTACAGCGTAGAAAGACTATGAGGCGCTCCGCCATGGGCTCTGGCCAGTTACTAATAATGGTGAAGTCAAGATCGGCAGAGAGTGCTCGATCGGCGCTCCGAACTTGACAATCCGCACACGACCCAACGCGAGCACACGTCCGCTCCAGCGGACAGAGCGACCGAGATGACGACATCGATCGAAGCGGCCCTGCAGACGTTCGCCGGCGACGCAATCGTTGTGGTCACCGACGACGATCGCGAGGCCGAAGGCGACCTCGTCATCGCCGCCTCGCGGTGTACGGCTGAGGAGATGGCCTTCATCATCCGCTATACATCGGGAATCGTCTGCGCTCCGATTACCGGCGAAAGCGCGAGACGCCTGCGGCTTGCCCCGATCAACCAGGATATCGTTCAATTTAGCTGCACGGGTGAGCTAAACTGCATCAATAATGTTGTCAGGGGCCAAATCGTACCAATTTCCCCCGAGCCGATCTGTGGGCACGAACATCGAGCCCAGGCTGGGTCTGCTTATCCCGTCAGTCTTCTTCCTGGACGACAGCCATGAAAAGAGAATGTTTTGTGGTCACGCCCGCAGCGCAACTTCGATGCGCTCCTCAGCCATGTTCGGTACGCGGTAACGGCGGAAAATTTCAAGAGTTTCTGGAAACCTGCCGAAACCGGTTCAACTAATCAATGAACCAGTCGTTCAAATCAGCTGCCGGAGCATAGAGCTGGCGTCGCTGTAGCCGTCACACTGTTCTAGATGCACCGTATATTTCAAACTTTCATCGATCTACTGGCGAGCGCGGATAGCGCGGCCGATTTCGCGCAGGCCATGACGGTGGCTGCCACTGGCCTTGAATTATCATGCTTCGCATACTTGGCGCTTCCGAGCGAAGTACAGAGCAAGCCGCGTCTGATTTCAACATATCCAGAGAAATGGACCTCTCATTACTTGCGGAGCAGGTATGAGCTCGTAGATCCTGTCATCGCTCAAGCTCTTCAGACAGCCGAGCCGTTCCAGTGGGGCGTTGACATACAACCAAACCGAAGATCCGCCGTCCAACAACAGCTCCTCGATGAGGCGGCGGAGTTCGGAATTCGGGTCGGCTTTACTGTTCCTATTCACGACGGTCATGGCCCCGTCGCTGTCCTGACTTTCGCGGCGGCCAGACACAGTCACGCCTTCGAGATTTTCACCCATACACAGTCACGCTTGCTTCAGCTCATGGCCATGTATTTCCATGCTCACGTTCGTCGCAAACTCACAAGTGAGCATCGAATCGCGGGGGTGCTCTTGTCGCCCCGTGAACTCGAATGTCTGGAATGGGCCTCACAAGGGAAAAGTGCCTGGGAGATCGGGTGCATCCTTGGCATCTCGCGCAACACCGTCGCATCCTATCTAGAGAACGCGAAGGAAAAGCTGGGTGTTCGGACTGTAGTGCAAGCGGCGACGCTTCTAGCGGCTGCGAACAAAAGAAAGCAAAATTAGGACTCGCACCCCCTGCAGCTACAGGTAGTGAATTGAATCAAGAATCTTGCTTCAAAAGAGCTTCCGAACACTTTTGGAGGAACTATGATTCAACTGATCGCACCACGCGCGTATGGGGAGTTTTCCGGCACTCTGGTTGAAATGCATCGGTTGCGGTATCGTGTTTTCAAGCTCCGTATGGCGTGGGACGTTCAAATCAGCGGCGACATGGAGATGGATGATTTCGACGCACTGCATCCCTTCTACCTGACGCAAGTTTCCGAGAACGGCCGCGTGCAAGGCTCTGTTCGTCTCCTGCCCTCTCTCGGGCCAACCATGCTTCGAGATACTTTCCCGGTCCTTCTTGAAGATCATCCTGCTCCCTCAACGCCACTTATCTGGGAAAGCAGCAGATTCGCGATCGATGTTGCAGCCGATGCTCCCAAAGGAGATCACGGCATCACGCAAGCCGCATACGAGTTGTTCGCCGGAATGGTCGAGTTCGGGCTTTCACGGCAGCTCACAGATATTGTTACCGTCACTGATGTCCGGATGGAAAGAATCCTTCGGCGGGCCGGCTGGCCGTTGCGACGGATTGGTAGTCCTTCAACGATTGGCAATACCGTGGCCGTCGCGGGCTACCTTGCGATCTCAAGCGAGATCCTAACCGGGCTGCGCAAGGCCGGAGGTCTTTCGACGCCAGTTCTCTGGACGCCGGTCATGTTTGCCGCCGCCTAGGCCCACACGACCAGTGAGATAGAGGCCCTCTGCCTCGAAGCGGAGAGTCCCCCGTCTTGTGGTTTGCTATCGAGCTTTGAAAGATGACAGAAACCGGAATCAGGAGCGATCGGCTGAGCGCAACGAGAGCTATTGACCTACAGCAGCTTCGCCTGGCTGTTTTCGCTTGTGACTGCGGTAGCTTTCGGCGGGCCGCAGAAGCGCTCTCGGTCAAGCACAACGTTCTCAGCCGTTCTATCGGTCAACTTGAATATTTGATCGGCGCTTCACTGTTTGAGCGCTCTAGCGGTGGAATCAAGCCTACGCTTGCCGGCCAAGCGGTTCTGCGAATTGCGCGGCTGATCCTTGAGCAGGTAGATATACTCGTTGACACCGGCAGATCCGGTGGTCGCGGTGACACCGGCCATCTTGTCATTGGATTCTACACGTCCATGTCCACTGGCAATCTGCGAGCTACGATAGCTGAGCTCAAAAAGCTACTCCCGCAACTTGAATTGACAACGATGGAACGCTCTCGCTCCCGTCTGATGATCGCACTGCGTAACGGCACCGTCGATGTTGTCATCAGCCCAGGACGTCTGCCTTCAAAGGACACCAGATCACTACTGCTATGGAGCGAGCGTATCCTGATCACCCTGCCCAAGGATCATTGCCTGGCAGCACGCGAGATCATCTACTGGACCGATTTGCGTAACGAGAAGATCCTCCTGAGCGAGTATGACCCAGGACGAGAGCTTGAGGATCTTCTGATCTCGAAGCTTGTACGCCCGGACGACCGCCCCAAGGTGGAGCGCCACGATGTTAGCCGTGGCATCATCAAGAGCCTGACAAGTATGGGTATGGGGCTCAGTCTCGTAATGGAATCGGATATTGGTGCAAGCTTCGCTGGCCTCGTGTACCGGGAGTTGCAGGACGGATCGGGACCAAGCCGGGTCGACTTCCGTGCGCACTGGCGCGACGACAATGAGAATCCGGCTCTGAAGCGTTTCCTTGATATGCTGGCAGAGCGCTATCCCTCAACCCCGCCGGCTCTCGGGGAATGACCGGCTCGCCTTGCCTTTGCAAATCCGCGGTCCGTGGCCATGAAGCGGGCCAGCATGGGCGCGATCAGCTTTGCCGGATCGATCCGCTGCCCGCTTTCGCGGGCCATGGCCTCTGCATAGGCAACAAGATCTCGATGCACTGATGCCGGAAGTTCAGTGATGACCTTGACCGGCTTGTCGTCGGGCAGCGCTCCTATTCTAAGCTTTGGCATCTCCTACCCTCCGTAAGGCGTAAGTATGAGGTCACGATTGACGAGAACGCGGATCGGGAAGCCGGGTCGCACGGTCAGAGTGGGTTGGATGTTGAGGCTGCGCCGAACTACCTGCTGCCCGGTCTGGTTCAGTGAATCCGAGGCCCCGTGTCGCAATGCTTGGATAATTGCGCTCTCGTTGCTGTTGGTGTCCGAACCAGCCCCCAGTTCGGTCCCAACTGCCAGAAACGTCGATAACGCGGCGGCCTTGAACAGCTCACCCCAGTGATTGTCGACCTGATCTTCGAGACCTGCATACCCGGCAGCGTCACTGCCAGGCTGCCGCTCGAGAACGATAGAACGTCCATTTGGCATGATGAGCCGGGTCCAGACGAGCAGCACACGGGACTGGCCGAAAGTGACCTGGCTATCGTAGACCCCGATCAGACGCGCTC
Source organism: Bradyrhizobium sp. BRP20 (assembly GCF_020194215.1). Classification (NCBI taxonomy): domain Bacteria; kingdom Pseudomonadati; phylum Pseudomonadota; class Alphaproteobacteria; order Hyphomicrobiales; family Nitrobacteraceae; genus Bradyrhizobium; species Bradyrhizobium sp. BRP20. The sequence continues at coordinate 26,039 of NZ_JADYVY010000030.1, read as the reverse complement.
CCTGGGGCACCAACAGGAACCGACCGGTGGGCGTGTCGTATACGTTTTCGGTCACCTGCGCGGTGATCTGGCCCGGCAGGTCCGATCGTATGCCGGTGATCAGGGCTCCCGGGATGACCGTCCCGGCCTGCACGATATAGGGCGAAGCCGGCCTAGTGACACGATCAGGGCTGACCGTGCGACGGTCCGCCGAGGCGTTTACGAAGGCAAGCTTGCGGTCCTGACCGTTCTGCGCAAATCCGTCCTCATTGGCACTCATCGGGCTTGGTGATGCGATGCGATCGCCCCCTGCGGCCGCGGGCTCGCGCACTTCTCTCCCATTGGTCGAAGCGAACAGATGGCTGATGCGAGCTGCTTCGGTCTCTTGATCCCGGCGCTGTCGTTCCGGATCAGCGCCGATCGTCGGCGACTGGCCTTGGGCTGCAAGGATCGGCCGACCGAGGTCCCCCGGAAGCGGCGGACCAAGCTGCGGGATTGGCTGGCGCGGAACGCCAGCATAGTCCTTCGGCAGCGTCGTAATGCCGTCGGCAACATTATGGTAGTTAGTGCTGTAAAGCTCATTGGCTGCCTGATCTCGAGGGCGATTCTTCTGCAGCGACCACAGCACGGCTCCGCCCATGACAAGCAGGGCGACCGCGCTCACTCCCGCCAATACTTTCCGCGACAAGCGCGTCACGCGCGGATGCTCCGCTCTCAAGCGAAAGCTTTTGGACTGATCCTCTTGTGTTTCAGGCGGAGCCGCTTGCTGCTGACCGTTTCCACTCTGCGTGTTCATGACGACGGCCTCCCGTCGGTCCTGACAATCCTGACCTTCTGCTGGCGCTCACCGCCAAGCCGAAGTTCGGCGGCAGCAAACAGCCGATCGACGATCAGCACGTTGCCGTAGGCGCGATAGTTGACGAGTTCGGTCTTGCCGTCTGGACCAATGACGAAGAGCGGAGGCATCTCGCCTTGCACGATCCCCGCTGGGAATTCGATGTAGACCTTACGGCTATCGTCATATGCGGCTAGCGGGCGCCATGGAGGATTATCCCCTTCGATGGCGTAGCGGGAGATACGCTGGGCCGGATCCGGAAGAACGGGCTTCAGAGCGACCGAACGCGATCGTTCCCGTACAGTTTCTGGATAGTACCAGGCAACGGAGGGCATGTATGGCCGCTCCCGGGAGCGGAGTTCAATCAGGTAGGTGCGCCGATCGGTATTGACGATGAGGTTGGTCTCGATCGATGCGCGGGTTGGCTTGACCAGAATATGGACCCGTCGTGTGTCGCCGCTCCCGCTTTCGGTATCGCCCACGACCCAGCGTACGGTATCTCCGGCCGCGATCGGCCCTGTTCCCGTCAACTGTTCTCCCTCCTCGAGCGCGATATCCGTGATCTGCCCCGGTGCAGCGTAAATCTGATAGAGCGCCCCGGGACTGTACGCGTAGATTTGCGCCGCGTTGAAATACCCCCGCTTGCGTGGTTCGACCCGGGCCGCGCTGTTTGCCGTCTCAACCCGGCTCACGGGTTCAGGTTCTTCCTTCCCTCCCGGCTTGCCACCGAGGGCCGGCTTCCAGAGAGGCGGAACGTGAAGCGGTCGCGATCGGTCGTCGAGAGCCACTGGCTTCGCTGGCAGCGGAGGAACTTCAGCGTCATAGCTGATCTCCGGCGGAATGTAGGTCGCGCACCCACCGAGCACAGAGGAGCTAAGCAGAAGAGCGGATAAAAATGCACGTTTCGAACTCACGAACTCGGGACAAGCCGAATTGAATCTGCTTTGCTGGAAGGAACGCTTCGAATAAATGTGAGACGGCGTCTTGATCACTGACCCAACTCCTTTGACCAGCTGATAGCGTGGACGTAGACACCAAGTGGATTCTTGCGCAGGCGTTCGGCATCGCGGGGCGTTTCGATCACGATCGAGAGAATTGCAGTCCAGCGCTCAGTCGAGCTCAACGAACCGTTGTCGTAGGTGCGCTGCGTCCACGCGACGCGGAAGCTCTCCGAAGAGGCGCGAATGACGCTCGATACGTCGACGGAGATCTGGACCTTGCCCAACTTGGCAAAGGGATCGTTGTTGCGTGCGTAGTCATTGAGCGCAGCGGCGCCGCGATCGGTTGTAAAATCATAGGCCCGGAGCCAGTTTTGGCGCAGAACAATGCCGTCGGCCGGCAGACCTCTGACATCCTCGATAAAGCGCGCCAGATGGTACGCGATCTGGGCATCTGTCGGTTGATAGTCGATGTTGGCCGGCGCAACCCTTTGCGCTTGGCCGAGATGATCGACTTCGACCACCCAGGGTGTGATCGAGCCTTGGCTGGATTGCCAGACAAGGCTGCCAGCGAGACCGGCCGACAACATCAAACAGCCGAGCGCCATTAGGCGCCAGTTCTTGGCTTGCACGCGCGCTGATCCAATGCGTTCGTCCCAAACTTGCGCTGCCTTTTGATAAGGCGTAATCGGCTCGGGCATGCGCCCGTAGTGAACTGATGGTCGTTTGAACATCGATGGTCGCCCCTGATATCGAGTGATCGGTTTCAAGTCTTGCGAAGGTGGGATTTGAGGCGCTGGTGTGCGGCGGAGATGCAGAGGTGCATCTCACCGTTCTCCTTCGGACAAATCGACGGAGGAGCCGCTGCCACCATGATCGCCCGAACGGACGGCGTGGCCAGCGGCCGAGGCACCATGCCGAATGGTCTCGGCACGCTTCATGCGGCGAGCCCAATCAGGCTGCCCTTCGGCCGCGGGGCTCGCGCCCTGATCGCCCGCTTGGCTACGTCCGAAGGCAGTACCTGCTCGACGCAATGGACTCGTCGCAGCCGAGGCGCCAGCCTCCGCGACGCCGGCAAGGCCGCCCCTTCGATAGGCGGCTGTTGCCCCGGTTATGACAGCGCCGCCACCGCGCGCCGCGCCTGCAACCGCACCGCCAGCGAGACCGGCACCGCCAGCGGCAAGTCCCGCGCCAGCCGCAACAATGCCGCCGGCAGCAAGGCCTGTTCCGACCGCGGCGCCGGCGCCGAGTTGAGGTCCGCCCGACACCAGGCCGTTTGCGATACCCGGACCGAAGATGCCGAGGCCCAGCAAGGAAAGCGCCGCGAGCACCAAGGTCATCGCATCTTCGATGGTTGGCTGAGCGCCACCGAAACCAGAGGTGAACTGCGAGAACAGAGTCGAGCCGATGCCGACGATGACGGCCAGGACCAGGACCTTGATTCCGGAAGATATGACGTTGCCGAGAACCCGCTCTGCAGCGAATGCGGTCTTGCCAAACAAGCCAAAGGGAATGAGCACAAAGCCCGCCAGGGTGGTCAGCTTGAACTCGATCAGAGTGACGAAGAGCTGGATCGCCAGAATGAAGAAGGCGAGCAGCACCACGACCCACGCGAACAGAAGAACGACGATCTGGACGAAATTCTCGAAAAAGCTGATGTAGCCCATCAGGTTTGAGATCGAGTCGAGCAACGGCCGGCCGGCATCAAGCCCGACTTGAGCAATCTTTCCAGGTCTCAGGAAATCCGATGCAGATAGGCTTGCGCCCGATGCTTTCAGTCCAAGACCGGCGAAGCTCTCGAAGACGATGCGCGCCAGGCTGTTCCAGTCACCGATGAGGTAGGCAAAGACCCCTACGAAGAGCGTTTTCTTGACGAGGCGCGCGATGATGTCCTCGTCCGTTCCCCAACTCCAGAACAACGCTGCGAGCGTAATGTCGATCGCAGCAAGGGTCGTTGCGAGGTATCCGACCTCGCTCCCCAGCAATCCGAATCCGTTATCGATATAACGCGTGAACGTTTCAAGGAACTGGTCAATGATCCCCGTACCAGTCATGGCTTTCTCGCCTCAGGGGTCGCCAGGTCCGGATATCCCTGCGGGATCCGGCTTTGATCCTTTGGAGCTAGCGCCACGCCAGCGGCGGAATCGTCGCGGCCTGGAACTGCGGCACCGTCTTTCTTGCCGAAGAAGCGACGGCGGTTTTCGGCCCAAACTTGCTTGCAACGCTCATAACCCTCTGCGTGCTCCGCAGTGACGCTGCGGCACCGCGCGAGGTCTGAGCTGTTTGCGTCTGTCGTCTGCTCCGCTTTCGGCGGCGGAGGACCGTCTCCGCCTCGAAGCTGAATCGTGCAGGCCGTGACGACCAACACGCCAATTGTCGTAAGCAGCGACAACGCCTTGAATGCCCGGATGTCGGTCATCAGTGGAACATCTGCACGTTGGATGATTGATAGCCCCGCCCTGGCGTGAGAAACCGCCGGAGCTGTTCGCGGCCCTGGTCCTGGGCCGCCGCGCGCTGCGCCGCTTCAAGGCTCTGCGCCCTGCCCTGTGCCGTCACGACAGCCGTCAAGTCCGCCAGCTGCTGCGCGTTCAATGCCAGAATCTGATTGCCGGCCTGTGTCGCCTGCAAGGCACCGACAGCGCCTTGGCTTGAGCTAACGAGCGCGGAGGTCTGGACGCGGTTGGTGTCGAGGTTGCCAACGATGCCGGCCTGGACACGAAGCGCATCTTGCGTTGCGGCATACGAATTCTGCCAACGCGATTGAGCATTGGCGATCAGCAATTGATCCGACTGGCCGCTGGTAGCTGGCGCGTAGCTCGTCGAGAAGGCATGATCGATCTGCTGGACGTCGTAGGCAATGCGCTGGGCTTGGGCCAACAATTGCTGAGTCCGCCGGATCGAAGATTGCAGTTGCTGTAGCGACGAGTACGGCAGGTTTGCCAGGCTCTTCGCCTGATTGATCAACATCTGCGCCTCGTTCTGCAACGAGGTGATCTGATTGTTGATCTGCTGGAGCTCCCGCGCCGCGGTCAGGACGTTCTGAACGTAGTTGTTGGGATCGAAGACGATCCACTGCGCGCGCGTCGGCGCGGTGATGCCAAGCATGAGGGCGATGGTGCCGGCCGCTGCCGATAGGCCAAGACGCCTCATAGCGATTTCTCCAGGTTGACGAGATTGGGGATCAGATCGAGGGCCCAGGCGACGTCACGGTGCTGGAGCCAAGCCGGGACAAAGCCGTCAGGTCCATGTTCGGCATAGAGTTGCGTGATGACAGCCTGGTCGGTCTTGGAAGAAGCTGCCGTAAAGGCGAGCGCGACTTCACCAAGCCCAAGTTCGAACATGCGGTTGCCCCGGCGCGACTGGCAGTAGTAGTCGCGTTTTGGCGTTGCCCGGCTCAGAAGTTCGATTTGGCGATCGTTGAGTCCGAAGCGGCGATAGATCGCGGTGATCTGTGGCTCGATCGCCCGCTCGTTCGGCAGCAACAAGCGTGTTGGGCAGCTTTCGATGATCGCGGGTGCGATCGCGGACCCGTCGATATCCGACAACGACTGGGTAGCGAAGACGACGGACGCATTCTTCTTGCGAAGCGTCTTCAGCCATTCCCGGATCTGGCCGGCAAAATCTTCGTCATCGAGGGCAAGCCAACCTTCATCGACAATAAGTAGTGTAGGCCGACCGTCGAGACGGTCTCCGATCCGATGGAAGAGGTACGCCAGCACGGCCGGGGCAGCGCTCGTTCCGATCAACCCTTCAGTCTCAAACGCCTGAACCGAAGCTTCGCCGAGGCGCTCGAATTCGGCATCAAGCAACCGGCCTGAGGGTCCGCCCAGGCAGTAGGGTTGCAAGGCGCGTTTCAGAGAGTTCAATTGGAGTAGGACTGAAAGCCCGGTCAGGGTGCGCTCCTCCCTCGGCGCCGAAGCGAGTGACGTCAGCGCCGACCACAGGTGATCCTTGACCTCCGGAGTGATCTCGACCTTTTCCCGCGCCAGGATCGCGCTGATCCATTCCGTGGCCCATCCGCGCTCGGCGGAATCGTCGATCCAGGCCAAAGGTTGCAGCGCGACAGGGTTCTCGTCCCCGTCCGACAATCCACCGCCAAGATCATGCCAGTCGCCGCCCATGGCAATCGCGGCCGCCCGGATCGAACCGCCAAAATCGAACGCAAATACCTGGGAGTCCGGGTAACGCCTGAACTGTAGCGCCATCAGCGCAAGCAGGACTGACTTGCCAGCACCCGTCGGTCCCACCACGAGGGTATGGCCGACATCACCGACGTGGAGCGAAAACCGGAACGGCGTTGATCCCTCGCTCTTGCCGAACAGGAGCGGCGGCGCATTGAAGTGCAGATCCCTCGCTTCTCCCGCCCACACGGCCGACATCGGAATCATATGGGCGAGGTTCAGGGTCGAAACTGGCGGCTGCCGCACATTGGCATAGACGTGCCCCGGCAGGCTGCCGAGCCAGGCTTCGACGGCGTTCACCGTCTCGATCATGCAGGTGAAATCGCGCCCCTGAATGACCTTCTCGACCAGGCGCAGCTTTTCGTCGGCAGCATTGGGATCGCGGTCCCAGACGGTGATGGTCGCCGTGACAAAGGCTTGTCCGATCTGGTCCGACCCTAATTCCTGCAACGCCGCGTCGGCATCAAGCGCCTTGTTGTGGGCGTCGGCATCGAGCAGCGTCGACGCCTCGTTGGTCATGACCTCCTTAAGGATGGCGCCAATCGACTTCCGTTTAGCAAACCACTGCCGCCGAATCTTGGTCAGCAGCTTGGTGGCATCGGTCTTGTCGAGCATGATCGCGCGGGTCGACCAGCGATACGAGAATGCCAAGCGATTCAGGTCGTCCAGAATGCCCGGCGTCGTCGCTCCCGGAAAGCCGACGATCGTCAGGACCCTCAAGTTGGCTGAACCCAACATCGGCTCGAGCCCGCCGGTAAGCGGCTGATCGGCCAACAACGCATCGATGTACATGGGAATTTCGGGTACTCGAACGCGATGACGCTTGGTCGAGATCGTCGAGTGCAGGTAGGTCAGCGTGTCCTGATCATCGAGCCAGGCGCATTCCGGCATGAACCCTTCAACGAGTTGAAGCACGCGGTTGGTTTGATCGATAAATCCGCGGAGAACCTCGCGCGCGTCTGCTCCAACGGTGCGATCCCGGCCCTCGTAGAGAAGTCGTTCTGCCTTAGCCGCTCCTTCCTCCGGCGGCAGATAGAGCAAGGTCAGGAAATAGCTGGACTCATAGTGAGCGCCGGCCTCTTCGAACTGGGCCCTGCGTTCAGCATCGACCAGCGCCGATGCCACATCCGGAAAGGTGCTCGGAGGATAGCTACCGGAAAAATGCCGCTGCGCTTCAACGAACACGGCCCAGCCGGATCCCAGGCGACGCAAGGCGTTATTCAAGCGGCCGGCGACGGCGACAAGTTCAGCCGGCACTGCGCTGTCGAGGTCAGGCCCCCGGAACTTCGCCGTCCGCTGGAACGAGCCGTCCTTGTTCAGGATGATTCCCTCGTCGACCAGGGCTGCCCAGGGCAGGAAGTCGGCGAGCCGCGCGTTGGAATGGCGATATTCGGCAAGGTTCATCATGACCGAGAGCTCAGGTGTTGAGATGTCCGGGAATGCGCAGATGTCGGCGCACCACATCGACAAAAGCGGGGTCGCGCTTGGCGGCCCAGACGGCGGCCATGTGGCCGATGAACCAGAGGACCAGACCCGCGATCCAGAGCCGCAGCCCTAGACCCAGGGCTGCCGCAAGCGTGCCGTTGACGATCGCTACCGATCGCGGCGCGCCACCCATCAGGATGGGCTCGGTGAGTGCGCGATGAACAGGCACAACAAAGCCTGTGACAGATTCATCCATCAGATCACCACGCCACCGCCGAAAGAAAAGAACGACAGGAAGAAGCTTGAGGCGGCAAACGCGATCGACAGACCGAACACGATCTGGATCAGTCTGCGGAAACCGCCGGAGGAATCCCCGAATGCGAGCGTGAGCCCGGTCACGATGATGATGATGACGGCGATGATCTTCGCGACCGGCCCCTCGACCGATTGCAAGATCTGATTGAGTGGTTGCTCCCACGGCATGTTCGAGCCGGCCGCCCATGCTGGCGCTGTCGTCAGAACCACCGGGCTGGCGATCGCCAGCAGAGCAGCTTCTCGAAGAATACGAAATCGTGGACCCATGTCAGTCTCCTGCTGGTGAAAGGCTGTAGTCGCCGGCGGACCCGAGCCCCGTCACGAGAGCGAGTTCTGCGAGGCGACGGTCAGCGCCGCGACCTGCGAGCACGGCGATGAGGTTGATGGTCTCCGCTATCAGGGCGCGCGGCACCGTGATGACCGCTTCCTGGATCAGTTGCTCGAGACGCCGCAGCGCGCCGAGCGCACTGCCCGCATGAATGGTGCCGATGCCGCCGGGGTGGCCGGTGCCCCACGCTTTGAGAAGGTCGAGAGCTTCGGCTCCGCGGACCTCGCCGATTGGGATGCGGTCAGGACGCAGTCGGAGTGACGACCGAACGAGATCAGACAAGGTGGCTACGCCCTCCTTGGTCCTTAGCGCCACGAGATTGGACGCCTTGCACTGGAGTTCGCGCGTATCTTCAATCAGGACGACGCGGTCAGCGGTCTTCGCTACCTCTGCCAGAAGCGCGTTGGTCAAGGTGGTCTTGCCGGTCGATGTGCCACCGGCCACCAAGATATTCTTGCGATCGGCGACCGCACTCCTCAGGGCCTCGGCTTGCCCGCAGGTCATGGTGCCGGCGGTGACGTAATCGTGCAGCGTGAAGACAGCGACCGCGGGCTTGCGGATGGCGAAGGCGGGGGCAGCAACGACCGGGGGCAACAGGCCCTCGAAGCGCTCGCCGGTTCCGGGAAGTTCGGCCGACACGCGCGGTGAGCTGGCGTGCACCTCCGCGCCTACATGATGCGCCACCAGACGAACGATGCGCTCGCCGTCCGCCGCAGACAGGGTTTCGCCAGTGTCAACCAAGCCACTCGACAGCCGGTCTATCCAAAGCCGCCCATCGGGATTGAGCATGACCTCGACGATAGCGTCGTCTTCCAGGTAGCCTGCGATAGCCGCCCCAAGTGCGCTCCGCAGCATTCGCGCACCGCGCGAATTCGCTTCTGATTGAATGGAATGGATTGCCACCGCCGCCCCCACCGAATGAGGACGTCTGGAGCGTCCTCAGATGGGTTGATTAGAAAAAGCACCAATGGATTTGGCGCAACAAGCGCTTAGGGTAAGCGTAGATTGGCGTGGAAAAAGAAAGATCAGCAAAATCCCTCACCCACGTGGCTCAATCAGGTTTGACTGTCCGTCTCCTGACGAACGATATCCTCTGGAAGCTCTCGCAGAAAGCTCTGCCCCTTCTGCACCCGGCGTCCGAGCGCTTCGACAAATCCTTCGAAACGCTCCCGACCCTTCAGTTGTGCCGCCGCCTGGGCTTCGTTGGGTAAGGGTGGCGTGATCGTCAGCCAGAAACGGATGAAGAGGGCAAGGGTCTCAGCCGTCACACCAACGTCGCGCTCAAGCCTTTGGATCTGACGCGACAGCCGGTCCAGGCGACGGGCAAAGGCGGCTTCCCGCCTGTCCTCTCCGTCCGGTGACAGAAACGAAGCAACAGCGGCTTCCACGATCGCAGACCGGGAAAGCTTTTTGCGATCCGCCAGATCCGTGATCTGCCTCAGCATTTCTGGCGGGAAGTACACGTTCATCCGGTCGCGCATATCTGCCTCACAGGTCCATACCGTCATTCGGGTCCATGGCGACCTGACGGGCGACACCGCGCATCTGTTGGCGAATGAGCCGGGACTGGCGGACCGCATCCTCGTCATCGTCAAGAACGGCCGCAAATTCCTCTGCCGGCGTCGGTTCGGTCGTCTCCTTGGCGATCGCAACGTGATCGGGAAGTTCGGGCTCACGACGCAGCCCGCTGTTCGCCGTGTCTTCCTCGGTGTCAGCAGCTTTGTCAGTTGGACCCGCCGTTGGCTTCAATGGTCCGAGCCCTGACCAACCGTCCGTTCGCGATGATCGGCCGGCGCTCGCCGGATCTGGCGGCGGCAGAACCCGCTCGGTGAACCGCCTATCCTCGTAGTAGCGGACCTTCTTGGCCCGGATCGGCGGCGTGCCCGCCACCATGACGATCTCATCCATCGGAGGAAGCTGCATGACTTCGCCCGAGGTCAGTAATGGCCTCGCCGTCTCCTGCCGCGAGACCATCAGGTGCCCCAGCCACGGGTTCAACCTGTGACCGGCATAGTTCTTCATCGCCCGCATCTCGGTCGCCGTGCCCAACGCGTCGGAAACCCGCTTAGCGGTCCGCTCGTCGTTGGTCGCGAAGCTGACGCGGACGTGGCAATTGTCCAGAATGGCGTTGTTGGGCCCGTAGGCCTTTTCGATCTGATTGAGCGACTGAGCGATCAGGAAACTCTTGATGCCGTATCCCGCCATGAAGGCGAGCGCGGACTCGAAGAAATCAAGCCGCCCAAGTGCGGGGAACTCGTCGAGCATCATCAGAACGCGATGCCGGCGGTCGCGGGCGTGCAGATCCTCGGTCAGGCGGCGACCAATCTGGTTCAGCACCAGGCGGATCAACGGCTTGGTCCGTGAGATATCCGACGGTGGCACGACGAGGTACAGCGTCGTAGGACGGCCATCTGCGATCAGATCGGCGATCCGCCAGTCGCAGCGGCAGGTCAGCTGGGCCACCACGGGATCCCGATAAAGTCCGAGGAACGACATCGCCGTGGATAGGACGCCGGAGCGTTCGTTCTCCGACTTGTTGAGCAGTTCTCTCGCGGTCGAAGCGACCACGGGATGGGCGCCCTGCTCGCCAAGATGCGCGGTTGTCATCATCGCCTTCAGCGTCGCCTCGATGGGCCGCTTCGGGTCGGACAGAAAGCCCGCCACGCCGGCCAAGGTCTTGTCCGCCTCGGCATAGAGGACATGGAGAATGGCGCCGACCAGGAGCGAATGACTGGTCTTCTCCCAATGGTTCCGCTTGTCGAGGGAGCCTTCGGGGTCGACCAGGACGTCGGCCACGTTCTGGACGTCGCGAACCTCCCACTCCCCGCGCCGCACCTCGAGAAGCGGATTGTAAGCCGAGGATTTCGGGTTGGTGGGGTCGAACAACAGGACGCGGCCATGCCGCGAACGGAAGCCCGCGGTCAGCTGCCAGTTCTCACCCTTGATGTCGTGCACGATGGCCGAGCCTGGCCATGCCAACAACGAGGGAACGACGAGACCGACACCCTTGCCGGACCGGGTGGGAGCAAAACACAACACGTGCTCCGGCCCATCATGGCGGAGGTAGTCGCGATCGAGCTTGCCTAGCACTACACCGTCCGGACCAAGAAGTCCGGCCGCTCGAGCCTCTTGCGCGTTAGCCCAGCGCGCCGACCCATAGGTCTCGACATTCTTGGCTTCACGTGCCCGCCACACCGACATCCCGATCGCCACCGCGATCGAAACGAAGGTCCCCGACGCCGCGATGAAGGCCCCCTCCACAAAGACCTGAGGCGCATAGGCATCGTAGACGAACCACCACCAGAAAAAGACCGGCGGATAATAGATCTTGAAGCCCAACAGTTCGAACCAGGGTCGCCCAAGCTCCGGTTGATAGGCGAGCCGCCACGCCGTCCACTCGGTTGCTCCCCAGATGGCCAGCAAGACGATTAGGCCGACAACGATCACCTGCCCCCAGAGTATCTTGGTTCCGGACATTCCGAGCGTCCTTCCGCAACTGAATTGGTGAGATAGCTAGAGGCCAAGGTCGCGCTTCCGGCCAAAGCCCCATTCGATGCCACCGCCGTCCTTCACGACGCCGGCCACGTGCTGGCCAAGCCTCTTTTCGAGCTCACGCGACCAGGGCACGAGCTGGAAGCCGAGGCCATTATCGATCATGGCGAAACGTCCCGAGGCGAGCGTCAGCCGCTCGCGATACGTGCCGGCCACATGCTCCCCGGAGGCGACATTCACGCGAGGCAGGCCGGTGCCGGCCGAGACCCTTGCTGCCACCTCGTCCAGTTCGCGTCTGCGCAACGTGTCCAGGAGATCGCGCTGCAGGATGATGCGTTGGCCCTGCCGTCGCGCCAGGCCCTCCCGGAACAGATGCTCGGTACGGGCTTCCATCGCGTCGCGGGTCTCGCGGCCGAAGCCGCCCATGGCGAGCGGCATGGCGTCGCGTTCGACAAGCCTGTGGTCGAGCCAGGTGGCTCCTTTTGCAGTGACCTGCCCACCGAGATCGAGATCGGAACGGGTCGCCAGCACCAGGGTCGGTCGCGGATCGCCGGCTTGACCCAAGCGTCGGACCTCGACGATGCCGCCGATCGGCGGTGCATGTTCGAAAGCCTCGAGCCCTCGAAAGCGCACATGGTGCGCCCGTCCGTCTGTTCCGTCGATCAGAGCGTAGGCCTCGCCGGTCAGTTCGTCATGCAGTCCACGGTCGACCAGTCGTCCGACAAGCTGGGATGTCGGCTGGCCGCCCTCGATGACGAAATCGGCAACGCCGCGGGCTTGTCCACGCTCGGCAAAGGCGCGGTGCATTGTCTTGATGATGCCGCCGCGCATACCGAGGTCGCGCAAGCTACGCTCGGCCTCGAGCCCGACCATCCATTCCCCTGGCGCGGCGGGTGCGGCAAGGCCCATCTTCTCCAAGTGTTGAAGGCGACCAACCATCAGGCGCCGGATCTCGGGATCGGACTTACCGGGATTCTCCGGGCGAAGATCGATCGAGCCAGTCTCATCTGCCGCCAACCGAATCTCCCGGTCGAGCCGCGTCCATCGTTCCGCCGTAACTTCCTTCTCCAGCGAATTGCGGATCTCGTGCTCCGGTTTTGGACCCAGTTCGATGGCGACCAGTTCCTCGGCGCGTGAGCGCAGGCCCTGGCTGATGTAGTCGCGGGAGATCACGAGATCCGCCCCTTCCTCATCGACTCCCCGAACGAGAAGATGGACGTGAGGGTTGTCGGTATTCCAATGATCGACAGCCACCCAATCGATCCGCGTACCAAGGTCGATTTCCATCTGCCTGGCGAGATCGCGGGTGAAGGCCTTCAAGTCGGTCATATCGCCGGCATCCTCTGGCGACACGATGAACCTAAAATGATGCCGGTCATCCTGGCACCGTTCTGCGAAAGCCGCGCTGTCGGCACGGTCGCCGCGGGCATCGAACATCTCAGCCCGCTCACCATTCCGGGCCACGCCATCGCGCTTCAGATATGAGAGGTGGGCGGTCATCGGCGCTGAACGGAACGCTCGTCCCTTGTGACGAACAACGCGCGCCTTCACCATGACACGCCGCGTCGGGCTGAACAATCTAGCGCGGCCAAAGGCGAGCCGGCCGCGGCCAAACGTCGAGCGCCCATAGGCCGCAGCACGCCTGCCAGCTGCGCCCTGCCCCGAGGTGTGTCCTGCCTTCTTCGCCGCCCGCAGCACCTGGTTGAAAAAGCTCTTCGGCTTAGGCGCTCGGGTACTGCGGATGCGCCCAGGCCGAATGCGCAGGTCGCTGTCGCCCACGCTCACGGAAGGGCCTCCCAGGCACCAAAAGCACGCACGGTGCCGAAAACGCCTTTGATTGCATTAAACAAAATGCAAGGCGCGGCACGCGCCCCGACCGACCGGCACGCCGGAACCCAAGCCATGTCAATGGCTTGCGGTTCGACCGGCGAGCCCCTTTTATCTCGCCGTCCTGCCGTCGTCGTCTCCCGGTCGTCGGTTCCCGAAAGAGCCACCGCGACTTGGCAGCCAACTCGCGAAGCCTCCACTGCTTCCGAGTGCTTGCGATAGCGATCGTTACCCGAAGGGCCGAGACACCCGAAGGGTGGCTCGGTGAGGAGCGAAGCGACGAGTAGAGCGCGGGCCGAAGGCATCGCCCATACGCCATCAGCTTGCGAACAAGCACACCTGGTCATTGCGATGACCCCGAATCCGATCGAGGGACGAACATGCCAATAGGCCGGGGGACCATGTGCGAAACATCGGGTGCCGAGATTGCGGTCGTGACACCGCTCGACGGCACGAGCGCCAGCAACCGATCGCGCGGTTTCACCAGATCGGATCGTGTGACGAATAGCGTCGCAGCTGCTGGTGACTGTCCGCTGGACGTCCATCTCGGCGGCAGTTCAATGGCAAGCAGATTTGCAAGCTTTGCGACGTATGCTCGCGTCTCGTCTGGCAGAGAGCCGCCTGCGAGATGCTCTTCATAGCGAGATGGTCCCGCGTTGTACGCAGCAAACACGCCAGGCGAGCCATACCGATCGAGCAGTTCGCGCAAGTACGCCGTGCCGGCCAGAATGTTGTCGTGCGGGTCGTAGGGGTCGTTCCCGAGATTGTAGCGCTCGCGGAGTTCCACCCAGGTCGCCGGCATGATCTGCATCAGGCCCATTGCGCCTCTGGGCGACCTGGCGTGCACGTCTCCGGCGCTTTCGATGTTGATGACCGAACCGATCCAGTTCATCGGAATTGAAAAGCGCTTTGAGGTTTCATCGACGAGGCCTGCAAATGGTTCGCTCGTTTGAGTGACCACTCGAACAGCGGACGCTCCACTCTCGGCGACGGCGGCTCCGAGCGGCACAGGGCAGAAGAGCAGCAGCGAAACGACAACCCAAACACCCGTGCCCGGCCGACCCAAGCATGCCGCCGTGCTCCCCCCCGTCCAGGGTAAAGCTGGTTCGCGCCAGCCCTTCGGCCGTCCCGGAGTGCCGCTGCGCGCGCCAGCCTTGCAGACATCGAACGAGACGGAGGAATGATCCCGCAATCGATCGAACACGGGAACGGCGAGCAGAACACGCCGAATACGCACGATCACTCCTCCCACGTCCACACGGGCAGCGCACGGCCGATCACCGCTGACGCAGGCAAGAATCCAAAATATCGGCCATCCAGGGAGTCGTCGGACTGCCAGTTCATTAGGAACAGCTCGCCGTCGCCGAGGACGCGGCAGCCCTCCCATTTCGGCAATGGCCGCCCGCGTCCGTCGCGATCCTTCGCCTCGCCCACCGCGACATCGTCGACTGAAATCATGAGGCCGGTTCTGCAAACGCTTTGCCCCGGAAGGGCAAGCACGCGCTTCAGCATCGGGACGCCAATGGGCAAATAGCCGTTAAGGTCGAGGAAGGTCGCGAGCGGCTCCGGCGGCTGTACGGCGACCAATTCAGTGACCTGGAATTGGTCCGCCGGCCGGAGCCGGTAGAGACCGATCGGCACGCTCGCAGACGCGTTCCAGATGTAAAACGGAAACGGCTCCAGCACGATCGTCGCGATGAGCGCAGCAGCGACCCCAATCGTCACGGCCAGCATCATGAGGCGGCCCGTCATCGCATCACCTTTTGACGATAGAGCCAGGCCTGGTGGCGTGCTTTCGTATACGGGCGCGGGTTTTCGTTGACGGACAGGCGGTTATGAACGTGATGCCAATGATCAGGCGCGACATCAGTTGGATCGATGCCGAGTGCCTCAATGGCATCGATTATCTGGAGCACGCGCTCGACCTTCGGCCAGCCTGAAAGCCGCAGCAGAATCTCACCGCCGGGTGTCACATACGGTACAGTCGAACAGCGCTGTCCCGGTGCGACCGCGCGCAAAATGTCGATGCGCGAAATGATCGTCCCAAAGTCGTTGGAGGTCCAACGGACGAAGGCAAAGATGCTGCCGGGCGCAAATGACAGGACACGCCGATGGCGATCAAGCTTCCGTTCCTTGACGATACGACCGAACCGAATGCGGTTTTCGATGCGCTTCTCGAGCCACAACACTTCCACTTCCGTGAGATCGCTCATACCGCAGCTCCCCGACGCTGGAGCTGCCAGCCGTGAGCGTGGCGTTCGACTAAAAGCGTATGCGACTTGGAGAGCCAAACAGGACTGGCGGCCTGCAGCTGCCGGTCGCCTCCAACGCAGTTTTCGGCCTGGTGCGTTAGAAGAAATCCGAAGGATTTCTGGTTAGTAAAGTTAGAGCGGCCGGAAAGCGAGGAGAAACAATCTCTTAATCTCGATTCTGGTCCCCGATAGCACGAGGATCGGGTCCCCGATAGCACGAGGGTTGCGGTCCTCGATAGCACGAGCTGATTCACAGGTTGTCCTCCGAATTTGGGATGAGACCGCGCCGACGCAGGCGTGCCGTTAAGGGATGAACAGACGTTGGCGCGAAGTTCAGCCGCTCGGTGCCATCAGGATCGCGCGTGAGCACGAGCTGATAGCCCGGCAATGTCTGACGCTGGACGATCTGACGTATGTCGTACGCAAAATGCTTGAGCGGCGAGAGGATGCCCGACTTGGCATGGAGGTGCACAAGGTCAAAGCTCCAGCCGCCGTCCTGCCGACCGCCGTGCTTGCGTACAAGGCGGTAAAGCCACCGCTCGAGTCCGCCCGTCAGATCGAAATATGCACGGTCGATCGTCAGCACGAGTGCGTCATCGATGACGCCGGCATAGAACCAGTCTGGCAGGATCAATTCGAGCCCAAATGGACGGCCATTTGCATCGGCCGTCTCCTTCCACTCATTGATCCAGGAAAAACGATGCCGTCGCCGCTCTGCCGGCTGGCGGATCGACGTCAGCACCGTCGTTGACTGAAGTCTGTCGAGGCCCGCCTTCAGGCGATCATAGTCGCGCGCGCTGGTGCCGCGTCCGACGAACGTCAGAAGCTCGTATGGCGTTGCAGCCATCAGGCGCGACGTCTTCAGGCCTGCGTCACGAGCTTCGACGATTTGAGACGCAGCCCAAATCAGAACGTCTGCATCCCAGATGGTCGCCAAGCCGTGTTCCGGCACCGCTTCGACCCGAATTGCAATCGCGCCGGCACGGAAATCGATCGGCACGATCCGCTTCGTCTTAGCGAGCGAGAAGAACGGATAGGCCATCAGATCCTGCGCATCTCGGGGCGCGAGATCGCCGGGCAGCGCCCGAAAGAGCTCAAGCTGGTCGCGCTCGGGGAATGGTGTTTGCGCCGCATAGTCACTGCTCTCGCAAGGCGGTCAGCGACGTTCCTGGCCCGCATACGGGCGCAGCGCGGGATGCTTCTTGGCGGGCAGCACGGTCCCCTTGCCGGGATCCGATGTCGACGTCTTGGCGCCCCGGTCGGCCCACGCTTTCAGGTCATCGACGGCGTACACGACACGTCCGCCGATCTTCCGATATGTCGGTCCAGTACCGTACGTGCGGTGCTTCTCCAGCGTGCGACCGGACAGGCCAAGGTAACGCGCCGCCTCAGGTGTACGCAGGAATCGCGGGGGAAGACCGGCCATCGGATCGGGCATTTGAGAACTCCAGGAGGACAGCGCACCACGCCTGGCTAGGCCGGCGTGTGTGCGGTCATCATGGAGAAGCAGGATCTCGGAGGGGGATGCTGAATGTTGAGGGTACGATTTTCGATACCCCGAGTGGAAGGGCTACTCGTCCTTGCGCCCGGGCCGCAGAAGTTTGCGGTAACCTCCGCGCATCAACGCAAGCCCGGCTTGTACCAAGCGTATCGTTCGATTGCGCAGATCATGCGTCTTCCAAGCGCGATCGGGGACGCGCTTCTTGCCGAACAGTACTTCTGCGATGACGCGATAGCTTGCGCCCGCGCCGTGCGCGTCGAGCGCACGGATCGCAGCCCTCAAGCGCTCGCGCCGCTGTTTCGACAGTTGATGAAAGCCAGGACCTGGCGCGCGTCCACTGATCGCGCGCCACAGCCGGCGCGCTGCATACGCACGCGCGTCGAAATCGCCATCAAACGGCAATTCGGCTGCGTATGACGCGCCGAGCACCGGCGGCTCTTTGGACCAGACACGGTGATCTATCGCACCGATGCGCAGCACGGCATGCCAGCCGTCGACAGCGCGGCGCACCTGACCCGCTGCAAAGTCAAGCAGCGGTTGAGGCACTGAACTGCGATCGGTGGCCCAAGTAATCTTGACCGGAACGACCGCCGCTAGAACCTCAGGCGCCCAAAAAATCGTCTGCTCGTCGAACGACCGCTGCGGGTCATGGGCGAAAGCAGATGCCCCACCTCCTCCTGAATTCCTCGGTCACTGCACCATCTGGGCTGCTTGCGATCATCGCTTCGTACTCACGCCGATAGTCGGCGTTGCGGCGGAGACATTCCCAGGCGATGTCGGTGATTTCGGCGTCTTGTAGGCTCTTGTAGGATTCCGGCGACCGCCAGTCGAATTCAGGCATTGCTTCCGCCCCATTGCACGCTGCTAACAACGATTGCGCCGCAATAGGTATGAACGAGGCGGTTGTAGGAAGCCCCTAGTTTGGCACCACGTGGTGCACTGGAATGACCACCGGTCAGCCAAAGAAAATAGTTCTGCCGGCAAGTCGGCAGCCGGCGGCTTTCTTCTATTTTGAGCCGGTGCCGCGCAAGAGGCGTCCCTGCTCGGTCACCCATTTGGCGCGCGCGAGATGACTCTGATATGCGCTTCGCGCACGGTCCGGCTCCCGCACCGGATCGATATGCAGCACCACTCGAGCGACTTCCATCCAGTCAGCCCCTTGGCTTTCGGCCTGCAGAAGGCGCATGTAGGTCACGACATGCTGCTCATCGTAGACAGTGAGAATTTGATCTGCCGGCGCAGCGTCGGCGACGTCTGGGTCGAGCGGCGGCTTCCTCATAAGTCTCCACGCCTTAGTTTAGACAATTTCTAACACGCGGGCAGGAAGGAGCAGAAGCGCCAAAATTGTCGCGGGAGCCGTCCGGATCGCGTTTTGTCGAGAATACTCCGTGGTGAAATACTCTTCAAGGACATGCCCTCTCGCGTATGGATATACGCGAGATACTTGCAATTAATTTGCGGAAGCTCCGGCAGGCCCGTGGCTTGTCACAGGAGGAATTGGCTCATCGTGCTGAAATCGACCGCACTTACATCAGCGCACTCGAGCGAAGCGTTTATGCGGCAGGTATCGACGTTGTCGATCGGCTCGCGCGCAGCCTTGGTGTTGAGGCCGCCGATCTGCTCACGCGCCCGTCCGCAAGCGCCAAGAAAAGGACTCGGGGGCAGGCCGAATAATTGAATGTCGAGCCGCTCGATCCGGCGGCCCTTTATCGCTCACTCATGCCCGGGAGAATGAGAAGCCCCGCCCGGCGGACCGGACGGGGCTTGGTGGGGCGCTCTTACTCGCCGGTTTTGCGCGGCCGCGACCAGAGGAGCGTGTAGCCTTCACCGCCTTCGTCGTCGAACAAGTTCGCGTAGATCGGCGCGTTGAACGAGGGGTCATCGAGCTTGAGCGAAAGGTAGTCGCGGCCCTCTTCGGAGCGCTTCGACCAGGCCGCGCCGATCTCCGCGCGACCCACATAGATGCGGTGGCTGGGAGCGTTGTCGTTGGAGCGGTTGGTCTCGGCGACGATGCGGACGCCCTTGGCCTTCAGGCTCAGGGTCACGATCTCGCCCTGGAACTCGTTGCCGACCTTCTTGAAAGAACCGATGTTAGCCATGTCACTACTCCTGTTGTGTTTCGAGCCCGCGACCACCACGGCCTCGATGGCGATCTGCAGGCCGAAGACGATCGGCGACGCACCCGCTCGCGGGCCGAAGCGCAGCGGAGGACGCCGTTGTGGCGACTTTCTTGTCTCGCGAGGAATGGGCGAAGCCCAGGGGAAGAAAGTCGCATCAACGACGTTGCGGCTCAGACGATCGAGGCGAAGCCGGTCTTCGGCCAGATCAAGCCATCAACGAGGCCACGTGCGTCCGCGTGCTGAACCACAATCTCTGGAGAAGCGTGGCTAACTCGGCTTTGATGAACAAGAGGTCGGAACGATTCAGCGCGGAAAGAGAAACAATCTCCTGCAAAGGGCGGTATCGTCTCCGAAGAAACGATCGAGACATCGCCGCTCCGCCGCAGCTTTAGTGGGCCCGGCAGAAATGGGGCGACCTGGTCGAGGCGCTCCGAGCAGGTCTGCCCCTCCCCACTTGGGTTTCGATCATCCCTCCTTCGATGCGCCGATCTACGCGAACCTGCCCGATGACGAGGGCGGTGAATGGTCATCGCTCGCGCGTGGCGGCCGGAAGAATTGAGGTTGACGGATTCTCCACCATCCCAGCCACTTCGAACGGGCGGGGCTCCGCAAAAACCGTCAAGCGTGTCCATGCTGTGCCGCCAACACAGATCGCGCCCAGGCAAGCGAAGATCTCACGCCAAGCCAGCGACGTCGTCCCGATCCGGGACAGGGCGAATGCCACATGATAGCCGGCGACGGCAGCGGGGACAGCAAATGCGGTCGCGATGGCGATGCGCAAGGTCAAGGACCGAGTAATGGCGGCGGCGGCTTGACCGGCGGCAAGCGTCAACGCGCCACCCGCCGTTCCGATAAGCAGCGCGCCGACCACGCCAGCGCCGCTCTGAAACGCCGTGATCCCGAGAGTCAGCGCGACGAAAAACGGCAGGGCATACACAGCGAGCGCAAAGATCGCCCAGCAGAACAAGCCGATGCCGAGTGTGTTGAGAACAAGCCCAATGGCGAGCATGGTGGTGGCTCCATGTGCATAGATCTACCGATTGCGCCTTCCACCACCACCACGGCGCAACCTGGACATAGGGTCGAAACCAGGCAGAGTTGCGGCGTATACAACTCCGCTCTGATGACTTGGAGGCGAGAAGACAGCGCTCACGCGCCGCCGAACCTCCAGATGGGGATGCCGAGCCGTTTCGCCTTGTCCGCCAGGTTGTCCTGGATTCCCGTGCCCGGGAAATGCATGACACCAATCGGCAGGAGTTCGAGCATGACGTCGTTGCGCTTGAACGGCGCCGCCTTGGCGTGCTTCGTCCAGTCGGGCTTGAAGGCGATTTGAGGCACCTTGCGATTGGTCGCCCATTTGGAGGCGATCAACTCAGCCCCCTTCGGTGAGCCGCCGTGGAGCAGGACCATGTCCGGATGCTTGGCGTGGACCTTGTCGAGGCAATCCCAGATCAGACGATGGTCGTTGAAGTCGAGCCCTCCGGTGAGCGCGATCTTCGGCCCAGCGGGAAGTATGACCTCGGTTTCAGCGCGACGCTTGGCTGCGATGAATTCGCGGGAGTCGATCATTGCTGCGGTCAGCGTGCGGTGATTCACCAGTGATCCCGATCGAGGGCGCCAGGACGATCCGGTGTGAGTCTCAAAGCGTTCGATGGCCTGGTCGCGGAAGAGCTCCAGGCAGTTGCGGCGCTCGATCAAGGTGATGCCTTCGGCCGTCAAGCGCTCGAGTTCGACTGATCGAACCTCGGAGCCATTCTGCTCGCGTTGGCTCTTCTGTTGCGCCTGTTCGTTGTCGTCGAGTTGGCGACCGATGCGGTCGACGGCACGATGGAACAGGTTGACAGTCGACCAGAGCAGATCGTTGAGGTCCGGCTCGAGCCGCGTGTCGCTCAACGTGGCGACCAGAGCATCGAAGATGTCAGCGACGGCACCGGCAATGATCCTGCCCTCGGGAAGCGGCCGTGGATCGGGCTGGTCGTCGAAGGGGCGGTAACCGAAGAGCTGCAATTCGGTAAGGGCATGGTCGGTTGGAGACGTGGCGTGCGGCGGTTCGATGTCGTCATGGTCGGCCATGAGAGAGGTCCTTGTCGGATCGGCCGCGTCCATCGCGGCCTTCGTGGCGATCACTCAGACGGCAGGCGGGAGGGCCAGAACCCGGAGCAGAGCGGAGGGCCGAAGCGCAGCGGAGGATGGCGGAGGCCGGCTATTTTGCTTCGCGATGCAAAGCGCGCTCGCCAGATGGCTCATGTGTCTTCTCGTCGCCCGCGCGCGGCGGAAAATAGCCGGACGCAGCCATTGCCGGCCCGAACCGCTTGCCGTCCGATCGCCCTCTAGAAGGCCGTGGTCGCGTCCTCTTCCGGCAGTGGCCGCACCGACCGGCCTGTCGACGCCATCGAATTGCCGGGGCTATTCCGCGGTCGCCATCGACGAATGTAGGAATCGGACGACGTCCTCCGGTACGAGTTGAAATAGCAATGCTGCTCGGAGGGCCTCGCGGCCGAAGATGTGCAGATCTTCATTGAAGTCGCCCAGCCGGGGCGACAATGTGATCGCTTCAATGCCGGCGGCTTCTGCGCGCTGGGTGAGAATAGCCTGTACGGCATCTCCGGCGGCGTCTGTGTCACGGGCGATATAGAGTCGGCGTAGGCCAGACGGCAGCAACATGGCTGAGAGGTGATTGGCCGAGAGAGCAGCAGTCATGGGCAAGGTCGGCAGTACATAACGCAGCGACAGCATGGTCTCGATCCCCTCGCCCGCAGCGAGCACGTCGTCCACCACGCCGAAGCGAACGGCGTTACCAAGCAGGTCGCCCATGGCCCGTCGTGGCGTGTCGATCGGGGCCTTGCCGAGCCGCACGCGATCAAAGCCGTGTGGATCTAGCCAGGTGCGATGCACGCCGGTGATCCGTCCCTCGAGGTCCGTGACAGAACCTATCATCGCCGGCCAGGTTTCAGTCGGCAAATGCTTGTCCGGTCGGTAGTAGCAATGTGGGTGGAAGCGCAGGCTACCGCCATGGTGGATTTGGCTTATTCCGCGACGCTGCAAGTATGTCTCGGCTAACGTCCCTTCAATCGGGCTGGATATCGCAAAGAGCCGACGGGCGGCTTCCTGCGATCCGGCCGGCACGACTGGACGAATGGTTTTCGGAGCGAATTGCGGCTCTGAACGAGGCAGCTTTAGAAACCGCCTCGCTTCCTCGGCGACCTCGCGAAAGTCTCGCAACGCCATAGTTTCGCGGATAATGTCGAGGAGATCGCCATGCTCTCCGGTCGCAGCATCGGTCCACTTGCCGGCGGGCCCCTTCGGCGATTCGTGCAGCCGCACGAACAACGAGCGGCCCGGCGTGTTGTGAACGTCGCCGACCACCCAGTACCGCCCCGCCCGCTTGCCATTGGAGAGATAGTATCGGCACACTGCTTCGGCCTCGCGCGCGAGGCGGCGTGCCAGTTCGCAAGGCGCGGGGGACATCACGCGGCCTCCCGCTCACTGATGCGCGCTACCGGATAAGTGTCGAGCACTTTCGACAGGACCTCGACGCCGCTCGCGTCCGTGGGCACGAACATCCGCAGCCTCCAGGAGATGATCTCCCCAAAGAGGCCGTAAGCACGGAGGCGATCGCGCATTATGTCGTTGAATCCCGACAGCTCGATGCGATATGCACCCATCACCCGGACGCGGCGAAGCTGGAGCCCCTCCGCAAGATCGATAACAGCCCGTCCCCCCATCAGCGCGGCAAAGGCAGCGCCCGGCGTCAGTGAAGGCGCGTCCGTCGCAAGGACGCTTGCGACCCACGCGGCAGAAACCTTGCGCCCGATGATGCGTTCGCCCGCATCGGTCTGGAGCCGATAGACGCGGGTCGATTCGTTCGGTAATCGCTTCCAGATTGGTAGCAGCAGTCCCGCAACGACGTGGATCGTGCTTTCCGTGAAATCAGGCACCTCGGCGAGCTCCGCCAGCCAGGACGCGGCAAAACGTTCGCGATCCGCTTCAACCCAATGGCTCTCCGCCATCATGTTCAAGGGGACCTGGTGCTGCTCCATAGGCCGGATCAGGCGGACGCGGCGCTCGATCTCGCCGTCGTCGAGCATGATGCTCGGGGCCGGAACCTGCACGGCGGCCCGTCCCGAGCGCTCGTTGATCAGCAGGACTGCATGATTGGAAAGACGAGCAAGGGCGTCATCCAAGCCAACAGGGTGGTTACGCTGGCGCTGGGCGATGGTGAGCAGCCGCGTCTCAGCGCCTGTCCGCGGATGGACATAGATCGTCCGCCGGCCGCTGACGACAAAGCTTTCGGCACGGAGCGTTTCCAGACCGAGGTCGTAGGTGCCCGACGCGACAGCGCCCTCGATCCGACCGGTCAAGAGCTGCTCGAAGGCAGTGAACAGGACATTCTGCAGGTCGATAGTGAGCGCTAACAACCTGTTCAGGAAGGTCGTGATCGGCGGCAGGTCATCCCTGAGCCCATTGGCATCCGTCAGTTTCAGGCCGGTCGCATCCTCAAACCGCTCGAGCGAGCAGCCTTCGACCTTGCCACGCACCAACAGCGTGTAGAGTTGACGCAAAGCGTCACGCCCATACTGGCTTTCGAGATTGTCCTCGGGCCGGAACAGCCCCTGCCCTCCGGTCTGACGCTGGCCGCGCGTAATGGCTCCCAATGTATCGAGCCGCCGCGCAATGGTGCTGAGGAAGCGCTTTTCCGCCTTCACGTCGGTCGCAATGGGCCGGAACAGCGGCGGCTGCGCCTGATTGGTCCGGTTGGTCCGGCCGAGCCCCTGGATCGCAGCATCCGCCTTCCAGCCGGGCTCAAGCAAATAATGGACCCGCAAGCGGCGATTCCGGGCCGACAGTTCGGCATGGTAGCTCCTTCCCGTACCGCCTGCATCGGAGAACACGAGGATGCGCTTGATGTCGTCCATGAAGGCCGACGTCTCAGCGAGATTGGCCGAACCGGCTCGGTTTTCGACCACCAGCCGGTCGCCCTTGCGAATGATGCGCCGCGAGCGGCCGGTCACTTCGGCAACCATGTCGGTGCCGAAGCGCTGCACGATTTGATCCAGCGCGCCGGGTACCGGAGGCAGCGAGGCGAGTTTCTCGATGAGGCGGCCGCGCCGTGCTACGGCCTCCCGGCTCTCTACCGGCTGGCCATCACGATAGACAGGCCGGGAGCAGAGATTGCCCTCCGAGTCGGTAAAGGGCTCGTAGAGCTGGACCGGGAAGGAATGGGCGAGATAGTCGAGCACATACTCGCGTGGGGTGATGTCGACCTGAACATCGCCCCAGTCTTCGGTGATCTCGGCGAGCCGGCGCTCCATCAGCGCTTCGCCCGTCGAAACAATCTGGATGACAGCGGCATGGCCGGCGTCGAGATCGCGGTCGATCAATTGGATGAGCGACGGCGTCTTCATCGAGGTCAGCAGATGACCGAAGAAGCGCTGCTTGGCGCTCTCGAAGGCGGATCGGGCCTCGGATTTTGCCTGCCCGTTCAGCGTTCCGGTTTCGCCGGTGATGTTGGCGGCCCGCATCGCCGCGTCGAGATTGTTATGGATGATGCTGAACGCATTGGCATAGGCGTCGTAGATGCGAACCTGTTCCGGCGTAAGCTGGTGCTCGACGAGCTCGTACTCGACGCCCTCATAAGACAATGAGCGGGCAGCGTAGAGACCGAGCGCCTTGAGGTCGCGCGCCAGCACCTCCATCGCTGCGACCCCACCCTCCTCGATTGCCTCGACGAATTCGGCGCGTGTGGCGAATGGGAAATCGGCACCGCCCCAAAGTCCGAGGCGTTGCGCATAAGCGAGGTTGTGGACCGTGGTCGCGCCCGTCGCCGACACATAAACCACGCGTGCATTGGGCAAGGCGTGCTGGAGCCTCAGGCCCGCCCGCCCCTGCTGAGAGGCCGCTTGGTCGCCGCGCTTGCCCTTGCCGCCGACCGCATTCTGCATGGCATGGCTCTCGTCGAAGACGATCACTCCATCGAAGTCGGAGCCCAACCATTCAACGATCTGCCTGACACGCGAAAGCTTTTCGCCACGCTCGTCGGTGCGTAGCGTGGCGTAGGTCGCAAAAAGGATGCCTTTCGAAAGCCGGATCGATGTGCCCTGGCGAAACCGGGACAGAGGCGTAACGAGCAGTCGCTCCATGCCGAGCGCGGACCAGTCGCGCTGGGCATCTTCGATCAGCTTGTCGGATTTGCTGATCCAGAGCGCACGGCGGCGGCCCTTGAGCCAGTTGTCGAGCAGGATCCCCGCGACCTGCCGCCCCTTGCCCGCCCCGGTGCCATCGCCCAAGAACCAGCCGCGGCGAAAGCGGACGGCATTCTTAGCGTCGTCGCGCGCGGCGGCCACAACATCAAAGGTCGTGTCGACCGTCCAGGAGCCCGCGAGAAATTCGGAATGCGCCTCGCCGGCATAAATGACGCTCTCGATCTGGGCGTCCGAGAGAACTCCATCTGACAGGAGATTTGAAGGCAGGTGCGGACGGTAGGACGGCTTCGGTGGCGCAACGGACGCCATCGCCGCGGACTGTACGAGCTCGGTCGGATGCGCGAACGATCCGGGAATACGGATCGACTGCAATCCGTATTCCTCATAGAGCGCATCGGTAAGGCGGGCGCCTTCCGGCGGCGACCATTCGACGGTCTCGTACGCGAGTTCCACACCGTCTGGTGCGCTCCCCGAAGTGGACGATGGACTTGGTGCAATGGCGACGGCCGATGGGGACATTGCAGGGCGGCTAACGATGTCGGCCACGACCGGCGCGGCGACGGGTAGCCTCGGAGGCACGTACTGGGTCACCCAATTGAGCAAGATGGCAACATCGCCGGCCATGCCCTGCGATGCAGGAAAA